>JAJDXW010000115.1 GCA_022823045.1 Gammaproteobacteria bacterium
TGCAGGGGGGGACCTCGCCGGACCTTCGCGCCGAGTCGCTGGAGGGACTTCGCGCGATCGGGTTCGACGGCTACGCGATCGGCGGGCTCGCGGTGGGCGAGCCGATGGAGGATCGGCTCGCCGTGCTCGACGCGCTGGTCCCCGACATGCCCTCCGGCGCGCCCCGCTACCTCATGGGCGTCGGCACCCCGCAGGACATCGTGGAGGCGGTCTGGCGCGGCGTCGACCTCTTCGACTGCGTGCTCCCGACCCGGAATGCGCGCAACGCCCACCTGTTCGTGCGGAGCGGGGTCCTTCGCCTCCGCAACCGCCGCTACCGCGACGATGTCCGGCCGGTCGAGCCGGGCTGCGAATGCCCCGCGTGCACCCGGTTCTCCCGTGCCTACCTGCACCACCTCGACCGGTCCGGCGAGATCCTGGGCGCCCGTCTCGCGTCGCTGCACAACCTCCACCACTACCAGGGGCTCATGGCGGATCTGCGCGCGGCGATCCGGGCCGGGGACCTCGCCCGGTTCCGGCGCGAGTTCCGGGCGGCGCGGGGCCTCCCCCCTGTGGCATAATTTCCGTTTGCTTTCCGGAACCCATCGACCAAGGGGCCGTTTCCTTCATGAGCTTCTTCATCGAAAACGCCTACGCGCAGGCGGGCGGGGAAGGCGCGGGCGGCATGCTCGCCACCTTCGTGCCGCTCATCCTCATCTTCGTCGTGTTCTGGTTCCTGCTGATCCGGCCCCAGCAAAAGAAGGCGAAGGACCACCGCGCGATGGTGGGCGCCCTCAGCAAGGGCGACGAGGTGGTGACCAACGGCGGGCTGCTCGGCCGGATCACCGCGGTCGGCGACTCCTTCATCACCGTGGAGGTGGGCGAGGGGATGGAGGTGCGCGTGCAGCGCTCGGCGGTCGCGAACCTGATGCCGAAGGGGACCATCAAGTCGGCCTGAGCTCCGGCGAGGCGGCGCCAGGGGCCGACGAGACGTGCATGAAGCGCCCTCTTCGTCCGAACCCTCTCCACCTCTCGCCGACCCGTGGAGCGCCTCCGCTTGCCGCAGCCCCGGCCCCCTCGTTCCCGAAGACGATTCACGACACTGATCCCGCCTTGAATCTCCGCGCCGCCCAAGAGTTCTAGCCGAGTCCCGGGTCATGCCCAATCGCTACCCGCTCTGGAAGCACCTTCTCATTGCGGCCGTGCTGGCCGCGGGCGTCGTCTTCGCCCTGCCGAACGTGTTCGGCGAGGATCCCGCGGTCCAGATCTCCGGTGAACGAGGGGTCATGATCGACACCGGCCTCGCCGCCCGCGTCGCCGGTGCGCTCGAGGCCGGCGGAGTCCCCGCCCACTCGGTGGCTCTGGAGGACGGCCGGCTCCTCGCCCGCTTCGGGGACACCGAGACCCAGCTCAAGGCCCAGGACCTCCTGCGCGCCGACCTCGGCCCCGGCTACATCGTTGCCCTCAACCTCGCGCCCGCCATGCCGCGATGGCTCGCCGCCACCGGCCTGCTGCCGATGTACCTCGGCCTCGATCTGCGCGGCGGCGTGCACTTCCTCATGGAGGTCGACATGCCGGCCGCGGTGGCCCAGGCCGAGGAGCGGTACACCGGCGACGTGCGCACCCTGCTCCGGGAGGCCCGGGTGCGGTACCGCTCGGTGGGCCGGGACCCCCAGGGGGGGCTCCAGGTGCGGCTGCGTACAGCCGAGGCGCGGGACGAGGCGGCGCGGCGCATCGACCGCGAGTTCCCGGACCTCACGGTGACGGAGGAGGACTTCGGCGGGGAGGACTTCCGGCTCCGCCTCGCGCTCAACGAGGAGGCGGTCCGGGCCACGCGGGAGTTCGCCCTCCAGCAGAACGTGACGACCCTTCGCAACCGGGTCAACGAGCTCGGGGTGGCCGAGCCCGTGATCCAGCGCCAGGGCGACAGCCGCATCGTGGTGCAGCTCCCCGGGGTGCAGGACACCGCGCGGGCGAAGGACATCCTCGGCGCCACCGCCACCCTCGAGTTCCGGATGGTGGACGAGGAGCACTCGGTCTCCGATGCGCAGGCCGGCCGGGTCCCCGCCGGTTCGCGGCTGTATCACGAGCGCAACGGCCGCCCGGTGCTGCTCTACCGCCAGCTCATGCTGACCGGCGACTCGATCATCGACGCCGCGTCCGGGATCGACCAGCAGACCGGCTCGCCGGCCGTCTTCATCACCCTCGACGGGAAGGGGGCGCGGCTCTTCTCCGAGCGCACGAAGGACAAGATCGGGCGCAGCATGGCGGTGGTGTTCATCGAGAACAAGACGGACGTGCGGCGGGTCGACGGGCGCGACGTGCGCACCCGGCGCACGATCGAGGAGGTCATCAACATCGCGGTCATCCGCGACCGGCTCGGCAAGCGCTTCCAGATCACCGGGCTCGACAACACCGCGGAGGCGCGCGACCTCGCCCTGCTGCTCCGCGCCGGGGCGCTCGCCGCGCCCATCGAGATCATCGAGGAGCGTACGGTGGGCCCGAGCCTCGGCCAGGACAACATCGACCAGGGGCTGCGCTCGGTGATCATCGGGTTCTGCCTGGTGCTCGGGTTCATGGCGTTCTGGTACCGGCGTTTCGGGCTCGTCGCGAACCTCGCCCTCGCGGCCAACCTGGTGCTCATCGTCGCCGTGCTGTCCATGCTCCAGGCGACCCTCACCCTGCCCGGAATCGCGGGCATCGTGCTCACCGTGGGCATGGCGGTGGACGCGAACGTCCTCATCTTCGAGCGGATCCGCGAGGAGCTCCGCAACCGGAACACCCCGCAGGCGAGCATCCAGTCGGGGTACCAGAAGGCCTTCTCCACCATCCTCGACGCCAATGTGACGACCCTCATCGCGGCGGTGGTGCTGTTCGGCTTCGGCACCGGCCCCATCAAGGGGTTCGCGATCACCCTCTCCATCGGGATCGTCACCTCCATGTTCACCGCCATCATGGGCACCCGCGCGGTGGTCGGCCTCGTCTACGGCGGCCGCCGGGTGACCGCGCTCTCCATCTGAGCCGAGCCGGGTCCATGCGCGATCTCTTCAGCCGTCTGCCCCACATCGACTTCCTCGCGCGCCGCCGTGCCGCTCTCTGGCTCTCGGCCGCGCTGCTCGCGGTGTCGATCGTCTCGCTTGGCGTTCGCGGACTCAACTTCGGGATCGACTTCACCGGCGGAACCCTGATCGAGGTCGGCTACGCCCAGCCCGCGGAGCTCGATCCGATCCGCGGCGCACTGGCCCGGGCGGGCTTCGAGGAGGCGGCGGTGCAGCACTTCGGCACGGTGCGCGACGTGCTGGTGCGGATCGCGCCGCGCGAGGGGCTCACCCGGGCGGAGCTCAGCTCCCGGATCCTGCGGGTGCTCCAGGAGGGAGAGGAGGTGTCCCTCCGGCGGGTGGAGTTCGTCGGGCCCCAGGTCGGGGAGGAGCTGACCGAGGACGGCGGCCTCGCGATGCTCATCGCCCTGTTCGGGATCCTC
Organism: Gammaproteobacteria bacterium; assembly: GCA_022823045.1. Taxonomy (GTDB): domain Bacteria; phylum Pseudomonadota; class Gammaproteobacteria; order HK1; family HK1; genus JAJDXW01. Next base: position 3,461 of record JAJDXW010000115.1, read on the forward strand.
GTCTACGTGTGGCTGCGCTTCGAGTACCGGTTCGCCCTCGGCGCGATCGCCGCGCTCGTGCATGACGTGCTCATCACCCTCGGCTTCTTCTCGGTGCTGGGGCTGGAGTTCGATCTCACCGTGCTCGCGGCGACCCTCGCGGTCATCGGGTACTCGCTCAACGACACCATCGTGGTTTTCGACCGGGTCCGGGAGAACTTCCGGCGGGTGCGCCGGGGGAGCACCGAGGAGGTCATGAACCGGTCGCTCAACCAGACCCTCTCGCGGACGTTGATGACGTCGCTCACGACCCTGCTCGTGCTCGTCGCGCTGTTCGTGCTCGGCGGGGAGCTCATCCACGGGTTCGCGACCGCCCTCATCGTCGGGGTGCTCATCGGGACGTATTCGTCGATCTACGTCGCGAGCGTCTCCGCCCTTGCCCTCGGGGTGAGCCGCACGGACCTCCTCCCGGTCAAGAAGGAAGGAGTGGACGACCCGGCGGGTCCCTGAGGATGCCGTGAACCCGCCCTCCATCCGCCGCGAGGGGAGCGCCGCCCGGCCCGGCGCGGGGTCGGTTCATGGCCGCTGAGCCGCCTCCCGCTCCGTCCCCGGCCGCCCCCGAGCCCCTGGTCGCCGTCGAGGGGCTTTCCTTCTACCGCGGGTCGCGGCCGGTCTTCGATTCCCTCGACATGACCATGGCAAAGGGCGAGATCACCGCGGTGCTCGGGCCGAGCGGGGTGGGCAAGACGACCCTCCTCAAGCTCATCGGCGGGGAGCTCCGGCCGGACGGCGGGCGCGTGCGGGTCGGCGGCGAGGACGTGCACCGCCTCTCGCGCTCCCGCCTCTACGCGCTCCGCAAGCGGATGGGGGTCCTGTTCCAGGCCGGGGCCCTCTTCACCGACCTCGACGTCTTCGACAACGTCGCGTTCCCCCTCCGCGAGCACACCCGCCTCGCCGAGGAGACGATCCGGGATGTGGTGCTGCTCAAGCTCGAGGCGGTGGGTCTGCGAAACGCCCGGCGCCTCTGGCCGCGCGAGCTCTCGGGGGGAATGGCACGCCGCGTTGCCCTCGCCCGCGCGATCGCCCTCGATCCGGAGATCATCCTCTACGACGAGCCGCTTGCCGGCCAGGACCCGATCTCCGCCGGAGTGCTCACGGCTCTCATACGGCAGCTCAACGATGCGCTCGGACTCACCAGCATCGTGGTGACGCACGACGTCGAGGAGATCTCCGCGATCGCGGACCGGATGCACGTCCTTTCCGGCGGCCGATGCATCGCGACGGGCGCGCCGGCGAAGATCCACGCCTCGGCCGAGTCTTCCGTCCGGCAGTTCATGCGGGGCCTCCCGGACGGTCCGGTGCCGTTCCACTTTCCGGGACCTCCGATCGCGGAGGACCTGCTGGGGGCTGCGCCGGGCGGCCCGTCCACCGCGGCGCGCGCCTGATCTGCCGCGTTCGAGCGGTTGGGCGGGCATCCCCATGGAGACGTTTGCGTGGCTCGGCCGGCACGTCCTCGGCTGGCTCGAGGTGCTCGGGAGGGGCACCGTCTTCCTCGGTCGGGTCCTGGTCGGACTGCCCGGCGCGGCGCTTCGGGGGCGGGAACTCCTCCGACAGCTCGGACGGGTCGGGGCGCAGAGCATGGTGCTCATCCTGGTGTCGGGCGCCTTCGTCGGCATGGTCCTCGGTCTCCAGGGGTACAACATGCTGGTGCGTTTCGGGGCCGAGGAGTCCCTCGGCCTCGCGGTGGCCCTCGCCCTCGTGCGCGAGCTCGGGCCGGTGGTCTCGGCCCTTCTCTACGCGGGCCGGGCGGGCTCCGCCCTCGCGGCCGAGATCGGCCTCATGAAGACCACCGAGCAGCTCGCGGCGATGGGCATGATGGCGGTCGATCCCCTGCATCGGGTCGTCGCCCCGCGGTTCCTCGCCGGGATCCTCTCGGTGCCGTTGCTCGCCGCGATGTTCAGCGCGATCGGGGTGCTCGGGGGGCAGTTCGTCGGGGTCGGGCTGCTCGGCGTCGACGACGGGGCGTTCTGGTCCCAGATGCAGGCGGGGGTCGACTTCCGCGACGACGTCGTGAACGGGATTGTGAAGAGCGTGGTGTTCGGGGTCGTGGTCACGTGGATCTCCCTCTTCCAGGGCCACGACGCCATCCCCACCTCGGAAGGGGTGTCGCGGGCGACGACCCGCTCGGTGGTGTGGTCGTCGCTCGCGGTGTTCGGCCTCGACTTCGTCCTCACCTCCCTCATGTTCAATGACTAGCGAGACCGAGACCCGGCCGACCGTGAACTCCCGGGAGCGCGGGCTTTCAGCCCGCGTCGAGCCGCGGGCCGGGCAATTCGGGTCGTGAAGACGCGGGCATGAACCGGAGACGCAGAGATGACGCGTGAACGGAAGATCGAGGCGGTGGTCGGGCTGTTCGTGGCGGCGGGCTTCGCGGCCCTGCTCATGCTCGCGGTACGGGTCGGCAACCTGACCCTTCATTCCGACTCCGGTTCGTACCAGGTGACCGCGCGCTTCGAGAACATCGGCGGGCTCAAGGTGCGGGCGCCGGTCTCGATGTCGGGCATCCGGATCGGCCAGGTGGTCGGGCTCGGCTTCGATTCCGAAACCTACGAGGCCATCGCCACCCTGGAGATCGAGGGACGGTACGACCGGGTGCCGGCCGATTCCTCCGCGAGCATCTTCACCGCCGGACTGCTCGGCGAGCAGTACATCTCGATCAGCCCCGGGGTGGACGAGGAGTTCCTCGCTTCGGGAGACGAGATCGGCCTCACCCAGTCGGCGATGATCCTCGAGCGGCTGATCGGCCAGTTCCTCTTCGACAAGGCGTCGGGCGGCGATGGCGACTGAGCGCTTCGGCATCGACGGGGACGGCACGGTGCGCGTCTGCGGTCCGCTCACCTTCGACACCGTGGAGGAGGTGCGGGCGGCGGCCCGCGCAGTTGTGGGGCCGGAGCGCTGGCGGGAGGAATCGCTCACCTTCGACCTCGGCGGGATCGAGGCGGCCGACAGCGCCGGGCTCGCCCTGCTCGTCGCGTGGCAGCGCACCGCGCGCCGGGAGGGCGGGCGGATACACTTCCGAGGCACGCCCGCCGCCCTGAGGGCGATCGCGGGCCTCAGCGGGGTGGACGGCGACCTGTTCGGGTAGGAGGACATGGACGAATTCGACATCAAGCGGCTCATCGAAGCCGGGGTTCCGGGCGCGACCGCGCACGTGGAAGGCGACGGCCGGCACTTCCGGGCGGTGGTGATCGCGGCGGCGTTCGCGGGGCTCACGCGGATCCGCCAGCACCGCCTGGTCAACGACGCGCTCCGCGAGAGCTTCGACAGCGAGGCCCTCCACGCCCTCTCCATCGAGACCTGGACGCCCGAACGGTGGGCCGAGAGCAACCGCTGAACGACCGCCGGCAACCGCCGGTGGACAAGCTGATCGTCTCGGGGGGCGTTCCGCTCCTCGGCGAGATCCGGACCTCGGGAGCGAAGAACGCCGCGCTCCCGATCCTCGCCGCGACCCTGCTCGCGGACAGCCCCATGACGGTGGGGAACCTGCCCCACCTGCACGACATCACCACCACCATGGAGCTCCTCGGCCGCATGGGCGCGGACCTCCTCCTCGACGAGCGCATGGAGATCCACGCGAACTGCGCGAACATCCGCGAGTTCACCGCGCCCCACGAGCTGGTGCGCACGATGCGGGCCTCAATCCTCGTGCTCGGCCCCCTGCTCACCCGTTTCGGGCGCGCCACCGTGTCGCTTCCCGGGGGCTGCGCGATCGGGTCGCGGCCGGTCAACCTGCACCTCGACGGACTCGTTCGGATGGGGGCGGAGGTGCACCTCGAGAACGGCTTCATCCACGCCACCGCGCGGCGGCTCGCGGGAACCCACCTCGTCATGCAGCAGGTGACGGTGACGGGGACCGAGAACCTGATGATGGCCGCGACCCTCGCGAAGGGCACGACGGTCATCGAGAACGCGGCGCGCGAGCCGGAGATCGTGGACCTCGCCAACTGCCTCAACTCCATGGGGGCGCGGATCGACGGCCACGGCAGCGACCGGATCGTGATCGAGGGGGTGGAGACCCTGTCCGGGGCGCGCTATGCGGTCCAGCCGGACCGCATCGAGACCGGGACCTACCTCGTCGCGGCGGCGATGACCGGCGGCCGGATCATGGTCAAGGACGCGCGCCCGGACCAGCTTCGGGCGGTGCTGGACAAGCTCGCGGAGGCGGGCACGGAGGTGACCACCGGGCCGGACTGGATCGGGGTGGACGCCGGGGTGCGGCCGCTCGCCGCGGTGGATGTCACCACAGCGCCGTTTCCCGCGTTTCCCACCGACATGCAGGCGCAGTTCACGGCCCTCAACTCGGTGGCCGAGGGCACCGGCACCATCCGCGAGACGATCTTCGAGAACCGCTTCATGCACGCCTACGAGCTGCAGCGCATGGGGGCGGACATCGAGGTGCGGGGCAACTTCGCGGTCACCCGCGGGGTGGGGCGGCTGACCGGCGCTCCGGTCGCCGCCACGGATCTCCGCGCCTCCGCGAGCCTCGTGCTCGCGGGGCTGGTGGCCGAGGGCGAGACGGTGGTCGACGAGATCCACCACGTCGACCGCGGCTACGAGTGCATCGAGGAGAAGCTCGCCCAGCTCGGAGCGCGTATCCGCCGGGTGCCGATGTAACCGCGATCGATGTGGGCGAGGGGGAAACCATGGTCGATGAGCTCCACCACATCGATCGCGGCTACGGGCGCATCGAGGAGAAGCTCGCCCCAGCGCGTGGCACGTAGTCGCAGGATTCCGACGTGACCGCGATAGATGTGAGCGAAGGGGCAACCATGGTCGACGAGATCCATCACATCGGTCGCGGCTGTGAGCGCATCGAGGACAAGCCCGCCCGGGGTCGGGCGTGCGTTCGCACGGTGCCCACGTGACCGCGTCGGCGGAGGAAGGGCTGACCATCGCGGTCGCGAAGGGGCGCATCCTTCGCGAGGCGATCCCCCTGCTCGCCGCGATCGGCATCGTGGCCCGGGAGGACCCGCTCAGGACCCGCAAGCTCATCCTCGAAGCGGACGTCGCGCCGGGGCGCCCGCCGGTGCGCCTCGTCTTCCTCCGGGCGCAGGATGTGCCGACCTACCTCGAGTACGGCGCGGCCGACGCCGGCATTGCGGGGCGGGACGTGCTCCTGGAGTACCCCGGCGAGGAGTGGTACGAGCCGCTCGACCTCGGGATTGCGCGTTGCCGGATCGTGGTGGCGGCCCGCGAGGACGACCCCGGCGGGTCCGCGCCGGCGTCGGGCAGCGTCCGCGTCGCGACCAAGTTCGAGCGCATCGCCCGGCGCCACTTCGCGGGCGTCGGGGTCCGGGCGGAGATCGTCAAGCTCTACGGGTCGATGGAGCTCGCCCCGCACGTCGGACTCGCCGACCGCATCGTCGACCTCGTCGCGACCGGGGACACCCTGCGGGCCAACCGCCTCAAGCCGGTGGAGCACATCGCGGACGTGAGCGCCCGCCTCATCGTGAACAAGGCGTCGATGAAGATGAAGGCGGCCGCCGTCAAGGAGCTCGTCGCGGCGCTTCGCGAACAGGTCGAGCCCTCCCGGTGAACGTGCGTCGCCTCGACAGTCGGGCCGCCGACTTCCGGGCCCGCCTCGCCGCCCTCGCCGAGTTCGAGGCGCCGGACGTCGAGGCCGGGGTGCGTGCGATCGTGGAGGACGTGCGCGTCCGCGGGGACACCGCGGTGGTCGAGCTCACGAACCGTCTCGACGAGCGCGACGTCGCCGCCTGCGCGGAGCTGGAAGTCCCGCCGGACCGTGTCGCCCGGGTCCTCGATTCGCTCGACCGGACGCTGCGCGAAGCGCTGGAGGCGGCGGCGGCGCGCATCCACGACTTCCACGAGCGGCAGAAGGGAGAATCTTGGTCCCGCGCGGAACAGGACGGCACGGTGCTCGGGCAGCGCGTGGTGCCCCTCGACCGTGCCGGAATCTACGTGCCCGGAGGGCGCGCCGCCTACCCTTCCTCGGTGCTGATGAACGCGATTCCGGCCCGCGTCGCGGGGGTCGGGGAGCTGGTGATGACCGTGCCGGCGCCGCGCGGCGAGCTCGACCCCGCGGTGCTCGCCGCCGCCCGGCTCGCCGCGGTGGATCGGATCTGGACCATCGGCGGCGCCCAGGCGGTCGCCGCCCTCGCGTGGGGAACCGAGAGCATTTCCCCCGTGGACAAGATCGTCGGGCCGGGCAACGCCTGGGTTTCGACGGCCAAGCGGCTCGTGTTCGGGCGGGTCGGGATCGACTCGGTGGCCGGCCCGTCGGAGATCCTCGTGATCGCGGACGGGACCACGCCCGTCGAGTGGGTGGCGGCGGACCTCTCGGCCCAGGCGGAGCACGACGAGGATGCGCGCGCGATCCTCGTCTGCCCGGAGTCGGCCTATCTCGACGCGGTCGAGTCGGAGCTCGAGGAGATGGTGCCCCGGTTCGAGCGTGCGGCCATCATTCGGGCGTCGCTCGAGCGCAATGGCGCGCTCGTGCTGGTTCGCGACCTCGAGGAGGCGGTCGAGGTCGCGAACTTCATGGCTCCGGAGCACCTGGAGCTGGCCGTGGCCGACCCCGAGACCCTCGCGGAGGGGGTCCGCCACGCGGGTGCGGTGTTCCTCGGGAGCCATTCCCCCGAAGTGCTCGGCGACTACTGCGCGGGTCCGAACCACGTGCTGCCGACGGGCCGGTCGGCACGGTTCTCCTCGCCGCTCGGGGTCTGCGATTTCCAGAAGCGCATGAACGTGATCCGGTGCTCGGAGTCCGCCGCCCGGCGACTCGGCGAGACGGCCGTGGTTCTCGCGGAGGCGGAAGGGCTGACCGCCCACGCACGGTCGGCCGCGCTTCGCATGTCGAATCGGGCGCCGGTGGCCGGGCGCGGATGATAAGATTGCCCCTCAGGCGCGGATATCTCACCAGCACCGGGCGCCCCCGCGGCGAATGCTGGAGAGACATCCGCGCCAAGACGGTCGGAGTCTTCCGGCGTCGACCCCCGGTTTCTGCGAGGAGAAGGTCCGGACCATGACAATGGGTGGCGTCAGCGGCGGGAGACGCCGTTTTCTCACGGCCACCGCGAGCGTAGTGGGCGGAGTGGGGCTAGGGTTCACCGCGGTTCCGTTCATCAGCGCGTGGCAGCCGAGCGAGCGTACACGGGCGATCGGAGCCCCGGTCCAGATCAACGTCTCCAAGCTGGAGCCGGGGCAGCTCATCACCGTGCTGTGGCGGGGGAAGCCGGTGTGGGTGGTGCGCCGCACCCCCGAGGTGCTGGACACGCTCTCCACGCTCGATCCGATCCTGCGCGATCCGGACTCGGAGGTGACGGACCAGCAACCCGAGTACGCGCGCAACGAGTATCGCTCCCTCAACCCCGAGTACCTCGTCCTGGTGGGGATCTGCACCCATCTCGGCTGCTCTCCGCAGTACGTGGTCGCGGCCGGCGCGGACCGCTACAACCTCGGAGACGACTGGCCGGGCGGCTTCTTCTGCCCCTGTCACGGGTCCATGTTCGACCTCGCCGGCAGGGTGTATCCCGGCGTCCCCGCCCCCACCAACCTCGAGGTGCCGCCGCACCGCTACCTCGACGGCGATCGGATCGAGATCGGCGTCGACCACGGCGCGGAGGACGCGCTCTCATGAGACGCCTGGTTGGATGGATCGACGCGCGGTTCCCCCTCATCAGTCTCTGGGAGGAGCACGTCTCGCGCTACTACGCGCCGAAGAACTTCAACTTCTGGTACTACTTCGGCTCGATCGCGCTCGTCATCCTCGTCATCCAGATCGTGACCGGGATCTGGCTCACGATGAACTACAAGCCCTCCGCCGACGAGGCGTTCGCCTCCGTCGAGTCCATCATGCGCGACGTGGAGTGGGGCTGGCTCATCCGCTACATGCACTCGGTCGGCGCCTCGTTCTTCTTCGTCGCCGTGTACCTGCACATGTTCCGGGCCCTCATCTACGGCTCCTACAAGGGCAACCGCGAGCTCATCTGGCTGCTCGGCATGTTCATCTACGTCATCCTGATGGCCGAGGCGTTCATGGGCTACCTGCTGCCGTGGGGGCAGATGTCCTACTGGGGCGCGCAGGTGATCATCTCGCTGTTCGGGGCCATCCCGTTCGGGATCGGAGAGGCGCTCGCGCTCTGGATCCGCGGCGACTACGTGGTCTCCGACGCCACCCTGAACCGCTTCTTCGCCCTGCACGTGGTGGCCCTTCCCCTCGCCCTGCTCGGGGTCGTCGTGCTGCACATCCTCGCGCTGCACGAGGTCGGCTCGAACAACCCGGACGGGGTCGAGATCAAGCGCAACAAGGGTCCGGACGGAAACCCCCGCGACGGCATCCCCTTCCATCCCTACTACACCGTGAAGGACCTGATGGGGGTCACCGTCTTCCTCTTCCTGTTCGCGATCGTGGTGTTCTTCGTGCCCGAGTTCGGCGGGTGGTTCCTCGAGAAGGACAACTTCGTGCGCGCCGACCCGCTCCGGACGCCCGAGCACATCGTCCCCCTGTGGTACTTCACCCCCTTCTACGCGATCCTGCGGGCGATTCCGGACAAGCTGACCGGGGTCCTCGCCATGGGCGCCTCGATCTTCGTGCTGTTCTTCCTGCCGTGGATCGATCGCCATCCGGTGAAGTCGATCCGCTACCGGGGCCCCCTGTTCGCGGCCCTCATCGCGGTGTTCGTGCTGACCTTCGTGTTCCTCGGATATCTCGGCACCCAGGCGCCGACCCGGGTTCTCGGTGAGCTCGGGCTTCGGTTCGGCGAGCTCTACTTCTCGTTCTTCATCGTTCTGTGGCTGTACAGCCGCGAGCGCCGTGCGTCGGTGCACGTGAACACGTTCATCGTTCTGGCGGTCCTGATCGCTGCAGCGGACGTGATCCGCTTCGACGCGGGCAAGGTCGGGCTCATCCTCTGGAGTGCGCTGATCCCGCTCGTGTACTACGTGGTGTTCGTGATCGGACCGATCGTGACCAGTCTGAACGAACCGCGGCCGGTGCCGGAGAGGGTGGTGTACCGATGAGCTGGATGAAACGGGGCGCGTGCATCGCCGGACTCGTCGCGCTCGTCCTCGCGGGCGGAGCCGGGGCTGCGGGAGGGCAGATCTCCCTGCTTGAGGCCAAGGTGGAGCTTGGAGACCGCGCCTCCCTGCAGCGCGGCGCGAAGCTGTTCGTCAACTACTGCGCGGGTTGCCACTCCGCCCAGTTCGTGCGGTACAGCCGCATGGGCCGGGACCTCGGGCTCAGCGAGGAGCAGGTGCGGGCGAACCTGATGTTCGCCTCGGACAAGCCGGGCGATCCGATTCTCGCCACCCTGGGGGCGGAGGATGCCAACGCCTGGTTCGGCGTGCCTCCACCGGATCTCTCCCTGACGTCCCGTGCGCGGGGGCCGGACTGGATCTACACCTACCTCATGACCTTCTATCGCGACGAGGACCGTCCGTTCGGGGCGAACAACCTCGTGTTCCCCGATGTCGCGATGCCGCATGCCCTCGTCGACCTCCAGGGGGTGCAGGCGAGGAAGGAGAATGCCGGGGATGACGGGCACGCCGCCCCGACAGGGGCCGGAGACCTGCTCGAGCTCGTCGAGCCGGGAAGCATGAGCGTGGCCGAGTATCGCCGCGCGGTCCGCGATCTGGTCAACTTCATGGTTTACATCGGGGAGCCGGCCAAGCTCGATCGCTATGTCATCGGGGGTTGGGTCCTGCTGTTCCTGCTCGTGTTCTTCGTGATCGCGCGGCTTCTCTACAAGGAGTACTGGAAGGATGTTCACTGAACGCGGGATGGGGGAGCCCGGGGTTCGCGAGGAATCTCCGGCCGCGGCCGGTGTGTGACCGGAGTGTCCGACCGGAGGCGTTCAAGCTCCGTGGAACCGGATGACTTCGGTCCCCGGCTCGGCCGGGGCGCCGTCATGTCGCTCTACTCCGCGGCCGCGGAACCGACGAGCCACGCGGTGCGCGTGGTCCTGGCCGAGAAGGCGGTCAACGTCGAGATCCATTTCGTCTCCGATCACGACCGTCCCGAGGACCTGCACACGCTCAACCCCTACGATTCGATCCTGACCCTCGTGGACCGCGACTTGGTCCTGTACGAGCCGCAGATCATCATGGAGTACCTCGACGAGCGGTTCCCGCATCCACCCCTGATGCCGGTGGACCCGGTGACCCGCGCAACCAGCCGACTCTACCGCTATCGGATACAGCGGGACATCTACGGGCTCGTCGACTCGATCGAGGGCGACGCGACGGACGACGCGGACCACGCCCGCACGCAGCTCCGCGACCACCTCACCACGCTCGCGCCGATCTTCGATCGAAGCCGATTCTTCATGACGGACGAGTACTCACTGGTCGATTGCTACCTGGCGCCGATTCTGTGGCGCCTGCCCCGATACGGGATCAAGCTTCCTCCCCGCAGCCGGGGCCTTCGCGCCTACGCGGATCGGGTCTTCGATCGCGAGGCGTTCGAGCGGAGCCTGACCGAGCTCGAGGAGGAAATGCGCTGACCTCCAACCGTCCCTACCTCATCCGGGCGATCTACGAGTGGATCGTCGACAACGGGCTGACCCCGTACCTGCTGGTCAACGTGGAAGGGGAAGACGTCGAGGTCCCGGACGACTACGTCAAGGACGGCCGGATCGTGCTCGGCATCTCGCCCCGGTCGGTGCGCGCCCTCGACCTCGGCAACGAGGCGATCGCCTTCGGGGCTCGGTTCGGCGGGCGGCACTTCGACGTCAACGTCCCTGTCCGGTGCGTTCTCGCGGTCTATGCCCGCGAGAACGGCAAGGGCATCGCGCTCGCGGAGGAGGAGGGGGAGGGGGAGCAGCCGCCCCCGGACACGCCCCCGAACAAGGGGCGTCCCAAGCTCCGGGTCGTCAGCTAGGAATCCGGATACTCGAAGAGACGGACGATCTGGCGCACGCCCGGGACCGATTGGGCGGCCGCCGTGATTGCCTCGGCCTCCTCGCGGGTCACGAGGCCCATCAGGAACACGACACCGTCCTCGGTGACGACCTTGTTGTTCACGTTCGCTGGGGGCTTGAGGTCGCTGTTCGCCGCCACGGCAACCTTGACCCGGCCGGTGACGACCGCGTCCGCAGACCGCGTGGAAAGTTTGGTCGGTGGTCCCAACACCAGCTCGTTGTGGACTCCCCGGACCTGCTCGACCCGTCCCGCCTCGTCCGCCGCCTTCCCCTTCGCCTCCTCGTCGGGCACCTGGCCGGTCAGAAGAACGATGCGGTTGAAGCTCGTGACCTTGACGTTGTGGCGCTCGTCCTCCTTCAGGCCGGCCTGATTGATCGCGGCCCGGACCTTCCACTCGATGCCTTCGTCCTCCACCATCGTGCCGAAGGTACGCTTGTCCACGGCGACCGCGCCGGAGCCGGCGACCCCCGCGGTGCCCACGACTATCGGTGCCCCGCACCCTCCGAGGACGAGGACGGACGCGAGGACGCTCGCGAGTGTCAATGCAGGCCTGGACATTTGCGGAACGCGTGGATTGGGTCAGGAGGTCCCATGATCGCACGGATCACGTGTCGAAGGCACCCCGAAGCCACCGGATGTGGGGCGCATCCGGCTCGCCGGTGACCGCGACGACATCGAATCGGCAGGCGGGCAGTGGAGAGCGCCGGCGGGTGCGGAGCCAGGCGTCCGCGGTGCGCACGATCCGACGGCGCTTGGGTACGTCCACGCTCTCCGCCGGGTCCATGAAGCCCGTCCCGCCTCGCGAGCGGACCTCGACGAAGACCAGCACTCCGCCGTCCTCCATGACGAGGTCGATCTCCCCGTGCCGGGAGCGGAAATTCCGGTCCCGGCACACGAGCCCGTGCTCGGCAAGGTGGCGGGCCGCGACCTCCTCCGCCCACCGCCCGCGCAGGGTCCGATCGGCGTGCGGGATCATTGCGCGACCGGTTCGGGGACCCCGTTCCGGAACCGGGCCCAGGCCATGTCGATTCGCACCCGCGCATCCGCTCCGACGGTCAGACGTCCGGTCCGGCCGGCCACGGCCGCCTCTCCCGGGCGGTCGGCGAGCCGGAACATCCACCGCTGCAGCCGATAGGCATCCGCCCCGAACGCGTAGTACCGGATGAACCCTTCGCTCGCAGCCGGCCACAGGGCGAGGATCCGCTCGCGCAGCCCGTCTTCGTCCGACGCGGGACTCAGTACCCATGGCATGTCGTAGAAGACGACCCCGTCGAGGTCCAGGTCGTGCTGCGGTTCGGGCACTCCCGCGAACACGTGCGATGTGGCGTAGATCGGGAGGTCGGGAGCGCGAAGGAAGATGATCTGGGGGCGGAGCAGGCGCGCCTCGCGCGGAAACCCGACAAGAAAGACGAAGTCGAGGTCGCCGCGAGGAAACGGCTCGTGGGCGATGGAGCGCCGCAGGACGCGCCGCAACCGTCGGGCTCGCTCCTCGCTCGTGTCGACGCCGAGCAGGTCGCGGACCGGCTGCGCGAGGTCCTCCGCGGCGCCCCGGTACGCGGCGCGGGCGACGACGGTCGCTCCGGATGCTTCCCACGCCTCGGTGAACGCGTCGGCGACCCGCGCCCCCCAGTCCGTCTCCGGAACGAGCAGTCCGGCCCGGCGGTAGCCGTTCCGGCGCGCGAAAGAGGCGACCGCGCGGGCTTCGTCCTCGGGCGAGAGCGCGAACTGGTAGAGCGGGGGCCCTTCGGCCGGAGGGCCGGCGCCGCTGTCGAGGGCGTTCAACAGAAGGACCGGCGCGCCACGGTCCGCGAGGACTGCGACACGGCCGATCGCCTTCTTGCGGAGCGGTCCGACGACGAAGTCGGCGCCCTCCGCGATCGCGCTGCGAAAGACCTCGTCCGGCTCCCCGGTCCCCGTGTCGTGGACGGAGACCACGGGCCGGTTCCGGCTCCCCTCGGCGTACCAGGCGGCGAGGAATCCGTCGCGCACCGCCGCGGCGGCGGACGCGAACGTCCCCGAGAGCGGAAGGAGGAGCGCCACGTGTCTCGGGGGCGCGCCCTTGCGCCGGATTTCGTCGGTGAGTCCGGGGAGGATGGACGCTTCCGCCGGGTGGTCCGGGTAACGTGTGCGCCAGCGCAGGAGCGCGGTCGAGAAGGCGGGGAAGTCGACCCGGTGCGCGTGCGCGAGCCGTCCGAGCTCGAACCACCCGGCGGCCGCTCCTCCCGGCTGGCCTGGCGCTGCCGGGATCTCCACGGCGAGCGATTCGACGGGGAGCGAGCGGACGAGGCTCCAGATGGCCGTCCGGTTCGCGCCGGGATCGGGCAGGCGTGGGTCGAGGGCGGCCCGCAAGCGGACTTCGTCGCGGGTCCGGCCGGCTCCCCGTGCCGTGCGGATCGCGATCCCGAGCGCCGCGGCGGGCTCCGGGAGGGCGAGCATCTCCTCGAGGGAGGGGAGGGCGGCGAAGGCATCGTCTTTCGCGCCGCGCGCGAGGGCGGCGCGGGCGAGCAGAAGCGAGCGGCGGGTTCGGTCCCCGGCGTTCAGCCCGTCGGGGTCGATTGCCCGCGCGGTCTCGCCGGCGCGGGCGGAGTCGCCGGCCTTCTGCCAGGCGTCGGCGGCGCGGAGCCGGAGCGCGGGCGCGTCCTCGGCCTCCGCTCGGGCGGCTTCGGCGAGCCATGCGGCGGCCGCTTCTTCGTGCCGCCCCTGCCGCGCGAGGGCAGCCGGCTCCGAGACCTCGGGCTCGGGAACCGTCGAACCGGTCCCGGTTCCCTGCACGCACCCGGCGAGGACGGCGGCCGCGAGGTACCCGGCGGAAAGAAGGGCGGCAATTCGCGGTACGCTAGCGCGCATGTCTCACCAACTTTCGTCGCTTACTCGAAAAATTCTGCGAATTTTTCGAGATGGTCACTCACCCGAAAAACTCTCTGAGATTTTCGGGTCTGGGCGCGGAGATGCCGCTGTGACAAGGCGCACGGATCGAAAGACGGTGAAGCGGCTTGAGGGAGTACGCCTTGTCACAGCGAGCAGATCCGCGACCGCTAGCCAAGAAGTTGGTGAGATATGCGCGCCAGTCATGGGGTGCCTCGGGCGCCGGAAGTATTCGCCGGGAGGTGGGACATGTCAATGAGCGCCGCCCCCGCGGGGGAGGGGCACGCCCCGGCGGGCGGGGCGGGGGAGGGAGGCACGGGCATCCTCTACGTCGTCGCGACCCCGATCGGGAACCTCGCCGATCTCGGCCAGCGGGCGAAGACCGTGCTTGGTGCGGTCGACGTCGTGGTCGCCGAGGACACCCGCCATACCGGACGGCTGCTCGCCCACCACGCGGTTGCGGCCCGTCTCGAATCCCTCCATGAGCACAACGAGCGGCGTCGCGCGCCGGAGATCCTCGACCGCCTTCTCGCCGGAACATCGTTCGCCCTCGTGAGCGATGCAGGGACTCCGCTCGTGAGCGACCCGGGGTTCGTGCTCGTGCGCGACGCGGCGGAGGCGGGGGTCCAGGTGGTGCCGGTACCCGGGCCGAGCGCGTTCCTGTGCGCGCTGTCCGTCGCCGGGCTGCCTGTGGAACGGTTCGCCTTCGAGGGCTTCCTTCCCGCCGCGCGGGGGCCGCGGGCGGCCCGTCTCGAGGGGCTCGCGGACGACCCGCGGACGCTCGTCTTCCACGAGGCGCCGCACCGGGTCGCCGCCTCCCTCGAGGCCATGTGCGCCGCGTTCGGCGGCGGGCGGCGGGCGGTCATCGCGCGCGAGCTCACGAAGCGGCACGAGACGATCACTCGCACCACCCTCGCGGAGGCCGTGTCCCGGTTGGGCTCGCCCCGGGGAGAGTACGTGCTGGTGGTCGCCGGCCGGGAGCGGGGGCGCGAGATCCCCGCCGCGGCCGAGCGGACCCTCGAGGTCCTGCTCGAGGCCCTGCCCCTGCGCCAGGCGGTCGACCTCGCGGCCCGCGCGACCGGGGTACCGCGCAAGCGCCTGTATCGACTCGCCCTCGATCGCCGGGACGCACGGGAGAATCGGGGTCGGAGCGGAAGCTCGGGCTCCCGTGCGCCCGCCGGATGAGGAACGTGGAACTCCACTCCGGCCCCGGTTCCCGGTTGCGGAGCGGAACCGCGAGGCGGATACTGGCGCGGCGGGAGTCGGCCGGGCAGCCGCTGCGCCGCGTCTCGCGGCGGGGAGGAAAGTCCGGGCTCCGCAGGGCAGGGTGCCAGGTAACGCCTGGGGGGCGCGAGCCTACGGAAAGTGCCACAGAAAACATACCGCCCGCCGAGCGCGGGCAAGGGTGAAAAGGTGCGGTAAGAGCGCACCGCGCCGGTGGTAACACCGGTGGCAGGGTAAACCCCACCCGGAGCAAGACCAAATAGGGGAGCGACAGGCGTGGCCCGCGCCGCTCCCGGGTAGGTCGCACGAGGCGCGCGGCGACGCGCGTCCCAGATGAATGGCTGCCCTCGACAGAACCCGGCTTACAGGCCGGCTCCCGTCCCACTCCCTTCTTCCGGCCGCTCCGGACACCGGACCGCGCCCGAAGTCCGGGCCGGCCGGCGAGGTGGGGGTCTGTGGGACGCGCGCCCGTCCGTCCCGTTCCCGGAAGCGAGGCCGCAGGGACGGCCTTCCGGCGCACCCGGGAGGCCGGACCGGTGCTCAGGAAGCCGGGTATCCGTCCGTCGATCCGCCGCCTGCGGGCAAGAACGCGGCGCTCTCGGTCCGTGCATATCTGATTTCATTTATGACAATACTCTTGTAATTGATTGAATCAAATTATTTCGGTTGACCACGCGCTCTTTTCACCTCACGCCTTCAATGCCGTTTCCGGCGAAACCGGGCTTGCTCGAGCCCGTCAATTTTTTCGTTGCAGCGCCTTGACAGGCGTCATTTGGGGTGATACCAGTCAATTCGCAAGTGGGGATTAGTGGAGATTTGCGGTATAAAATGGGATCCACACCCACGAAATTGGTGAGGGCGCGGGCGCGGCGGACATGTTCCGAGGCGAATCCAGCATCGTGATCGACGACAAGGGGCGGCTCGCGATCCCGAAGGGCTATCGCGCGCTCCTGATGGAACGATGGGGGGAGCCGGTGCGGCTGACCCTCACCATCGGGCTGACTCCGGACATCGAGCATCACCGGTGGCTGGTGGTGTACCCGGCCGCGGAGTGGGACGCATACGAAGACAGGCTGAATCAGGTCGGGCCGTTCGACTGGGAGGCGCGGAAGGTCGCCGAGATGCTGATTGGCCATGCCAACGACGTCGAGCTCGACCGTCAGGGACGGCTCGTCATTCCGCCTTCCCTGCGCAGGTTCGCAAACCTGGGGGCGCGGGCGAAGATCGTCGGTCAGGGCCGCGAGTTCGCGCTCTGGGACGAGGAGAAGCACGACAAGTGGCTTGAGGACTCGATCGCGTCCATCGGACGGATCCTCTCCAGCCCTTCGCCCGGGCTCCTGTCCATCAGCCGGTGAACCATGAACCATGAACCGGTACTGGTGGAGGCGGTGCTCGAGGGACTCGCGCCGGGTCGCGCGGCCTCCGTCGTCGATTGCACGTTCGGCCGGGGCGGTCATACCGGGGCGATTCTCTCCCGGATGGGTCCGACCGGTCGAGTGGTGGCGATCGACCGCGATCCCGACGCGGTCCGGGCAGGACGCCGCCTCCGCGACCCTCGCCTCGAGGTGGTGCACTCCCGTTTCGACGCCCTGCGAGGCATCTGCGGCGAGCGGGATCTCACCGGCCGCGTCGACGGCGTGCTCTTCGATCTCGGGGTCTCCTCGCCGCAGCTCGAAGACCCCGCCCGAGGCTTCTCGATCCGCGCCAGGGGGCCGCTCGACATGCGGATGGACCCCGGCGAGGGCGAGCCGCTCGGCGCGTGGCTGGCCCGCGTCTCGGAGCGGGAGCTTGCCGGCGTCATCGCGCGCTTCGGCGAGGAACGGCACGCGCGGCGGATTGCCGGGGCCATCGTGCGGGCGCGGCCGCTCGAGACCACGACCGATCTCGCGGCCGTCGTCGAACGTGCCGCGCTCGCGCGCGACGCGCCCATCCACCCCGCGACGCGCACCTTCCAGGCGCTTCGCATCCACGTGAACCGGGAGATCGAGTGCCTCGAAGCGGCGCTGCCCGCCGCGGTCGACGTCCTGCGGCCGGGCGGCCGGCTCGCCGTCATAAGCTTCCACTCCCTCGAGGACCGGGTGGCCAAGCGCTTCCTGCGAACGGAGTCGAGGGAGGTGCCGGGTCCCCGGGGCCTTCCCTCCATGCGCCGGCCGCGCCTGCGGATCGTGTCCGACCGGGTGCGGCCGTCGCCGGACGAGGTCGCCGCCAATCCGCGCTGTCGCAGCGCCGTGCTTCGGATCGCCGAGAGGTTGCCGGAATGCGGGCTCTAGCCGCGGCGCGCGCCGCGTTCTGGCCGGCGGCGTCGGTACTTCTGGTGCTGAGCGCGCTCTTCGTGGTCGTGGCCAAGCACGAGAGCCGGAAGCTGTTCGTGGAGCTCCAGGCGCTCGAGCGGGTGCGCGACGAGCTCAACGTGAACTGGGGCCAGCTCAAGCTCGAGAGCGGTTACCTCGCCTCCCATGACCGGGTCCGGAGCGAGGCGGAACGGCGCCTCGGAATGGATCGCCCCGATCCCGGACACATGGCCATCGTCAACCTCGAGTACTGACCGTCATGCGCATTCCTCAGTCGAAGCGGCCAGGGATCGGTGTCGAGGGGCTGAGCCGGCCCGTTGACCCGTTGCCGCTCCGGTGGCGGGTCCGCATGGTGATGGCGGTGCTCGCGGTGAGCGCGGTCGGACTGCTCGGCAAGGCTCTGTACCTGCAGATGAACCAGGGGGACTTCCTGCGCGACGAGGGGGCCGCCCGGCACGTGCGCACGGTGAGCTCGCATGCCCCGCGGGGGGTGATCCGGGACCGCCACGGCACCGCCCTCGCGATGAGCACCGCCATCGAGTCCATATGGGTGGACCCGCGCGAAGCGGTCCACGCCCGCAAGCGCTGGCCCGAGCTGGCCGCGGCGATCGGGCTCGACCCGTCCGGGCTCGACACGAGGCTCATGGAACGCGCCGAGCGCTCC
>JAJDXW010000381.1 GCA_022823045.1 Gammaproteobacteria bacterium
GAATCGCCTTGTAAACCTTCCAGTTTTTCCAGCCTCGGGATCCCCGCGGATCCGGCACCGGCCGGCGGCGCTACTCTTCCGCGAACCGGTGTCGGAGACGGCGCATCCCCGCAAGCCAGCGATCGTAGTCCGCGGTCTTGCGCCGCATGTACTCGAGCACCCGGGGATGGGGAAGGATGAGGAACTCCTCCCGGTCCATCGTCTCGATGACGCAGTCCGCGAGCTCCTCGGGCTCGATCATCCCGTCGATGCTCGCCACTCCCTCCTCGCGCCCGGCGGTCATCGCCGTCCGCACCGCCTGCGGGCAGAGCACGGAGACCCGCACCCCGCGATCGCCGTAGGCGATGGCGAGGAACTCGGCCAGGGCGACCGCCGCGTGCTTGGTGACCGCGTAGGTCGCGGACCCGACGTGGGTGAGGAGCCCCGCCGCGGAGGCGGTGTTGACGAGGTATCCGCTCCCGCGGGCGGCCATCTTCGGAGCCACCGCCCGGGCCGCGTATACGTGGGCCATGACGTGGAGGTCGAAGTTCAGCCGCCACTCCTCGTCCGGCGCCTCCTCGCCGCCATCGTTCGCGACCCCCGCGTTCGAGCAGAAGACGTCGATGGGGCCGAAACGCTCCTCCGCCGCCGCGACGAGGGCCTGAAGCGCCCGTTCGTCCGTCGCGTCGCAGGGCACCGCGAGTCCCCCGATCTCGTCGGCGACCGCCTGGAGGGGGCCCGCCTGCACGTCCGCCACCGCGACCCCCCGCGCCCCCTCGCGCGCGAACCGCCGGGCAAGCGCCCGCCCGATGCCGCTTGCTGCTCCGGTGACGACCGCTACCTTTCCTTCGACCTTCACGCCCTTCCTCCTCGGAACTCGATTTCGGACCGGCTAGCCGTCCCCGCTCGCGAGCCGCCACGCCCGCTCCGCCCGCACCCGGCAGTAGCCCTCGAAACCGAGGGCGGTGTCGGAGCTCGCGTTGCCATCGAGACCGCGCTTGTACACCCCCTGGATGATCGCGGCGCTCCGGAACAGGTTGTAGACGAGATAGAAGTGCCAGTTCTCGATGCCGTCGAGACCCGCCTGCTCGCAGTAGCGGGCGACGAACTCCTCCTCGGTCGGGATCCCGAGCTCGGTAAGGTTGGGCCGGTTGAGCCCGTGCTGGTCGTCCTCGTCCGCGTAGTAGGTCTGGCAGACGTAGCCGAGGTCGGCGAGGGGATGGCCGAGGGTCGAGAGCTCCCAGTCGAGGACCGCGACCATGCGGGGCTCGCGGGGATGCACGATGGCGTTGCCGAGCCGGTAGTCGCCGTGCACCACCACCGTCTCGGTCGCGGCGGGGATGTGCCGGGGCAGCCACTCCATGAGCGCGTCCATCTCGGGGATGTCCTCGGTGCGGGACGCGACGTACTGCTTGCTCCAGCGCGAAATCTGCCGTTCGTAGTAGTTGCCCGGCCGGCCGAAGGTGTCGAGCCCCACCGCCTCGGGCGAGACCGCGTGCAGCGCCGCGAGCACGTCGGCGAGGTGGCGGTAGATCGCGGTGCGCTCGGCCGCCGACGCTTCCGGCATGAGAGGGTTCGCGTAGACACGGCCCTCCACCTTCTCCATCACGTAGAACTTGGTGCCGATGACGGCTGGGTCTTCGCACAGGAGGTGCATCCGGGGGACCGGGACCGCCGTCGACTCGAGCGCCTTCATGACCCGGTACTCCCGGTCCACCGCGTGGGCGGAGGGAAGGAGCTCGCCCGGCGGCTGCTTGCGCAGCACGTACTCCCGGCCGCCGGCCGCGAGGAGGAACGTCGGGTTGCTCTGCCCGCCCTCGAACTGGCGCACCGAGAGCGGCCCGCGCTCGGGAAAGCCCGGCAGCTCGGCGCGGAGGAACGTCTCAAGGGCCGGTTCGTCGAAGCGATGAGCGGGCCGTACCGGCGTCAACTCGGGAATGTCGCTCACTTGGGCGATCCTCATCGGCTGCCGGCGCCGCATGATACCCGCAGCGGCGCGGCTATACTCTCGCCGCCGGCCGGAGCGGTCCGCCCGCGCACCGGCCCGGCCTTCAACCCCATTCGCGACTCCGTGATACATGCTCCCCGAGTTTGAGCTCGGCGCGTTCAGCGCCCTCGTTCAGGTCATCCTGATCGACCTCGTTCTCGCGGGGGACAACGCGGTCGCGGTGGCCCTTGCCGCGGCCGGGCTTCCCGTGCACCAGCGCCGGAAGGTGATCGTGACCGGGATCGCGCTCGCGGCGGTGATGCGGGTGATCTTCGCCCTCGTCACCGTGCAGCTTCTGAAGGTCCCCGGGCTGCTGTTCGTCGGCGGCGTCCTCCTTCTCTGGGTCGCCTGGAAGCTCGCGGCAGAGCTCCGCCATCACGCCCCGGCCACGGGCGAGAGGGCCGCGGAGCGGGTACGCCACCGGCCACCGGGAAAGACGGTGCGCCAGGCGATGTTCCAGATCCTCGTCGCGGACCTCTCGATGTCCCTCGACAACGTGCTCGGGGTCGCCGCAGTCGCCCGCGAACACCCGGTGATCCTCGTCATCGGGCTCGCGCTCTCGGTCGCGTTCATGGGGTTCGCGGCCACGCTCATCGGCCGGCTCCTCGAACGATACCGCTGGATCGCATGGGTGGGGGTCGCGATCATCGTCTGGGTCGGCGTCGTGATGCTCTACGAGGGGGCTCCGGAGATTCTGGACCGTTTCGGCGCCTGAGCCGCGATCCGATTAGAATCCCCGCCCGCGGCGGGACGCCCGCGGAACGCGCTTCGATTCCCGCTGCGAAATCCTGGTAACCGGCACGCGATGGCGCCATGAGCTTTCGGGAAGTCGACAGCCGTTACGACGGGGTGCGGATCGAGGAGGAGGTCCTCGAGTGGTGGCGCACCGATAACGTGTTCCAGGACTGCCAGCGGCAGACCGAGGGCCGGCCCCTCTACATCTGGAACGAGGGTCCGCCGACCGCCAACGGCCGGCCGGGGATCCACCATGTCCTTGCCCGCACCTTCAAGGACATGTTTCCCCGCTACAAGACCATGCGGGGCTTCCACTGCCCGCGCCGGGCGGGCTGGGACACCCACGGCCTGCCCGTCGAGCACGAGATCGAGAAGGAGCTCGGGATCTTCGACAAGACGCGGATCGAGCGCGAGGTCGGGGTCGAGGAGTTCACCCGGCGGTGCCGCGAGTCGGTCATGCGCTACATCGGCGACTGGGAGCGCATGACCGAGCGCATGGGGTTCTGGGTGGACATGGGCAACGCCTACTACACCCTCGACAACGCCTACATCGAGTCGGTCTGGCACCTGCTGAAGGTCATCTGGGACAAGGGGCTCCTGTACCGCGGGTACAAGGTGGTCCCCTACGACCCCCGGATCGGGGCGACCCTGTCGTCGCACGAGGTGTCGCTCGGCTACCAGGAGGTCGAGGATCCGTCCATCTACGTCCGCTTCCCGGTCGTCGACGAGCCGGTCGCCGGCACCGCGCCAGGCGGGAACGGCCGCGGGAGCGCGAGCGGGGACCGTGTCTCGTTTCTCGTCTGGACCACCACCCCCTGGACCCTTCCTTCGAACCTCGCCCTCGCCGTCCACCCCGAGGTGGACTACGCGTGGGTGCGCGACGGAGACGAGACCCTCGTCCTCGCCGCGGCGAGGGTCGAGGCGGTGCTCGGCGACCGGGCAGGGGCCATCGAGCGGACCGTGAAGGGACGCGAGCTCGAGGGGCTTCGCTACGATCCGCCGTTCGACTTCCTCGAGGCGGGGCCGGAAGCGGCCGCTGCGGCCCACCGCGTCCGGCTCGCGGACTTCGTGACCACCGACGACGGGACCGGGGTCGTGCACGCCGCGCCCGCCTACGGGGCGGACGACCTCCAGCTCGGCCTTGAGCACGGGCTTCCCGTGCTGCACGGGGTCGGGCTCGACGGGCATTTCCTTCCGGAGATCGAGCCGGTCGCCGGCCGCTTCTTCAAGGACGCGGACCCCATCCTCGTCGACCTCCTCGGCGAGAGCGGGCGCCTCTACCAGGCCGAGACCCACGTGCACAACTACCCGCACGGCTGGCGCACCGGCGATCCCCTCATCTACTACGCCAAGCACGCCTGGTACATCCGCACCACCGCCCGCCGCGACCGGCTCGTCGAGCTCAACCGGACCATCAACTGGGTGCCGAAGCACGTCCGTGACGGGCGCTTCGGCAACTGGCTCGAGCACAACGTCGACTGGGCGCTCTCGCGCGAACGGTTCTGGGGCACGCCCCTCCCGGTGTGGACCGACGGGGCGGGCGACTTCCTCTGCGTCGGCTCGCGGGCGGAGCTCGAAACGCTCTGCGGGCGGGAGTTGGGCGATGTCGACCTGCACCGGCCCGCGGTGGACGAGATCGAGTTCACGCACCCGGAGAACGGCCGCACCTACCGGCGGGTGCCGGAGGTCATCGACTGCTGGTTCGACTCGGGCGCGATGTCCTACGCCCAGTGGCACTGGCCCTTCGAGAACCGGGAAGGGTTCGAGAACGGCTTCCCGGCCGACTACATCTGCGAGGCGGTCGACCAGACGCGGGGCTGGTTCTACACCCTCCACGCCATCTCCACCCTCGTCTCGGACAGCGTGGCCTTCCGCAACTGCATCTGCCTCGGCCACATCGTCGACAAGGACGGGAAGAAGATGTCCAAGTCGGTCGGCAACATCGTCGACCCCTGGGACGTCTTCGACCGGGTGGGCGCGGACCCGCTGCGCTGGTACCTCTCGGCCCGGATCGCCCCCGGCGCCCAGAAGCGGGTATCGGTCGACCTCGTGCGCGAGGTCGCCCAGACCTTCATCAACACCTGGTGGAACACCTACGCGTTCTTCGTGCTCTACGCGCGCCTCGACGAGGTGGACGTGACGGCGGACGTCCCGCTCGCGCGCCGGCCCGAGATCGACCGTTGGATCCTCGCCCTCCTCCAGCGCACGATCGAGTCGGTGACGAGGTGCCTCGACGAATACGACGCCCAAGGTGCGGGGCGGGCGATCGAGGCCTTCGTCGACCAGCTCAGCAACTGGTACGTGCGGCGTAACCGCCGGCGTTTCTGGAAGGCGGCGGCGGGAGACGACAAGCAGTCCGCCTACCTCACCCTCCACGAATGCCTCGACGCGACGAACCGGATGATGGCCCCGTTCATGCCGTTCACCGCGGAGGCGGTGCACTCGAACCTCGTGCGGACGGTGCGTCCGGATGCGCCCGCGAGTGTCCACGTCGCGGCGTGGCCGGAGGTGGACGAGACGAGGAAGGACGACGCGCTCATCGCGGACTTCGACGCCGCGCAGGCGGTCGTCGCCCTCGGGCGGGCCGCGCGCAACGCCTCCCGCGTCCGGGTGCGCCAGCCCCTCCCCCGACTCCTCGTGCGGGCGCCCGACCGGGCAGCGGCAGGCGCGGTGGCCCGCCTCGAAGCGCACATCCTCGAGGAGCTCAACATCAAGCGCCTGGAGCTCGCGGACGAGGACGCCGACCTGGTGGGCTACCGGATCCGCCCGCACCTGCCGCGGCTCGGCCGGCGGTACGGCCGGCTCGTCCCCGCGATCCGCGAAGCCCTCGACGCGGCGCCGGATTCGACGCGCCGGGCGATCGCGCGGGCGGTCGCGAACGGCGAGGGCTACCGGCTCGAGGCCGGCGGCGAGACCCTCGACCTCGAGGCGGAGGACTTCCTCGTCGAGAGCACGTCGGCCGAGGGCTACTCCTCGGCCGAGGAAGGCGGCTACCTCGTCGGGCTCGATACCCGCTTCGACGAGACCCTCCGCCGCGAGGGTCTCGCCCGCGAGCTGGTTCGCACCGTCCAGGAGGCGCGCAAACAGGCGGGGCTCGAGGTCTCGGACCGGATCCGGCTCCGCGTGGTCGGCTCGCCCGCGGTCGCGGCCGCCCTCGCGGAGCACCGCGAGTACGTGATGGAGGAGACACTGAGCCACGAGCTCCTGGACAACGGGGCGTTCGGCCCCGAGTACGAGGCCGAGCACCGGCTTGAAGACGAGCACTGGTCCATCGGGCTCGCCCGGCGTTAGCCGCCATTGGGCGCGGGTCCGCCCGTACCCTTCTGCACGACGGGAGAAACGATGACGGCGACCGCATCGGACCTGGACCTGCACCCGGCGCACCGGATCCCGAACGAGTTCCCGCCCGACGAATGGGCGGTGCGCTGCGACCTCGCGGCGGCCTACCGGCTCTGCGCGCTCTACGGCTGGACCGACCTCAACAACACCCACATCTCGGCTCGGGTCCCCGGCACCGGGGACGAGTTCCTGCTCAACCCCTTCGGCCTCTTCTTCGAGGAGATCACCGCCTCATCCCTCATCCGGGTGGACCGCGACGGGCACGTGGTGAGCGGGTCGGACTTCGGCATGAACAAGGCGGGATTCATCATCCACGGCGCGATCCACCTGAACCACCCCCACCTGCACTACGTCATGCACACCCATTCGCGTTTCGGGGTGGCGGTCTCGATGCAGAGGGAAGGGCTCCTCCCGAACAGCCAGAAGGCCCTCACCATCCTCGGGTGGACCGCCTACCACGACTACGAGGGCACCGCGACGGAGGCGGACGAGCAGCCGCGCATCGTGCGCGACCTCGGCGAGAAGCGCCTCCTCATCCTCCGCAACCACGGGCTCCTCTCGGTCGGGGAGACGATGGGCGAGGCGTTCGTGTGGATCTACCGGCTGGAGACCGCGTGCCGCCACCAGATCGACGCGCTCGCGGGGGGCGCCGAGCTCCAGCCGCTCTCCCCCGGGACGCAGGAGCGGACCATCCGGCAGGGCCTCTCGATGTACGGCCGGGGCGGGTTCATCGAGGCCGGCAAGGAATGGCCCGCCCTCCTTCGCCAGCTCGCCCGCGCCGGCATGGACGACTACTGCACCTGATCCGGACCCCGGGACCGTCACCGGTCGCCGACGGGGCGCCCCGGTGGCGGGGTCACTGCACCTCGTTCTCGAGCACGAGATCGCCGACCGACATGCGCACCGCGTCGCCCGGGCGAAGGGTGAAGTCGTCGGGCGGCACGATGCCGGTGCCGGTCATGAGGAACGCGCCGCCCGGGAAGTCGAGATCGGCGAAGAGCCACTTCGTGATTTCTTCGAGCGAGCGCTTGAGCCGCGAGGTTCGGGTCTCTCCCTCGAACACCGGCGCGCCGCCCCGCTCGATGACGAGGGCGACGGCCAGGTCGCGCATCGCATCCGGCTCGTCAATCAGGATGCCCGGGCCGAGGGCGCAAGAGCCGTCATAGACCTTCGCCTGCGGGAGGTAGAGCGGATTCTCGCCTTCGATGCTGCGCGACGACACGTCGTTGCCGGCGGCATAGCCGACGATCTCGCCCGCCCGGTTCAGCACCAGCGCGAGCTCCGGCTCCGGCACGTCCCAGTTGCTGTCGGGCCGAACCCGGATCCGGCCGCGGTGGCCGACCACCCGCCATCCGTTGGCCTTGAAGAAGACCTCGACCCGCTCCGCCTCGTAGACGCGGTCGTAAACGTCCGCGGTCTCGGACTCCGCCATCCGTGCTTCCCGGCTCCGGAGGTAGGTGACACCCGCCGCCCACACTTCCTGATGGTCTTCGATGGGGGCAAGCAGCGCGCCCCCGGACGGCTCGTCGGTGCGTGCGCCGGCGACCGTCTCGCGGATCGCCGGGTACGGGTCGCGAAGGAGCGAATCGAGCCGAAAGTCCTCGGGCAGCCAGTGTCCGTCGACGGCCCAGCGAGGCCCGGAGATTGTCTCGTGGCGTGTCAGGTGCATGGAGGGAGGCTCTCCTCGGTTGAGAGGCTCAGGCGCCAAACGGCGTTCAGTGAGGATACGGTGCGCGATCGTGGAGCGTGCGGGAGGCGGTGTCCACCGGGCAGGGTGGCCGTCGCCGCGCGGCAGGCGAAATCATGCGAAGCGGCGATTCGGCACGAGCCGGCGAATTCCCACGGCGAGGCGTCTCCGGAGCGACCCAAGCCGCCCGGTGCGCATGCCCCGGGGGCGGATTACCGCCCTTCAATGGCGGGCAGGGCGCTCCGAACCGCCACTGCCCGAGTGCCGCTCGCGGTTCGGCTCGTTCCGGGATAGTCCCGGTGGAGTCGGGCAGCGACGGCACTCAGTCCATTCGCGGGCCGCCTCCCTGCGCTCCTTCACCCTGCTTGATCCGATCGTAGATCTCCTCCCGGTGCACGGCCACTTCGCGCGGGGCGGTTACTCCGATCCGCACCTGCTGGCCCTTGACTTCGAGCACCTTCACTCGGACATCTTCTCCGATGACCAGGGTTTCACCCGCTCGCCGCGTCAGTATGAGCATCGCCCTCTCCCCTGCCTTCGGGCAGGTGCCGCCATCATATCCTATTCCTGCGTACCCCTGCCGGACTCCGGATGGGATGCCGGTTCGGCGGCTCCGCAATCTCCGGTCCGGGCCGCGAAGAAGGGGTGGCCGGTACGTGCGGAATTGCAAGCGCGGGAACACATTTCTTCCAAGGAAAGACCGGCCCTCCGGACGCGCCTCGGGAGACGCGTCGCGAGCGGCCCGTCAACCGGCGTCGATCCAGCCGTCGACCTCGGGATCGTCTTCGCCCGGGACGTGCACCACCTTGAACCGGAAGGGGTCCGCGCCGAGCGGCCGGGTGGCGTCGAGCCCCATCTTGTCCACCCTTCCCTCCCGGGCGGACGGGTCGAGGCGCGAGCCCTGCGCGCCGGGGACGACCACGAGATCCTCCCCCGCCTGGAAGCGGGTCGCCACCGCCCACTCCACCGCCTCGGGGTCGTGCACGTCCACGTCCTCGTCCACCACCACGACCTGCTTGACGTCCGCGTGGCCCGCGAACGCGCCCATCATGATGTTGCGCGGCTCGCCGTCCCAGCGCTTGGCGACCTGCACGTAGAGGTGGTACCGGCAGACCCCTCCGACGGGGAGGTGGACGTCGAGGACGCTCGGGAAGCTCCGGCGGAGCAGCGCGAGCAGCGACGCTTCGCGCGGGATGGCCCCGAGCAGCAGGTGCTCCATCGCGGCGGGCACGATGGTGTGGAAGATCGCGTCGCGCCGGCGGGTGATGGCGTCGACCACGAGCACCTGCCGGTCGCCCGCCGGGCCGTAGTACTGGGGGAACTCGCCGAACGGACCTTCCGTCGCGCGCTCGTGGGGAAGCAGGTGGCCCTCGATCACGATCTCGGCATCGGCGGGCACCATCACCGGGTTGGTAGCGCACCGGACCACCGGGAGGGGCGCCCCCTGGAGCGCCCCCGCGACCTCGAGCTCGTCCGCGTTGAGGGGCAGGATGGCCTGGGAGGCGAGGAGGGTAGCGGGATCCACGCCGACGGCCACCGCGACCGGAAGCGCCTCGCCGCGCGCCTCCGCCGCGTCGTAGAAACGGTGGAGGTCGCGTGGGAGCATGAGGATGCCGAGCCGATCCGGGCCGCTCACTTGCAGGCGGTTGATCGATACGTTCTGGTCACCGGTCTCGGGATTGGCCGCGATGACGAGGCCGGCCGTGATGTAGGCGCCGGCGTCGTGCTCGTTGTGGACGGGGATGGGCAGGTCGCGCTCGAGGTCCACTTCCCGGAAGACCTCCTCCTGCGCCGGCGCCTGCGCCCGGACGACTTCCCGACACGCGAGAGGCGACTCGATGGCCCGCTGATAGCGGTCGAGGAGGCCCGCCTCGTCCGTCCCGAGGGCCTCCGCGATCCAGGAGCGGGTGGACACGAGCCCGGACACGACGGGGATCGAATGGCGGCCGTCCGGCTCGGGGAACCAGGTCGCCCGGTGGCCGTCGAGGCGCTTGGCGACCGCGGCGAGGGTGAAGCGCAGCGGGATCCCGGGCCGGGCGCGGGCGAGCCGCCCCGACTCCTCGAGCCGTTCGAGCCAGCCGCGCAAGGTCGGCACCGGGAGGTTGCGCACCGCGGAGTCACTCACCGGTGAACGCGGGCCGGCGCTTCTCGACGAACGAGGCGACCCCTTCCCGGAAGTCGGCCGAGGACCGGAGGCGCCCGTAGGCGTTGCCTTCGATCTCGATCCCGGCCTGGAGAGTGGTGTGCTGCGCGGTGTTGAGCACGTCCTTGGCGGCGCGCTGGGCGAGCGGGGAGAAGCCGCGCAGCTCGTCCACCAGGGCATCGGTCGCGCACTCGAGCTCGCCGTCCGCGACGCAGGCGGTCGCGATGCCCCAGTCGAGGGCCTCCGGCCCCGCGAGCCGTCGCGAGCGCATCACCATGTCCTTGGTCCGCGCGATCCCGATCATGTGCAGGAGCCGGATGGAGCCGCCCGAGCCGGGGATCATGCCGATCCGCTGCTCCGGCAGCCCGACGACCGCGGTCTCGGACACGACCCGGAAGTCGCATGCGAGGCAGAGCTCGAAGGCGACCCCGAAGCAATAGCCGCGGATGGCCG
The DNA here is from genome assembly GCA_022823045.1 of Gammaproteobacteria bacterium. GTDB lineage: Bacteria > Pseudomonadota > Gammaproteobacteria > HK1 > HK1 > JAJDXW01. The sequence continues at coordinate 10,324 of JAJDXW010000381.1, forward strand.
CGACGACCGGCTTGCGGCAGCGCTCCGGTGCTGCCACGTTGCGTGCGAGCTCGGAGACGTGCTCCGGGCTACGCTCGAGGAACCCCGGGATCTCGCCACCACTCGAGAAATGCTCGCCCTCGGCCCGGAGCACCACGATGCGCACCTCCGCGTCCCGGTCGAGCTCCTCGAACACGAGGCGGAGCTGATCGCGCTCGGGCATTCGCACGATGTTGAGGGGCGGGCGGTGCAGCACCACGTCCGCCCGCTCGCGCTCGGTGTCGATCTCCACCCGGAAGCCGTCGAGCCGCTCGACCACGCTCGCGACGGTACTCCGGAAGGCTCTCTTCATGTGCTGACTCTCCCTTTCGTCACTCTCGCAATGCGCACCGCTCGGTCCTCCGCGTCGTACTCCCCGGCCACGAGCCGCCGGCGGAGGATCTTCCCGACCGGAGATTTCGGGATCACACGCAGGAATGTGTACTCCCTCGGCCGCTTGAAGTCGGGCAGGGTCGAGGCCCGGCAGTGCTCGTCGAGCGCCTCTGCCGCGACCGGCTCGCGCCGGACCACGAATGCGGCCACCCGCTGACCCCAGCGGTCATCGGGGAGCCCCGCTACCGCCACCTCGGCGACCGCGGGATGGAGCGAGAGGACGTTCTCGACCTCGACGGGAGTGACGTTCTCGCCGCCGCTGATGATCATGTCGTCCACGCGGCCGGTGACGAAGAAGTCGCCTTCGTCGTCGCGATAGCCGGTGTCCCCGGTGAAGTACCACCCGTCGCGAAGGGCCTTGGCATCCGCGTCGGGGTGGCGCCAGTAGCCGTCGAACGCCTCGTCATGGTCGAGGCGGACCGCGATCTGCCCCTCCTCGCCGGGTACCGCCACGGCGTCCTCCGGTTCGGTCGAGCCGAGCCGCACCACCCGGACCTCCTGATTGAGGCCGGCCCGTCCGGCCGACCCGGGCTTGGCGTGGGCCTGCTGGTCGATGGTGAAGGTGAAGACCTCGGAGGAGCCATAGTGGTTGACGAAGAGCCGGGGACGGAACCCCTCCTCCACCCGCCGCACGAGCGCATCGGTCATCGGCATGCCCGCGAACCCGACCCGCCGCACGCTCGCCACCCGCTCGGGGGTGAACTCGGGATGGTCGAGGAGGTCGTGAAACAGGGTCGGGACGAGGTACAGGGAGGTGATCCCCTCCCCTTCGATGAGGTCGAGGGCCTTCGCCGCATCGAAGCGCGGCTGGCAGACGAAGCACCCTCCGAGAAAGGCGGAGGAGAGAAGCGAGCGCACCCCCATCGTGTGGTAGAGCGGCATGACCCCGAGGGTGGACTCGCCGAACGCGTACTGGTGGTGCGCGATATGGGCGAGCGCGGCGGCCTGCTCGGCCCGGTGGCGGCGGGGGACTCCCTTGCCGCGCCCGGTGGTGCCGGAGGTGTAGAGCATGACGGAGACGTCATCGGCGGACGCGCGGGGCGTCGCCGGAGCCGGCGGATCGGGGGCCTCGAAGACCCGTTCCCAGGAGTCGGTCGCGTGGCGGGCGCCGTCAAGGGCGATGCACGGGACGTTGACCGCCCCTGCCGCAGCCTCCTCCGACACCGGCTCGTACACGAGGGCGCGCGCGTCCGTGTCTCCGATCACGTGGCCGAGCTCCTCGCGGGCGGCCCGCCAGTTGACGGGGGTGATGACGACCCCCGCGAACTGGCACGCCCAGTGCAGGGTGGCGGCCTCGAGCCGGTTGCGGAGCGCGGTGACGAGGCGGTCGCCGGGGCGAAGCCCGAGCGCGTCGAGCCCGGCCGCCGCCCGGTCGATCCGATCGAGCCAGGCGGCGTAGGCGAGGCGGCGGCCCCCGTCCACGATCGCGCAGGCGGCGGGATTTCGGGCCACCGCGGCGACGAACGCTCGCCCGAGGTCAGGCATCGGCGCCTCCCGCCCCCGCTTCGGTGCCCGCCGAACCCCCGGCCGCCGCGTCGAGCACCGCGGCGACGATGGGCTGGTAGCCGGTGCAACGGCAGAGGTGCCCGCTCAACACCATCCGTACCTCCTCCTCGTCCGGGGTGCGGCCTTCCGCCGCGAGCCGTTCCAGCCATTCCGTCATCGTCATCAGGATACCCGGCGTGCAGTACCCGCACTGGAGCGCGTGGTGGCGGCGAAAGGCCGCCTGGAGCGGTGAATGCGCGCCGTCCGGGCCGACGAGGCCTTCCACGGTGTCCACGCGCCGGCCGTCGACCTGGACCGCGAAGAGGAGGCAGGCACGGGCGGGGGCGCCGTCGAGACGCACCGTGCAGGCCCCGCAGACGCCGTGCTCGCACCCGACGTGCACGCCCCGCCGGCCGAAGCGCTGGCGAAGGAAGTCGCTGAGGAGGAGGCGGGCCGGCGCCTCCGCCGCGCATCGCTCCCCGTTCAGCACGAGCTC
>JAJDXW010000330.1 GCA_022823045.1 Gammaproteobacteria bacterium
GGATACACCCTCGCGGACCGTACCGATCGCTACGAGGAAGCGCTCGCGCTCGTGGAGCGGGCCCTCGCTCTCGAGCCGGACGAGTACCACATCGTCGACAGCATGGGCTGGGTGCTCTACCGACTGGGGCGCCACGAGGAGGCGGCCGAGCACCTGCGCCGCTCATACGAGGGGGAGCCGGACCCGGTGGTTGCCGCCCATCTCGGCGAAGTGCTGTGGGCGCTCGGACGCCACGAGGAGGCCCGCGAGATCTGGAACTCCGCCCTCGACGACGCTCCCGACAACGAGGTGCTGCTCGAGACGATCGAGCGCTTCGGATCCTGACGCGCATATTTCACCGATCTTCGTCGCTTGCCGCTTGCCCGAAAATTCTTCGAACCGTTCGGGTCGCGATGTCGAAGCGCCGCGAAGGCGCGAGAGTCGGCAGCTTTCGCGCCTCCGCAAGCGTGGAAACGTCGGAGATGGTTCCGCACAGATGGATCAGACGGATCAAGCGGAAAAGTCAAGGATTTTTCCGCATATGCAGGAGATCGGTGAAGGATGTGCGCCAACATGGAAGCTTTCGACCGGCGGCGCCGGCGACTCCTCGCCAGCGGCGCGCTGGCCCTTCTCCTGCCCGGCTGCCTCGGGGCGCCGGGGAGCGATGACGGCGTTCGCGCCGATCCCGGAGGCCGCCCTCCGGACGACGTCGTCGAGCGCTGGCGGGCGCTCGGCAAGCTCGCGGCGCGGACCACCGGCAACCGCAAGGGCGAACGGAACTGGAGCGGGACTCTCGACTGGCGCCAGGCGCGCGAGGACTTCCGCCTCCGTCTGAGCGGGCCGTTCGGACAGGGTGCGTTCCAGGTGGAGGGCCGCCCGGGGGAGGTCGAGCTGACGACGGCCCGGGGCGAGCGCCGGAGCGCCCCCACGTCGGAGGCGCTCTTCACCCAGGAGCTCGGCTGGTACCTCCCCGCATCGGCCCTTCGGCACTGGATCACCGCGCGGGCGCGGCCCGGCGTCCCCGTGGAGGACTGGACACTCGATGCCGCGGGGCGGCTCTCGTCGCTCGCCCAGCAGGGCTGGCGCCTGGACTACAAGTACCGCGAAGGCCCCGTCGGGGGTCCGCCCGAGGACGCTCGCGGGCCGGCCCTGCCGGATCGGATCACCCTGCGGGGGGAAGGGGTCGTGGTCCGGATCGCGATTCGCGACTGGCGCCTCGAGTGATGCGCTGGCCAGCCCCCGCGAAGCTCAACCTCTTCCTTCGCGTCACCGGTCGCCGGGCGGACGGACGCCACGATCTCCAGACCGTGTTCCAGCTTCTCGACTTCGGCGACGAGGTGGAGATCGTCCCGCGGCGCGACGCTGGCATCGTGCTCCTCGACCCGCCTCCCGGGCTCGAACCCGAGAGCGAGCTGTCGGTTCGTGCCGCGGAGCTGCTGCGCGCCCGAGCTCCACGGGGGATCCGAAGGGGGGCGTCGATCCGCCTCGTCAAGCGGATCCCGCAGGGAGCGGGGCTCGGCGGGGGCAGCTCGAATGCGGCGACCGCCCTCGTGGCTCTCAACCGGATCTGGCAGGCCGGGCTCGACGACGACCGGCTCGCCGACCTCGGTCTGGAGCTTGGCGCGGACGTGCCGGTGTTCGTGCGTGGCCGAAGCGGGTGGGCGGAGGGGGTCGGGGAGCGGCTCCACCCGCTCCCGCTCCCGCCCCTGTGGTACCTCGTGGTCCATCCGCGGGTCCTCGTCTCGACCGCCGCGGTCTTCGCCGATCCCGGTTTGACACGGGATTCCCCTCCGCTCAAAATGCCCGCCCCTTCCGCGGGCCGGACGGTCGACGTCGCCGCCCTGCTCGCCGCGGCCGGCAACGACTGCGAGCCACTGGTGCGACTTCGCAATCCGGTGGTCGGCAAAGTGATCGAATGGCTCCGACAGCGGGTGGAACGGGAAGAGTGGGCGAGAATGACCGGTACCGGATCGGCGGCCTTCGGCGTGTTCCGCGAGGAGGGGCCCGCGCGTCGGGCAATTCGGGAGCTGCCGGAGGGCTGGGACGGATGGGTCGCGCGAGGCGTCGCCGAGTCACCGCTCTGCGCCGCCGGGCAGCACGGGCCGGCGAGCGGTTCGCCCGCCGGGGAGAAAACCGGGTAGGGGCCCGGCCAGGCGGGAGCCGGCGGCCGGCCGCACCGGCACAACTTGGGGTGTAGCCAAGCGGTAAGGCACTGGGTTTTGATCCCAGCATTCCCAGGTTCGAATCCTGGCACCCCAGCCATCCCCCCGCTGGTCCCGCCGTGGCGGGACGGCCGGCGGAGAGCCCGGGGGACCGGACCCGATCGACAGCGCCATCCAGGACGAGACCCCAGCGAAGCTGCACCCCGGACCGACGAGACATGAATGAAGCCACTCCTCTTCGTTCAAGGCCACATGATGCCGTACACGTATGGCAGCCTCGTACGTCTCGTCCATTCGTTGGAAGCCACGTCATGCCGTACCGGTATGGCGACCTCGTACGTCTCATCCATGAAACCGCGCTGCACACCTGACCCGACCGCAAGCTTCCGAGCCGCACGAGGAGTCCGGAGCCGAACGTGATGAGCGAAACCCGTTTCGGACTGTTTGGAGAGTCGCAGCTTCCATCGTCCTTCGGCGATTCGCCGCTCGATCCGGATTCGCTGATGATCTTCGCCGGATCGTCAAGCGCCGGACTCGTGGACGACGTGTGCGCAAGTCTCGGGGTTCCACCAGGCCGGGCAACGGTGAGCCGGTTCCGGGACGGCGAGGTCAACATCGAAATCAACGACTCGGTCCGCGGGAAGGACATCTTCATCATCAACTCCACCTGCCGGCCGGCCAACGAGAACCTGGTGGAGCTCATCATCATGATGGACGCGGTGCGCCGGGCATCGGCCGCGCGCATCACCGCCGTCATCCCGTACTTCGGCTACGCCCGCCAGGACCGCCGCCCGCGCTCGGTGCGGGTCCCCATCTCGGCCAAGGTGGTGGCGAACATGATCTCGACCGCGGGGGCGCACCGGGCGCTGACCGTGGACCTTCACGCGGACCAGATCCAGGGCTTCTTCGACATTCCCGTGGACAACATCTATGCCTCGCCGATCCTCATCGGCGACATCTGGCGCCGGGAGCTGACCGACCCGATCGTGGTCTCGCCGGACGTCGGAGGCGTGGTGCGGGCCCGGGCCATCGCGAAGCAGCTCGACGACGCGGAGCTCGCCATCATCGACAAGCGCCGGCCGCGGGCGAACGAAGCCCAGGTGATGAACATCATCGGCGAGGTGAAGGGGCGCACCTGCGTCATCGTTGACGACATCGCCGACACCGCGGGGACCCTCTGCCAGGGCGCGCGGGCCCTGAAACAGCGGGGCGCGGAGCGGGTGTTCGCCTACTGCACGCACGCGGTCCTCTCCGAGCCCGCGGTGGACAACATCGAGCAGTCGGACCTCGACGAGCTGGTCGTCACCGACACCATCCCCCTCGACGAACGGACCCTCGCGTGCCCCCGCATCCGGCGGCTCAGCATCGCCGAGCTGCTCGCGGAGAGCATCCTCAGGATCTGCACCGGACGGTCGGTCGGGGAGCTCTTCATGGAGTAGGCGCGGGCGGGCCGGCCGCCGCCCTGCCACCGCCCTGCGCCTCCCCGTCCGAAATTCGACGAACCTGTCCGACGACATTCGACACGCATCACTCCACGAACCCCTGCGAACCACCACGGAGACATCAGTTCATGGCCGAGTTCGAACTTCACGCGGACATCCGTTCCGAGCAAGGCAAGGGCGCGGTGCGCCGGCTCCGGCGCTCTGGGAGGATTCCCGCGATCATGTACGGTGCCGGAAAGGAGCCGACGCCCATCGATCTCGCCGAGAACGTCATCCGGCGGCAGCTCTCGAACGAGGCGTTCTTCTCGCACGTCCTCACCGTCAAGGTGGATGGGCACGAGGAGAAGGCGGTCATCAAGAGCCTGCAGCGCCACCCGGCGACCGAGCGGATTCTGCACCTGGACCTCCTCCGGGTCAGCGAGACGCAGCGGATCACCATGCTCGTCCCCATCCACTTCGAGAACGAGGAAGACTCTCCGGGGCGGCGGGCCGGCGGATCGATCTCCCACCACACCACCGAGGTGGAGATCACCTGCCTGCCCAAGGATCTGCCGGAGTACCTCTCCGTCGACGCGGTGGACATGAACATCGGAGACAGCATCCATCTGAGCCAGATCGTCCTCCCCGAAGGAGTGGAGATCCCGGCCCTCGCGCACGGACCGGAGCACGATCAGCCGGTGGTCAGCATCCAGATGTCGCGGGTGACCGAGCTCGAGGACGTGCCGGAAGAGGAGGACGAGCTGGACGCCGCCCTCACGGCGGACGGAGACGCGGCGCCCGGCGCCGAGCCGGCAGAGTCCGCCTCCGACGAAGAGGGCTGAGACGCACGAGACGTCCCGGCGCCCTAGCACGACCCGGTGGGACGGCGGCGCTTCGCGGCAATGCGTCCGGAGCTCGTGGTCGGTCTCGGCAACCCCGGACCGAAGTACGAAGGGACCCGGCACAACGCGGGGTTCTGGTTCGCGGACCGGCTTGCCGCACGCCTCGGGGCGGACTTCCGGCCGGCCCGGCGCTTCTCGCTCGACGCCTGCGAGGCGACGGCGGGCGCGGGCCGGGTACGGCTCGTCAAGCCGACCACGTACATGAACCGGAGCGGGCAGGCGGTCGGAGGGATAGCGGAGTACTACCGGATTGCGCCCGCCGCGATCCTTGTGGTGCACGACGACCTCGATCTCCCACCCGGAACAGTGCGAATCAAGGAAGGCGGCGGCCACGGAGGGCACAACGGGCTGCGTGACATCGCGGCCCACCTCGGGACCCGCGACTTCGCGCGGGTGCGGCTCGGCATCGGTCGCCCCGGCCCCGGCCGTGACCCGATCGACTACGTGCTCGATCGACCCCGCGCGGAGGATCGGCGCCTCATTGACGACGCGATCGGGCAAGTGCTCGAGTGGTCCGAGGCGGTCCTCGCCGGCGACCTCCAGCCGGTCATGAAGGCCCTGCACACCAGACAGGAAAAGGGGCGGGGCGAGGCGGGTGACGACCCGGACCGGAAGCCAACGAAGGCGGCGAAGCCGGAGGGGTCGCGCGAGTCGGGCGATTCCGGGGGCCGCGGCGACCGCGCCTCCCAAGGCGCCCCCTCTCCGCCCGTGCCGTCCGTGCCGCCCGGCCGCCCCGCGGCCTGATCGCGCGCCGCCGGCCGGCGGGGCACCGATGGGTTTCCGATGCGGCATCGTCGGGCTGCCGAACGCCGGCAAGTCCACCCTGTTCAACGCCCTCGCCCGGTCCGCGGTGGCGGCCGAGAGCTATCCCTTCTGCACCATCGAGCCCAACGTCGGGGTGGTGCCGGTTCCCGACCCCCGCCTCGACGCCCTCGCCGCCATCGTGCGCCCCGCGCGGGTGGTCCCGGCGACCTTGACCTTCGTCGACGTCGCGGGACTCGTGGCCGGCGCGTCGCGAGGCGAGGGGCTCGGGAACCGCTTCCTCGGACACATCCGCGAAGTGGATGCGATCGCACACGTGGTGCGCTGCTTCGAGGCCGATGGCGTCACCCATGTCGCGGGACGGGTGGACCCCGTCGCGGACATCGAGACGGTCGACACCGAGCTGATGCTTGCCGACCTCGACACCGTCGAGCGCGCCCTCGCGCGGGCGGAGAAGAGCGCGAAGGCGGGGGGACGCGAAGCGCGGGAGCGTGAATCGACCTTCCGCGAGGTCGCCCGGCACCTCGGGGAAGGGCGCCCTGCCCGGACCCTCGCCCTCGACACCCCGGCCCGCGGCGTGCTGCGCGAGCTCTCCCTCCTCACCGCGAAGCCGGTGATGTTCGTCGCCAACATCGGCGAGGACGACAGCTTCGAGAACAACCCCCGGATCGAGGCGGTCCGCGCCGCCACGGCGGCGGAGGACGCGCGGGTGCTGCCGATCTGCGCGACCATCGAGTCGGAGCTGGCCGGGCTCGAACCCGAAGACCAGAGCGAGTTCCTCGCCGACCTCGGGCTCGAGGCGCCGGGGCTCGACCGTTTCGTGCGGGCCGGCTACGAGCTGCTCGGCCTTCGTACGTTCTTCTCCGCGGACGCCAAGGAGACCCGGGCGTGGACGGTGCGCGCGGGGGCCGCCGCCCCCGAGGGAGCGGGCCGGATCCACACCGACTTCGAGCGCGGCTTCATCCGGGCCGAGGTCGTCACCTGCGACGACTTCGTCGCGCACGGCGGCGAGCAGGGCGCGCGCGAGGAGGGGCGCTGGCGCCTCGAGGGGCGCGACTACGTCATCGCCGAAGGCGACGTCATCCGCTTCCGCTTCAACGTCTGATCGGCCGCCCCGGACAACCGTCCGGCTCGCCGTCACCCGGCAGTGGGGGCGGTCAGGGGCAGGCCGTCGATTCGATGAGTTGCTTGAGGTCGAGGATCTCGCGCTCGTGGCCGGACTTGAGGCCCTCCCAGCGGGCGTCGTCCATGGCTTCCTGGCGCCACGCGACGAGGGAGACGACGCAGGACTCGGGGCCGCTGCCGAGGACGCTCCCGGGGACCACCCGGACCATGATCCGGGGGACGAGGGCGTCGGGGTCGGAGCCGAGGTGATACAGGATGGTCCCGCGGCCGGGATCCGCGTCGATGCGGGCCCAGATCGGCTGCTTCGTCTCCGGGAAGGCGCCCTTGATCGTGCCGTCCGCGTGGACCGTCGTCTCACCCATGCCGACTGCCCATGTCGAGAGCTTCTCCGGGTCCGCGAGGAAGGACATCGCAGCGGCGGCGGAGCGAGCGATCACGACCGAGCAGATGTGGGCGTGGCCGTCGTCCACGGCTACTCGCTTCCGTAGTCGCGCTTGGCCCCGTCCGGGGTGACGTAGCCCGCCTCGAGGTCCGCGCGGATGAGGTCGGGGTTCCGGCGCCGCGGGTCGCCGAGCCCGCCGCCCCCCGGCAGCTCCACGATGAGCCGGTCGCCGGCGGGGACGGTGTGGACCGCCTTGTCGTCGAACCGCGCTCCGGATGCGAGACGGGCCGCTCCGCTTCGTCCCGGCCGCCCGCCATCGCGCCCCCGCGGCGGGTTCCGCATCCGGTCGAAGGTGGCGGCGGAGACGGTGAACGGGTGCTCCTCGGTGTTCCCGACCTCGATGACCTGGCCGAGCCCGCCCCGGACCGCGCCGGCACCCCCCGAGTCGGGGAGGAACTCCTTGCGCCAGAAGACCAGCGGCGACTCGGACTCCGTGACCTCGACGGGAATCGCGCCGACCCCGCTCGGAAAGGCGGTCACCGAGAGCCCGTCCTTTCCGGGCCGCGCTCCGGTCCCGCCCATCCCGACGTTCATGACGTTGAACCGGGACGCGTTGCCGCCCGGTCCGGCGCCGCCGCCACTACCATCGGCGCCACCGCCGCCGGCCGCGTCCGCCCCGGCGTCGGCGAAAGGGAGCACCCAGATGCTGCCCGCGCTCTCGGCCGGGATCCGCCCGGGCAGGGCCTGCGCGAGGCAGCCGAAGGCGACATCCGGCAGCATCTGCCCGATGACGTGCCGCGCGGTCACCGGGCTCGGGTGCACCGGGTGGACCGCCGAGCCCGGCTCCGCGACGGTGCGGAAGACGCTCAGCGACCCGTGGTTGTTCGGCACCTCCGGCGCGACGATGCACCTGAGGCCGAAGCAGGTGTACGCCTCGGTGTAGCAGAGCGGGGAGTTGATCCCGTACGCGGACGCGCGCGACGTCCCGGCGTAGTCGATCACGATCTCCTCGTCCGAGACCCGCATCTCCGCCTTGATGAAGACCGGCTCGTCGTAGCCGTCGAGCTCCATCTCGGTCCGGTAACGGCCGTTGGGAACCGCCCGCACCGCCTTTCGCATCGCGTCACGCGAGCTCTCGATGACATGGTCCGCAAGCAGCTCGATGGTCTCGAGGTCGAACTCCGCCATCATGTCGCGGAGGCGCTCCGCGCCGGTGTCGTTGCAGCTCACGAGGGACAGGAGGTCCCCTCGCACCTCGACCGGGTTGCGGGTGTTGGCGAGGAGGATCGTCATGAGGTCTTCGTTCAGGACCCCCTCGCTCCGGAGCCGCATGTGGGGGACCCGCACCCCCTCCTCGAAGATGGACTTCGCTTCGGCGGAGAACCCGCGCCCGCCGACGTCGATGACGTGGCACGTGGACGCGAGGAGCGCGACCGGCCTTCCGTCGAGGCAGGCCGGAGACACGACCACGAAGTCGAAGAGGTGCCCCGTCCCGAGCCACGGGTCGTTGGTCACGAAGACGTCGCCCGGCCTCATCGACTCGACCGGGAACCGAGCGAGAAAGTGCTCCACCGCCCGGGCCATCGTGTTGACGTGCCCCGGGGTCCCGGTCACCGCCTGGGCGATCATGCGGCCCCGCAGGTCGTAGACCCCGCCCGAGAGGTCGCCCGCTTCCCGGACGACGGAGCCGAAGGCGGTGCGAAGGATCGTCTGGGCCTGCTCCTCGACCACCGCGATGAGCCGATCCCACATCACCTGCCGGTGGATCGCGTCGATGGGGGTATCCGGAGCACGGGCGGCGGCCATGATCAGACGACCCTCCCCGCCTGGTTGTCCATGACGATGTACTCGAACGAGTTGAGCGCCGCGCTGAACTCGGCGGGAACGAAGGTGGCGGTCTCCTCCTCCGCGATGATCGCGGGGCCGGCGATCTCGGTCCCCGGCGCGAGGTCGAAACGCGAGTAGACCGGGCAGCGAACGGCCTCCCCGACGCTCGCGTCGTAGATGCTCCGGTGCCCGTCGGCGCGGGCCGACGCCGGGGTCCGTGCCGGCGGCATCTCTGCCGGAGAGGCACGCGCCCCCTCCGTCGCGACGGTCACCGACCAGGAGACGCTCCGGATGTCGAGCCCGTCGATGGTGAGTCCGTAGACCGCCCGGTACTGCTCTTCGAAGCGGTCCTTGAGCACTCGCCCGTCGTCCCGGGCGAGCGGCCCGTCGTCGAGCCCGATGCGAAGGTCGTGGCCCTGCCCGACGTAGCGGAGCTCGACGACGCGGCGGGCGACGAGGGGCGCGTCGGGCGGCACCCCGCCCCGCACGACGGCCGTCGCCTCCGCCTCCATCTCAGCCAGCATCGCGTTGATGGCGCCGGCATCGAAGTCGCGGAAGTCGACCGGGAGGGTGCGCACCACCTCGTAGGCGATGGGTGCGAGCAGGAACCCGATCGCGGACCCCACCCCCGCGCCCTTCGGGATCACCACCCGGTCGATGCCGAGCTTCTGCGCGAGCCGCCCGGCATGGAGCGGCGCCCCGCCCCCGAACGCGACCATCGCATGGCGCCCGATGACCTTGCCCCGCTCGATGGCGTGGACCCGCGCCGCGTTCGCCATGTTCTCGTCGACCATCTCGACGACCCCGACCGCGGGCCACGGGCCGGCGAGCCCGAGGCGCCCGCCGACGTCCCGTTCGAGAGCGTCCTCGGCGCGCTCGCGCTCGAGCCCGATCTTCCCGCCCGCGAACCGCTCCGGGTCGAGCTTCCCGAGAACGAGGTTCGCGTCGGTGACCGTCGCCCGCTCCCCGCCCCGCCCGTAGCACGCCGGGCCGGGCTCGGAGCCCGCGCTCGCCGGCCCCACCCGGAGCCGGTTCATGTTGTCGACGCGGGCGATCGAGCCGCCCCCCGCCCCGATCTCCACCATCTCGATCACCGGGACCCGGACCGGCAGGCCGCTCCCCTTGAGGTCCCGGTACCGGCGGGCGACCTCGAAGGTCCGGGACCGTTCCGGGGTCCCGTTCTCGATGAGGCAGATCTTCGCCGTGGTGCCTCCCATGTCGAGGGAGAGCGCTTCGCCGAGGCCGCACTCGCGAGCCACGTGGCCGGCGAGGATCGCTCCCCCGGCGGGACCCGATTCGACCAGCCGGACGGGGAACCGGGACGCGTTCTCGACGGTCGTGACCCCGCCCCCCGACATCATGAGGTAGAAGGGGCAGGTCATTCCGCGCTCGACCAGGCCCTCCCGGAGCCGATGGAGATAGCCCGAGATGAGGGGCCGGACGTAGGCGTTGGCGCAGGTGGTCGAGAAGCGTTCGTACTCGCGGATCTCCGGGCAGACCTCGCTCGAGAGGCACACGGTCGCGTCCGGCATCTCCGCGGCCAGCACCTCGCGGACGGCCTGCTCGTGGCCGGGGTGGGCCCAGGCGTGGAGGAGCCCTACCGCGACCGCCTCGATTCCCGCCGCCCTCCACTCGGCCGCGATCCCGCGCACCTCCGCCTCGTCGAGCGGAAGCAACACCTGCCCCCGGGCCGACACCCGCTCGGTGACCTCGCGCCGGAGCTGGCGCGGGACAAGCGGGTCCGGCTTGTCCATGAAGATGTCGTACTGCTCGAATCGCTTCTCGAACCCCATCTCCAGGATGTCCCGGAACCCCCGCGTGGTGAGGAACGCGGTGCGCGCGCCCTTGCGCTCGATGAGGGCGTTCGTGGCGAGGGTCGTGCCGTGGACGAAGACCGCCACCTCCGCGGGGGCGACCGCGCCCTCGGCAAGCACCGTCTCCAGGGCTTCGAAGACCCCCGCCTCGGGTGCGCGCGGGGTCGTCAATACCTTGGCGGTGCGGCGCCCGGACGGCGCGTCGAGGACGACGTCGGTAAAGGTGCCGCCAATGTCGGCGGCCACCCTGGCTTGCGCACCTCCGCCCTCCGTCATCGCTCCCGCCGCCGTCTCGCCCAATGCCCAGTACCCATCCCGACCGGGCGGGATGCTATCGGCGGCGCTTCGTTCCTTGCAAGGAACCGGCGGGTATGAAATTAATGCACGCTAACGTCCTCCCCCTCCGCCCCTCCCCTCGCCGCCGGACGCCGCTGGCCGCCGGATGCCGAGTGGACCTGCCGGACACCCGCGCCATGCACACCCTCGAAACCTGCCTCGACCTCGACCGGCGCGACCCTCTCGCCGCCTTCGCGGACCGGTTCGCCCGCGCCGAGTCCGGCTGCATCCACTTCGACGCCAACTCCATGGGAGCGATGCCGGTGGACGCGCCGGAGCGGATCCGGCGGGTGATGACGGAATGCTGGCGCGACAAGAGCCGGCGGGCGTGGACGAGCGAGGGGTGGGTGGAACGCCCGCGCGAGCTCGGCGCCGCCATCTGTCACATGGTCGGCGCGAGCCCCGGGGACGTCGTCGTGTGCGACAACACGACCGTCAACCTCTTCAAGATCATCGCGTACGCGTGGAAGCTCCGCGCGGGCGGCGACGTCATCCTCACCGAGTCCCACAACTTCCCCACCGACCTCCACGTCGCGCAGGGATTCGTGCGGCTCCTGAACGACCTCGGCGTCGAGGCCCGGGTCCGGACCGCGGAGACCCGCGAGCAGCTCCTCGACCGGCTCGACCGCGACGTCGCCATCCTCTATCTCACCCAGACCGACTACCGCTCGAGCGAACGGTGGGACCTCGCGGAGATGAACGAACGCGCCCGGGCGGCCGGCGCGCTCACCGTCTGGGACCTCTCCCACTCGGCCGGGGCGCTCGATGTCGACCTCGCGGGCACGGGAGCGGACTTCGCGGTGGGGTGCGGCTACAAGTACCTTTGCGGCGGGCCGGGCGGCCCCGCGTACCTCTACGTGAGTCCGGCGCACGAGGGCGGCGCGTGGCCGGCCATCTCCGGCTGGATGGGGCACGCCGAGTGGGATCGCTTCCTCACCGAGTACGAGCCGGACCCGGGCGCGGCCCGCCACCTCACCGGCACCCCGCCGGTCATCGCGAACGAGGTGTTCGCCGCGGCGGCCGAGATCTGGCGCGAGGTGAAGCGCGAAGACGTGGCGAGCAAGCACGAGTCGCTCACCGAGACCCTCATCGCGCTCCTCGACCAGGAGTGCGGCCCCCTCGGGGTGGAGATCAACTCCCCGCGGGACTACGCGCGCCGGGGAGGCCACGTCTCCTTCCGCCACCCCGGGGCCGGGCCGGTCAGCGAGGCCCTGGTCGACCACGGCCTCCTCTCCTCGTTCCGCTACCCGAACTCCATCCGACTCGGCATGAGCCCGCTCTACCATCGCCACGAGGACGTCTGGCGGGCGGTCGGGATCATCAAGGACGTGCTCGCGCGCGAGGCGTGGCGCGACCCGAAGTACCAGGTCGTCTCGATCTAGCCGGCGCGGAACGCGGACCCGATGGCCGAGACCACCCAGCCCCGGATCGCGCGCCACAAGGCGTACTACACCGAGCTCGAGGAGGGCCGGACCTATCTCTGGTGCCGCTGCGGGCGGAGCCGCTCCCAGCCCTTCTGCGACGGGAGCCACCGGGGCACCGACTTCCTCCCCGTGCGCCACGTCGCCGCCGTGAAGGGCGAGGAGGTCCTGTTCTGCGGGTGCAAGCACACGAAGACGCCCCCGTTCTGCGACGGCTCGCACAACAACCTCCTCGCCGACTACCCCGAGGACGATCCGGGGAGCGAGGCGAACCGTGCGATCCCCGAGGTGCCCTGCGGCGAGGGCGGACGGTCCATCCTCAACGGAGGCTGCTACGTCTTCTCGACCGAGCGCGCGCCCAAGCACGAGCGCGGTGGGCTCCGCTGGTGCACGGTCATCGGGCCGGAGCTCGGATCGATCCACCAGTCCCAGTTCCACTTCGAGACCGGCGGGGCCGGCGACCCGCCCGTCATCGCCTTCGGGGAGCGCGACGTGGTCCTGTTCGTCACCGAGGGCGAAGCCGAGGTCACGATCTCGGGGAGGACGTTCGCGGCCAAGACCCATTCCGGGGTCTACGTCGCCCCCGGGGAGGCGTTCCGCGTCACCGGGCCGGGCGACGGCGGCGGCGCGCCGGTCAAGTTCCTGGCCTCCGCCTGTCCGCGCGCGAGCGCCCCCGAATGGCTCGACCGGATGCCGGACAACTTCGACGCGGCCCACCCGGAGCGCGTCGTCCCCCTCGACCCCGCCCAGCGCCAGGGCATGGCGAACCGCTACTTCCAGATGCTCGTCGACCGGTCGGTGGGCTCGGAGGTGGTCACCCAGTTCATCGGCCACATTCCGCTCTCGAAGGCCGAGCCCCACCGCCACCTCTACGAGGAGACGCTCATCGTCCTCTCCGGCGCGGGCTGCATGTGGACCGAGAACCTCAAGGCCCCGGTCGAGGCGGGTGACGTCATCTTCCTTCCCCGAAAGCAGCTTCACTCCCTCGAAGCGACCAGCCCCGAGGGAATGCTGGTGGTCGGCACCATCTATCCCGGAGACAACCCCGCGATCAACTACTGAGAGTTCGCCCGGGCGGGAGGGTCAGCCGAAGAGGACCCGCACCTCGCTCACGTCCGGGTCGTGCTCGAGCGCCTGCTCGAAGCGGCGCCGGATCGGCTCCGGAGCCTCGCCGGCGAGCGCGAGGTCGAGGGGGAGCTCCACCTCGACCTGGATGCGTCCGTCGAGGTAGTGGAGCGTGATCCGCCGGATCGCTTGCGTCTCCGGGACCTCGGACCATGCCGCCCGCAGCCTCGCCTCCACTTCGCCGCGAAGCCCCAGGTGTCGGCCCTGCGCGATCTCCTCGTCGTCCTCGGGGTCGATATGGACTGTCACGTCCTCGACGTCCCGGAACTGCCGGATGAGCTCGGCCCGGGCGGTCTCGCTGATCTGGTGCCCCTCCGACACGCTGAGCTTCGGGTCGTCAAGGAGGATGTGCACGTCGACAAGGGTCTTCGGCCCCATCTGGCGCGTCCGCAGCATGTGAAGGTCGCTCACCCCGTCGACCCCCATCAGTGCGCCTCGGATCGCCTCGACCTGATCGGGATCGAGACCGGTGTCGATGAGCTCCTCGACGCTCCGGCGGGCGAGGCGATAGCCCATCCGGCCGATCATCCAGGACACCGCCACCGCGGCCAGCGCATCGAGATAGCCGAGACCGAGCAGCGCGCCGCCGACCCCCACGATGACCACGATCGACGACGCGGCGTCGCTCCGCGCGTGCCAGGCGTTTGCTTCGAGGAGCCTGGAGCGGGAGCGGCGTGCCGCCCGCAGGGTATACCGGTAAACGCCCTCCTTGGCGACGACCGAGACCGCCGCGACGGCCATCGCCCACCAGGCCGGGAGATGGAGGTCCTCGGGATGGAACAGCCGCCAGAGCGAGTCGACGGCGATCCCCGCCCCGATGACGATCAGCACGACGCCGAGCGCCACCGTGGCGACGGTCTCGATCCGCTCGTGGCCGTAGGGATGATCGGCATCGGGCTTGGCGCGGGCGAGCCTCGCCGCGAAGAGGACGAGCACGTCGGTGACAAGGTCCGAGAGCGAGTGCACGCCGTCGGCAATGAGCGACTGGGACTGCGCGAGGAGCCCCCCCGCGATCTTCGCGAGGCCGAGGACGAGATCGACGGCCGCCCCGACGAGGGTGACCCGGCGGATGATCGCGTAGCGCTCGGGCGCGGCGTCGCGGAGTCGCGCGGGCCGCGACCGCCCGGTGCCGGCCGGATCAGACGGGTCGGCCATCGCCGCCGCCCCGTCTTGCTCCGCCCGTGACGCCGGTCCCGGCGCCACCCTCGACCTCGCGCCAGACCCCGATTCGGACCCCGAGCCCGGACCCGACCCGGACCCTGGCCCCGGTCATCACCTCGGCCGCTGCCTCGGCCATGTCCGGGACCCTGCCATCCTCCCTCGTTCTCGCTGCCGGAACGCTGCGCCGAACGCGCCGCACCTATCCGGACAGCACCTCCCGGTGCTCATCGAGGAAGTCGGCAAAGGCGTCCACGAGACCATCGTAGTCTCCCGCCTCGAGGGGAAGCGAGAGGCTCATGAAGCCGCGGCGCGCGAAGTAGAAGCCGCGCCGGATCATCTCGAGGTGCGAGAGGGCGCGCGCGGCGGGCCGGGTAGTCGCCGTATCGGCCGGGCGGCGAATCGGCTCCGCCTGCCAGTGAAGCCCGATGATCGACCCGCAGCCGGTCGCGCTGAAGGGGACCCCGCGCTCGTCGGCGGCCTGCTGCAGGCGCTCGCGCAGGGCGTCGCCGTCCGCGTTCAGCCGCACCGCTTCGTCGGGGGTGAAGATGTCCCGGAGGCCCACGATCCCGGCCGACATGGTGAGCACGTTGTTGTTGAACGTCCCCGCGTGGGGGATCGCGTCCGGGCGGCGCGGGTCGAAACGCTCCATCAGATCCGCTCGACCACCGAACCCCCCGAAGCTCATTCCACCGCCGATGTACTTTCCGAGGGTCGTCAAGTCGGGAAGGATCCCGAGCTCGCCCTGCCGCCCTCCCGGTCCGAGGCGCGACGTCATCACTTCGTCGAAGAGGAGGAGCACGCCGTGCCGGTCCGCGGCCTCGCGGAGGGCGGCGAGAAACTCCCGATCCCCTTCGATGCAGCCGCCCGACCCCATCATCGGCTCGACGAGGATGGCCGCAAGCTCGCTCCCGTGCCGTTCGATGACCGCGAGCGTCGCCTCCGTGTCGTTGTAGCGGCCGAAGACGAAGGGAAACGGCGCGTTCACGGGCCCACTCTCGCCTTCCTTGAAGAACAGGACACCACCGTGATAGGCGCCCTCGAAGACGAGCACCTTCTCGCGCCCCGTCACCGCTCGGGCGAGCCCGATGGCCATCAGGTTCGCCTCCGTCCCGGAGTTGCAGAACCGCACCCGGTCGACGGCGGGAAACCGCGCGCAGACCAGCTCGGCGAGCTCCACCTCGTAGCGGTTCGGTGCCCCGAGGACGATCCCGGAGGCGAGCGCCCCCCGGATCTCGTCAAGGATCCGGGGGTTGGAGTGTCCGTAAAGCCCGGCCGTGTGCTCGCCGAGAAAGTCCCGGTACTCGTGACCGTCGAGGTCCCGGAGCCGCGCGCCCTCACCCTTCGCCATCGAGAGGGGGAACGGCTCGTAGAACAGCACCGTGCGGGTGTTGCCGCCGGGAAGCGACCGGCACGCGTCCTCGTAGCGGGCCGCGCTCGCCGGGTTGTCCGCGGCATATCGCGCCTCCGCTTCCGCGAGGGCGACGTCCAGCGTCAGGTTGCGTGCGGTCATCGGGGGAACCTCATGCTTTCGGGCTTCGCAAAGATATCGTCCCGCGTCCGCATCATCCACACCGCTACGCGGAAATGTGGCGCGGAAATGGGAATCCGGGCCCCTTCCGCGCGGTGGTTGCCGCCCGAGTCTCGCCGGCAACCGGAAACGGCACCGGGGGGGTGGGGTATATACTCCGCGGAAACGCGCGGCACGTCCGAGAGAACCGTCATGACCATGTCCCTGTCACACATCCGGGTGCTCGACCTCACGACCCATCTGTCCGGCCCCTGGTGCGCAATGATCCTGGCCGACCACGGCGCGGACGTGGTCAAGGTCGAACGGCCGGATACCGGCGACGACATGCGGGGCACCCCCCCTTTCGTCGAGGGCGAGAGCGCGCCCTTCATGCTCTGGAACCGCAACAAACGCTCGGTCGCCCTCAACCTCAAGGACGCTGGCGACCTCGCGCTGTTCAAGCGCCTCGCGGCGACCGCCGACGTGCTGATCGAGAACTTCAAGCCGGGCACTGCGGCCCGGATCGGCGTCGGCTACGACGCCATGCGCGCCCTCAATCCGCGGCTCGTCTACTGCTCCATTTCGGGCTTCGGCCAGACCGGACCCTACGCCCCGCGCGGCGGGTTCGACCTCATCGCGTGCGGGATGACCGGCCTGATGAGCATCAACGGCCCCCCGGACGGCCCGCCGTACCGGATCCCGGTTCCGGTCACCGATCTCTGCGGGGGCATGAACGCGGCGATCGGAGTCCTCACCGCTCTCGCCGCCCGTGAGCGGACCGGCCGCGGGCAACACGTCGACACCTCCCTCTTCGAGGCGGGCATCGCGCTCGGGGTGTACGAGGCTGCGGGGGTGTTCACCAACGGGGAGGTGCCGGAGCGGCTCGGCCAGAGCCACCGCGGGAGCGCCCCCTACCAGGCGTTCGCGACCGCGGACGGCTACATGACGATCGGGGCGGCCATGGAGGCGTTCTGGGTGACGGTCTGCCGCATCCTCGGATGCGAGGAGCTGACCGAGGACCCGCGGTTCCGGACCAAGCCGGACCGGGTGCGGAACGTTCGCGCGCTCGAAGCCGCGCTCGACCCCTGGTTCCGGCGCCAGACCACCGCCTATTGGTGCGAACGCTTCGAGGAGGCCGGGGTCCCCGCCGGCCCGGTGCTGAACCACGTCGAGATGCTGCGAGACCCGCAGACCGTCGCCCGCGAGATGGTCGCCGAGGTCGAGCACCCCAAGGTGGGCCCCATGCGCACCCTCGGCGTGCCGGTCAAGCTCTCCGAGACCCCGGGCGCGGTCCGGCGCCCGGCCCCTCTCCTCGGCGAGCACACCCGGGAGGTCACCCGGGAGTGGCTCGCGGACAGGCAGGCGGAAGCCGCCGATTGAGGGCGGGGCCTACTTGTTGGCGGCGGCGGCGGCCTTGCGCCGCTGCGTCGCCCACGGCCCGGCGGACCGGGAGGGATCGTTCTTCGCGTTGAGCGCCTTCACGTAGCGGTTGGCGTTGTTCGCCACCGTGACCCGCGACCCGCGGGCATACCCCTGGATGCTCGTCAGCTCGTTCCGGATGACGTAGCGGTACCAGGTTCCCTTGGCTTTCTCGTTGGGCGGTGTGGATTTCTCGATGGTTACTAGCTTGAAGGTACGCTGATCGACGGTCTCGTCACTCACGGGCTCGCCTCATTTTCTATTCTCCCCGACCGTCCGGCCGGTGGTTCCCCCCTGTCTCGAGGGGGTGGGTTCGCAAGGGGACCCGCGGTCCCCGGGCCCGGGCGATCCCTTCCGCCCGGCCGCGCCCGACTTGGCGGCGCGAAGCCTCAATGATACCAAATCTGTACCGAATGACCAGTAGAAAACGGGGAGGATGCGCCTCCCCGTCCCGCTTCGGCTACTGCACGACGGAACGCGGAGTGGGGACCACCCGGGTGACCTGGATGAGGTCGCGGTCGATGAGTTCGACCACGTTCGGGGCGACCTCGTTCTTCCAGAAGTCGCTCTCGTAGACCGCCGCGTAGAGCGCCTCGCGATGCTCCTCGCTCTCGAAGCGGCGCGTCCAGAAGTAGACGGAGTCGTCATCTTCCCCGCGATAGCTTCCGGTAATCACCATCCCCTTGGAGACCTGGAAAGGGATGATCGTCCCCTCCATGTACTCGACCCATTCCTCCATCTTGCCCGGCCGAATCGTGTACCGGCGCAGCTCGTAGACCGCCATCTGGGTTGCTCCCCTGCTCTCGTCGACACCTCGCCGGATCATGCCCGATGAAGCCGCGGGGGGATACCCCTCGCGGGACGAGCGTGCCGAGATA
>JAJDXW010000163.1 GCA_022823045.1 Gammaproteobacteria bacterium
GGCGGAGGCGCCGCGTGACGGAGTACGGACGCGCGCTCCGGCACCTCTTCGCGCTCGAAGAGGACATGGTGTTCCTCAACCACGGGGCGTACGGCGCGACGCCGCGCGAGCTCTTCGATCGCCAGAACGAGTGGCGCCTTCGCATGGAAGCCCAGCCCCCCCGGTTCTTCATGAACGAGTTGCCGGACCTCATCCGGGAGGCGGCCACCTCTCTCGCCGGGTTCGTCGGAGCCGCTCCCGAGCGCACCGTCCTCCTCGAGAACGCGACGAGCGGGATGAACGCGGTGCTTCGCTCGCTCCGCTTCGTGCCAAGGGACCGGATCGTCACCACCGACCACGTGTACGGCGCGGTCCGCAACGCGCTTCGCTTCGTTGCCGAGAGAAGCGGGGCGGAGGTCGTCGAGGTGCCGGTGCCGATGCCGCTCCGTGACCCGTCCGAAGTCACCGATGCCCTCGGGCGGGCGCTCGACGACCGCACCCGTCTCGTCGTCGTCGACCACATCGCTTCTCCGTCGGCTCTCGTGTTCCCGATCGCCGACATCGTCCGCCGGTGCCGGACCCGTGGCGTTCCGGTGCTCGTCGACGGCGCCCATGCCCCCGGTCTCGTCGATCTCGACGTCGACGCCATCGGTGCCGACTGGTACGTCGGCAACGCCCACAAGTGGTTGTGCGCGCCGAAGGGTACGGCGTTCGTGTGCGCGCGCGCGGATGCGGCCGAGATCCATCCGACGACCATCTCGCACGCCTATCGCCAGGGGCTCACTGCCGAATTCGGCAAGATCGGGACGCGGGACCCCTCCGCGTGGCTCTGCATTCCGGACGCGATCGAGCTGCACCGGCATCTCGGGGGAGGTGCCCTGCGAGAACGGAACTCCTCCCTCGCGCGGACGGCCGGTACGGAACTCGCGGCCGCTCTCGAGACCGAGCTCGGCGGTCCTGCCGCGAGCTTCGCCGCCATGGTGACCGTGCGCCTCCCCTGCAACCTGGATGCGACGTGGGAGAACGCGGGACGGATCCGGGACCGGCTCTGGCAGGGCCATCGGGTCGAGGCCCTCGCCACCGCCGTCGCCGGGCGCCTGTGGCTTCGCCTGTCGGTGTTCGCCTACAACGACGAGGCGGACTTCGAGACGCTTCCCGAAGCGGTGCGGTCCACGCTTGCCGCCGAGAGCCCGCGGACCGCCGTTCCCCCGTCCGGGCGGGGAACGCCGTCCGCCTCCCCCGACATCGCGCCGGGAGCAGGAGCACCGTCTTCGGCGCCCGGACCCGGGGCGCGAGCCGAGGGCCGAGCGAGGGGCCAGTCCGGAGCGGGGGCCGCCTGACATGGCGAGCTTCCTCGCCCGCCGGCTCGGCCAGGCCGTGATCGTGATGCTGGTCGTCACCGCGGTCGCCTTCGTCATGTTCCGCTTCCTCGGGGATCCGCTGGTCGCGCTCCTCGGCATCGAATCGACGGAGGCGCAGCGCCAGGCGGTGCGCGCCGAGCTCGGGCTCGACCAGCCGATACCGGTGCAGTTCCTCGCCTTTCTCGGCGACGTCCTCCAGGGCAACTTCGGCATCAGCTACCGGCTCGGCCGCGCGGTCGAGACGGTCCTCGTCGAACGCCTTCCCGCCACCGTCGAGCTCGCGGTCTCGGGCATGCTCATCGCCGTCGTAATCGGGATCCCGGCCGGGGTGTACGCGGCCCTCAACCGCCGGAGCCTCGCGAGCCGGCTCCTCCTCTCCGCCTCCCTCTTCGGCATCTCGATGCCCTCCTTCTTCATGGGGCTCATCCTCATCTGGCTGTTCTCGGTCACCCTGGGCTGGCTGCCTTCCTTCGGCCGCGGGGAGGTCGTGGCGATCGGGTGGTGGACGACGGGCCTTCTCACCGCCGGCGGGCTCAAGGCCCTCATCATGCCTTCGCTCACCCTCGCGGCGTTCCAGATCGCGATGATCATGCGTCTCGTCCGGGCCGAGATGCTGGAAGTGGTCCGGACCGACTACATCCGCTTCGCGCGCGCCCGCGGACTCTCGCACCGCGCGGTCCACTACCGGCATGCGCTTCGCAACACCCTCATTCCGGTGGTCACCATCATCGGCCTGCAGCTCGGGTCGATCATCGCGTTCGCGGTCATCACCGAGTCGGTCTTCCAGTGGCCCGGTCTCGGGCTCCTGTTCCTCCAGTCCGTCGCGACCGCCGACGTCACCATGATGTCCGCGTACCTCATCCTGATCGCGGCCCTCTTCGTCGGAATCAACCTGGTCGTCGATCTTCTCTACCTCGTCATCGATCCGCGGCTGCGCGGCGGGTCCGAGTTGGCGGCGGGCTGATGGCGGCGCGGGACATGCCGGCCGGCGAGGCGGCGGGGCGGCGCCCGGGATGGCGGGACCGGCTGGCCCGGAGCGATCTCGCGCACGACTTCGTCCGCGATCCGTCGGCGATCGCGGCGTCGGTCATCCTTCTCGTCTTCGTGGTCGCGAGTCTCGCCCCGCAGATCGTGGCCCCCTACGACGCCTTCGATCCGAACCAGTTCCGGCTTACGGACGCGTTCCTTGCCCCGGTGTGGCTCGAGGGCGGCGATCCGCGCTTCCTGCTCGGCACCGACGACCAGGGCCGCGACATGATCTCGGCCATCATCTTCGGTGCGCGGGTGTCGCTCTTCGTCGGCCTCGCCGGAGTGCTCCTCGCGGTGATCATCGGAGTCGCGGCGGGCCTCGTGGCGGGCTTCGTCGGGGGCTGGGTGGACGCCGTCGCGATGCGCGTCGCCGACATCCAGCTCACCTTTCCCGCCATCCTGATCGCGGTGATGGTGGACGGGATCTCGCGTGCCGCGTTCGGGCAGGCGGACCACAACCGGGTCGCGGTGCTCGTTCTGATCCTCGCGATCGGGCTCTCCGGCTGGGTCCAGTACGCGCGCCCGGTCCGGGGCGCGACCCTCGTGGAGCGCAATCGCGAGTACGTCGCCGCGGCGACGATGATGGGGATCGCGCGGTGGGCGATCATGCTCAAGCACATCCTGCCGAACGTGCTGACCTCGGTGCTCGTGATCGGTACCATCCACCTCGCCGTCGCGGTCATCCTGGAGGCGACCCTGTCCTTCGTCGGTCTCGGGGTGCCGCCCACCGAGCCGTCGCTCGGGACGCTCATCCGAATCGGCAATGGGTACCTGTTCTCCGGGGAGTGGTGGATCGCCATCGTGCCCGGTTGTGCGCTGGTCATCCTGGTGCTCAGCATCAACCTGCTCGGAGACTTCCTGCGCGATGCCCTGAACCCGAGGCTGAAGTGATCGGCCTCGACGATACACGTGCGCCGCGCGCGAGCGGCCGCTCAATGGGGACGCGCCGCGAGGCGGCGGGTTCCGGTCAACCTGAAAGGAAGGGGGAGAAACCCATGCCAAGACTCAAGACTAGGCGCCAGCCGATTGCCCTCGTCGCCGCGGCCGCGGCGGCGGGCGCGCTCGCGATGGCCGGTCCGTCCGCCGCGAAGACCCTTCGCATCGGCGCCCAGGCCGACGCGGGCACGATGGACCCGCACGCCCAGAACATCCAGACCACGATCTCGGTCCTGTCCATGATGTACGAGGCCCTCGTCACCCGCGACAAGTCGCTCGCCAAGGCGCCGCAGCTCGCGACCGGGTGGGAGAACGTCTCGCCCAACGAGTGGCGTTTCACCCTCCGCCCGAACGTCAAGTTCCATGACGGCGCGGCATTCGGCGCGGACGACGTCGCGATGTCGATCGCGCGGGCGCAGGCCGACACCTCGCAGTTCAAGGGCTTCGTCGGGAACATCGCCGAGACCCGGATCGTCGACGATCTCACCATCGACCTCGTGACGAAGGAGCCGGATCCGCTGCTTCTCGACAAGCTCGGGTACATCTTCATCATGGACAAGGGCTGGGCCGACGCCAACGACGTCCAGCGCCCGCAGGATCTCAAGCAGAAGGAGGAGACCTACTCCGTCCAGAACGCGAACGGCACGGGTCCCTACGTGCTCGCGTCCCGCGAGCCGGACGCGCGCACCGTCCTCACCCGGAACCCCGATTACTGGGGAGCCCTCGACGGCGACATCGACGAGATCGTGTTCCAGCCGATCTCGAGCGACCCGACCCGGATCGCGGCCCTCGTCTCCGGCGAGCTCGACCTCGTCACCGCCATCCCGAGCCAGAACGTGGCCCAGCTCGAGGCGAATCCCGAGATCAAGCTCGAGATTACCGACGAGTTCCGGACCCTGTTCTACGCCTTCGACGTCGGGAGCGAGGTGATCAAGCACGGCGATGCGGGGGGAACGAACCCGTTCAGCGACCGGAGGGTGCGCCAGGCCGTCAACCTCGCCCTCGACTCCGAGGCGATCGTGCGCACCGTCATGCGCGGCTACGCCACCCCGACGGGCCAGATCCTCGCCCCCGGCAACGTCGGCTACGACGCGGAGCTGGACGCCCTGAGCGGCTACGACCCCGACGCGGCGAAGGGGCTCCTCGCCGAGGCCGGCTATCCGGACGGTTTCTCGTTCACCCTCGACTGTCCGAACAACCGCTACATCAACGACGAGGCGATCTGCCGGGCCGCCGCCGCCATGCTCGCGCAGGTCGGGCTCGACGTGTCGCTCAACCTGATGCCGCGGGCGGTGTACTTCGGGCAGCGGCTCTGGAACCGCGACTCGACGATGTTCCTGATGGGCTTCAACTCGCCCTACTTCGACGGGACGTACATGGCCGAGACGATGGTGATGACGACCACGGAAGGCTCCGAGGGCATCTACAACTACTCGCTCAACTCGGACCTCGAGCTCGACGCGGCGATCCGCGACGCGCGGGGGACCCTCGACGTCGACGAGCGCCACGAGAAGCTCCAGGCCGTCTTCCGGTCGATCAAGGAAGACGTGCTCTATGCGCCGCTTCACCACCAGGTGCTGGTGTACGCGATGCGGCCGAACGTGGGCGTCCGGATCCGGCCGGACAACTGGCTGGAGATCCGCTGGGTGACCATGGACTGAGTCGAGACCGGTGGCCGCGGCCCGACGGGCCGCGGCCACCCATTCGTTTCGAGGACACGGGCGATGGCGCGCCACCGCATCGGGATCGACGTGGGCGGGACGTTCACCGACTTCGTGCTGGTGGACATGACCGAGACCCGGCTCGAGTTCCACAAGGAGCCGAGCGTGCCGGACGACCCGTCCGCGGCGGTGGAGCGGGGGATGCGCGCCCTCGTCGAGACCTTCGAAGTCTCGCTCGGCGACGTCGAGCTGGTGGTGCACGGCACCACTATCGGCCTCAACGCCATCATTCAGCGCCGCGGAGCCCGCATGGCCCTCGTCGTCTCGAAGGGCAACCGGGATGTCCTCGAGCTCGCCCGGCTTCGCCTCCCGAGCTCCTACGACTTCACCGCGCCGCGCGAGATCCCGCTCGTTCCGCGCGACCGGGTGTTCGAGGTGGGAGCGAGAATGCGCTCGGACGGAAGCGTCGACGAGGAGCCGGGCAGGTCCGAGCTCGAGACGCTCGCCGCCCGGCTCCGCGGGGCCGAGGTGGACGCGGTGGCGGTGATGCTGCTCAACGCCTACCGGGACGGTTCGCTCGAGCGGGCCGTGTCGGGGGCGCTCCGCGCGGCCCTCCCCGGGGTCCAGGTCTCGGAGTCGAGCGCGATCTGGCCCGAGGTCCGCGAGTACGAGCGCTGCCTCGTCGCCGCCCTCAACGCGTACATCCAGCCCCTCATGACCGGGTACCTCGATCGCCTCGAGGCGCGGGTGGAAGGGCAGGGCGTGGCGGCCCCGATCTACATCACCGCCAACAACGGCGGGACCCTGAGCGTCGCGACGGCCCGCGAGCGCCCCATCGAGACGGTGCTGTCGGGCCCGGCCTCGGGAGTGGTGGCATCGACGCGGGTCGGGGAGGTCGCGAACCAGCCGAGGCTCATCACCTTCGACATGGGCGGCACGAGCACCGACATCTCGCTCTGCCAGGCGGGGGTGCCGGAGTTCACCGCGAGCACCGAGGTCGGGGACTTCCCGCTGATGATGCCGGTCGTCAACGTGTCGGCGATCGGCGCGGGCGGCGGCTCCATCCTCTGGGTCGACGCGCAGGGGCTGCTCAAGGTCGGACCGGTCTCGGTCGGCGCCGATCCGGGGCCGGTCTGCTACGGCCGGGGCGGAACCGTTCCCGCGATCACCGACTGCTACCTCGTCCTCGGCGTCATCGACGCGGCGCGCTTTCTCGACGGCCGGATGGCCCTCGACGTCGAGGCGGCGGAGGCGGCGCTTTGCGGCCTCGCGGAGCGGGTCGGCTTCTCCGGCCCCGACCGGGCGCGCGAGGTGGCGGCGGCGGCGCTGCGGGTCGCGAGCGCCAAGATGGCGGCGGAGATCACCAAGCTGCTTGCCCAGACGGGCGTCGATCCGCGGCAGTACTCGCTGCTCGCCTACGGGGGCGCGGGCCCGACCCATGCCAATCTCCTGGTCCGGGAGGCCGGGATCCGGTCCGTCCTGATCCCGACCGCGCCCGGGACCTTCTGCGCCCTCGGCGCGGTCCTCGCCGACGTGCGGCGCGACTACGTGCGGACCGCCCAGCATCTCATCGGGACGGCCGCGGTCCTCGACGGGGAGCCGGACGGCTGGCCGGCGATCGCGGCGATGCTGGAGGCGCTCGAGGACGAGGCGGGAGCCTGGGTCTCGCACGAGGGCGCGCTCGTCGGGACCCACGACTTCGTCGTCTCCTTCAACCTGCGGTATCCCTCGCAAGCCTATGAGCTGACGGTCATCGTTCCCTCCGACCTGAGGAGCGGGCTCGACGGGGGGACGGTCGCGAGGCTCTTCCACGAGGAGCACCACCGGCGCTATGGGTTCAGCGATCCGGCTACCCCCGTCCAGACCACCACCATCCGGCTCGGGGTGATCGGGAAGGTCGCCCCGGTGGACCTCCCCGACGCGGCGCCCGGGCGGGCGGAGCCCCGCGGCCGCCGGCCGATCTGGTTCGAAGGAGAGCGCATCCCCGTCGACGTGTTCGCGCGCGCCGAGGTCGGAGCGGGCGCCGTCGTGCACGGTCCCGCCATCATCGAGCAGGCGGACACGACGACGTTCCTGCTCCCCGGGTGGGAGGCTCGCGCCGACCGGCTCGGCACCCTGAGCCTTGCCGAGGCCGACGCCCCATGAAGCTCGACCCCGTCCTCCTGGAGATCTTCTTCCACAAGTTCACCGCCATCACCGAGGAGATGGCGATCACCCTCCAGCGCACCGCGCGGACCACCTACGTCAAGGAGGCGGGCGACTTCGGAACGTCCATCGCGACCCCGCAGGGGCGACTCTTCGCGTATCCCACCGACCTCGGCGTCTCCGGGTTCCTCGACAGCGACGTCGGACCGGCCCTCGCCCGGATCGAGGATCTCGAGCCGGGCGACGTGGTGATCACGAACCACCCCTACGACAGCGAGGGGCTCTCCACCCACATGCCGGACCTCCACCTCATCAAGCCGGTCTTCGTGGACGGGCGCATCGTCGCCCACGGCTGGGACTTCATCCACTCCTCCGACATCGGCGGCGCGGTCCCGTCCAGCATCTCGCCCCGCTTCGCGGAGCTCTACGAGGAAGGGTTCCAGATCCCGCCCCTGAAGCTCGTCAAGGCGGGGGAGATGAACCGGGACTTCCTCACCCTGTACCGCGCGAACTGCCGCATGCCGGAGGAGAATCTCGGCGACATCGAGGCGATGCTCGCCGCGCTCCGGGTGGGCGAACGGCGGATCCACGAGCTCGTGGCGCTGCACGGGGCCGACACCTTCCTCCAGGCGCAGCAGGACCTCGCGGAGTACGCGGCGGAAAAGGCGCTCGCGGTCCAGAAGAAGATCCCGAACGGCACGTACGAGTTCTGGGACTTCCTGGACGACGACTTCAACTCCGACGTGCCGGTGCGCGTTCGCTGCCGGCTGACCGCGCAGGACGGCGAGGTTCACCTCGACTTCACCGGCTCCGACCCCCAGGTGGAAGCCGCCTACAACATCCCGACCGGGGGCAAGCGCCATCCGTGGCTCACCTTGAAGCTCATGCACTACGTCTTCAGCCACGACAGGACCGTTCCCCTGAACCACGGGATGTTCGACCACGTGACGGTGGAGGCGCCGCTCGGAACCGTCGTCAACCCCGAGCCGCCGGCCGCGGTCGGGATCCGGAGCGCGACCGCCATCCGCCTCAACGAGTCCATCGTCGGGGCGATGACCCGGGCCGAGCCGGAGCTCATGCCGGCCCCGAGCGGGGGCATCATGATTCCGTCGGTGCTCGTCGAGCAGGACGCGGGCGGGGCGCGCAAGGTGATGGTGCTCCAGTCCCTCGTCGGCGGGACCGGGGCCCGCTTCGGCGCGGACGGGGTCGACGGGCGCGACTCGAGCCTCGCCAACCAGCGCAACACCCCCATCGAGAAGACCGAGGAGGAGGCGGAGGCGATGATCACCGACTACGCGCTGCGGACCGACTCCGGCGGTGCGGGAAGGTGGCGGGGCGGAACCGGGGTCGCCTTCAGCGTGCGGGTCGCCCAGCACGGGAGCGCGGTGCTCGGGCGGGGGATGGAGCGCTTCGTCTTCTGCCCGTGGGGCGCCGCGGGCGGGAAGCCCGGCGCCAAGGCGAGGGTCGTCGTCAATCCGGGCACGAACCGGGAGGCCGAGCTCGGAAAGCTCGACATCTTCTACCCCGAGCCGGGGGATGTCGTCACCATCCTGACCCCCGGGGGCGGAGGCTACGGCGATCCGCTCGAGCGTCCCCCCGAGGAGGTTCGCGAGGACGTTCGCTTCGGCTACGTGAGCAAGGCGTCGGCGGAGCGCGACTACGGCGTCGTGCTCGCCGGCGGGGCGGTGGACGTGGTCGCGACGGAGGCGCGTCGCGATCGGCTGCGGGGGGAGCGCGGACCGCTCGAGGAGTTCGACTTCGGCCCCGAGCGCGAGGCCTGGGAGGCGGTGTTCGACGACGCGACGATGATGGAGCTGAACGCCCTTCTCATGCGGCTCGGGACGAACGTGAGGGCGCGCCGTCGGCGCGAGGTGTTCAACCGGGTCATTCCGCGGCTCGCCGAGGGGGCGGTGGTGCCGCTCCACGAGCGGGTCGGGGACGTGTGCGAGGCCCGCCGGCGGGTCGAGGAGGAGCTTGCGCGCCTTCGCGAAGACGTCGACCCGCGGACGGGCGGCGGCTGAGGAAGGAGGGTCCATGGCGAAGCGACGTCACGATCTCTACCTGCTGACTCCGGGGCCGCTCACCGTCGCGCCCGAGGTCAAGGCGGAGATGCTGCGCGACCGCAGCCCCAACGCGGAGCTGCACCGCGAGCTGACCGCCGGGGTCCGGCGCTATCTCCTCGACCTCTGCAACGGGGCGGGCACTCACGAATGCGTTCCCATCCAGGGAAGCGCCACCTACGCCATCGAGGCGGGGCTTCAGACCCTGATGCCCCGCGACGGGAGGCTCCTCGTCATCCAGAACGGCTTCTACGGGCTTCGCTTGAGGGAGCTCGCCGAGGGCCTTCGCCTGCCGGTGACGGCGCTCGAGCTTCCGATGCTCCCCCTTCCGACCCGCGCCGACGTCGAAGGGGCGCTCGACGCCGATCCGTCGATCACCCACGTCCTCCTCTGCCATGCGGAGACCGGAACCGGGGTCCTCAACCCGATCGAGGAGGTCGCGGCGGTCGCGCGCGAGCGCGGCGTCAAGCTTCTCGTCGATGCGGTCGCGTCCTTCGGGGGGTTCCCGCTCGACGTCGCCGCCCTCGACGCGGAGGCCGTCTTCGTCTCGCCCAACAAGTGCCTCGAGAGCGTGCCCGGCGTCGCGATGGTCATCGCGAAGCGCGCGGCCCTCGAGGGGGCGGCCGGACGGAGCGCTTCGGTGGTCCTCGATCTCCATGCCCAATGGCAGTTCTTCGAGGAGGTGGGCTGGTGGCGCTGGACGCCCCCGACCCACGTCGTCGCAGCCCTCGCCAGGGCCTGCGAGCGGCATCGGGAGGAGGGCGGCACCGACCGGCGGCACGAGCGCTATCGCCGCAACTGGGGGCGACTCGTCGAGGGCCTGCGGGCGCGCGGTTTCCGGACCCTGCTTCCCGACGACGCGGCGGCCCCGATTATCGCGACCTTCCACGATCCGGACCATCCGAACTACTCGTTCGAGGCGCTCTACCGGGCCCTCGAGCGGCGCGACATCGTGATCTTCCCGGGGCGCCTCACCGCGACCGGCACGTTCCGCATCGGGGTGATGGGCGACCTCGTCGAGAGCGACATGGATGTGATCCTCGCCGCGATGGACGAGGCTCTCGCCGAGATCGGCGTCGTCACGGCGCGGCTCGTGGCGGGGGGCGAGGGCGCCGCGCCGTGATCCGCGTCCTCATCATCGACCCCCAGTTCGAGGAC
>JAJDXW010000222.1 GCA_022823045.1 Gammaproteobacteria bacterium
AAGCTCGATCGGAACCCGTGCGCGACGGCGTCGATGCCGAGGCCGTGCAGCAAGTTGGTCAGGGCGGCGTGGTTCAGCACCCGCCCGGTGGGCGAGGGGAACACGAGCCCCTGTCCGTCGAAGAGCTCGGCCGCGTCGTCGAGCACCTCAAGCGCCCGGGGCGAGAGCGGCACCCGGTGCTCCCTGCCCGCCTTCATGCGCTCGGCCGGAATCGTCCACACCGCCCCGGCGCGGTCTACCTGCTCCCACCGGGCGTTACGCACCTCGCCCGAGCGCGCGGCGGTGAGCACCAGGAACTCGAACGCCAGCATGGCGCCGGGATAGGCGCCGGAGCCGCGGACCCGCGCGAGCGCCGCCGCGACCTCCGCGTGGGGCAGTGCGCGCATGTGCTGCTTGCGCACCGCGGCCTTGGGCAGCGCCGCGGAGATCGCGTCGCCCGCCGGGTTGTCGTCGCGGTAGCCTTGCGCGACGGCCCACTTCATCACCGCGCCGATGCGCTGGCGCACCCGGCCGGCGGTCACGCGCTTGGTGGACCAGATCGGCAGCAGCACCGCCATGACGTCGGCGGTGGTGACGGCGTCGACGCGCTTGCGCGCCAGGCGCGGCAGGACGTAGTCGCGCATGCTGGCGCGCCACTGGCCCTTGGTGCGCTCGCTCTTCCAGTGCTCGGCGTGGATCGCGAGGACCGTCTCATTGGCCTTCGCGAAGGTGGGCATCTGCTGGAAGCGCCGCCGGGGGTCGCGGCCCTCGGCGATGGCGCGCGCGTTCTCCAGCGCGCGCTCGCGGGCCATGGCGAGGGTGACCACGGGGTAAGATCCGAGGCCGAGGCTGGTCTTGGTGCCGTTGGGGGAGATGGCCTGCGCCCAGGTCTTGGAGAAGCCGCCGGACTTGCGGGGGGTGACCAGCAGGCTCAGCCCGTGCCCGCCGTACCCGTCCCCGTACCGGCCGGGGACGTTGATGGTCCGGACGAAGGTGGCGCACAGGCGAACGGAGTGACTTTTTCCGGGAGGGATCATGTATTTTCCTACTCTTCGGTTTACGGGAAATTCGCTGCGATGCAGCGTATTGCCACGGCACGAAGAGAGTCCAGAACATGATGTTTATCAGCGTGTTAAGAGAACCTATCGGCTTCTCCCGACACCCCGAGAAACACCCGGTAAGCAGACTTCCAGCCCGCGCCGGAGCCCGAACTCCCCCCCACCCTCCGCGCGAGCAGGACCCCGCACCCGGCGGCGCATGACCGTGGGCAAGAGCGAGCCCATCAAGGAGCGGTCGCAATGGCGCACGGATGCGGCTCGGATCCGTCTCTCGATCCTTGAAAAGTGAACATGTCATTTTCAAATTTCAATGACCAAGCCGATTCCGTGCCAAGTTCACCGTCGGTATCTCGCACGTTTACCGCGGGAGAAACCGGTCGTTGCGCTGCTCGGTGGACGCAAGATCGGGAGTACGACGCTTGCCCGTTCGCTCACCCGTGGTCGCCACCGCCCGGGATTCGAGTTCAAGCGCACTGATGCGCCGAAGGTGACCCGTCTCGTTGGCGATCCCGGCCGCCCCGACCCTCCGGGCTGCCTGGAATCGCGACCGAGTGTCCATTCGGGAACACCTATGCGGAATCTCGGGCGTGGTTGCCCCGTGGTGGGTTTGACACGGGCATCGGAATCCAATAGCTTGCTGCCATCCGCCCCGTGGCAGTACGTCTCGCTCCCAGGCCGGTTTCCGGCCGGGCGATCATGAGCGAGGCCGAGCCCTCGGGGCTTTTTTGTGAGTCCTCACGATGAGCAAGGCTGCGATCCTGATCGACGGCGGCTACCTGCTGAAGAGGCTGCCGACGGTACGCGTGGATATCGACTCAACCGATCCGCAGGAGGTCGGCCGAGCCATCAATCAACTGGTTCGGGGTCATCTGAATCAGTTGAATGATGTGCACCAGGCCCCGAGCCCGCTGCGGCTCTTGTTTCGGACCTTCTACTACGACGCTCGCCCGTACCGGAACAAGGGCCACACTCCCGTGGACAGACGCGCGATCGACTATGCGCGAACCCCGGAAGCCGAATTTCGGGACCGACTCCACGACATCTTGCGTCAGACGCCGAACCTTGCCCTGCGGTTGGGCGAAGTGTCGAAGGACCCCGACCGATCCTGGACTCTGCGGCCGGAGCCGCAAAAGAGGCTGCTGAACGGCCAGATCGGGGCTGCGGACCTTGTCGACACCGACTTCGCACCCGCCCTTCGGCAGAAAGGTGTTGATATGCGAATCGGACTTGATATCGCATTGATCGCGCTGAAACGCCAAGCGGAGACGATAGTTCTCGTGGCTGGAGACGCAGACTTCGTACCGGCGGCGAAGCTCGCGCGACGAGAAGGCGTCCAGTTCGTCCTCGACCCTCTCTGGCGGTCGGTTTCACCGGACCTCTTGGAGCATATCGACGGTCTGCGCAGCGGATTCTATCGACCTCAGGCCGGCTGACCGCGAGGGGATCGGCGGCCGCGGTGAGGAGACGGGCTGGTGATGCGCGCGAGGCGCGGGAAGGGCGGAGGATCGAGACGCGGAGGGCGGGGCGGGTGACGGGGGAGCGCACCGACTGGGCGGGTCGCGAGCACCTGCCGGCGGGACCTGCTCCCCGCATCGTCTCGCTCGTCCCGAGCATCACCGAGCTCCTCTTCGACCTCGGGCTCGGCCCCTTCGTGGCCGGCCGCACGACCTTCTGCGTCCATCCGCGGGAAGCCGTCGAGTCCGTCCCGCGGGTGGGCGGCACGAAGACGGTCCGGCTCGACCGCCTGCGCGACCTCGCGCCCACCCACGTCATCGTCAACGTGGACGAGAACCGGAAGGAGGACGTCGAGGCGATCGAGTCGTTCGCCCCCCACGTCATCGTCACCCACCCCCTCGAACCGGACGACAACCCGGGGCTCTACCGCCTCCTCGGCTCGATCTTCGGAACGAAGGAGGCCTCCGAGCGCCTCGCGGCCGCCTTCGCCGGCGAGCTCGCGGCGGTGAAGGAAGCGGCGGCGCGGCTGCCGCCCCGCCGGGTGCTCTACCTCATCTGGAAGGAGCCGTGGATGACGGTGTCGCGCGACACCTACATCTCGCGCACCCTCGCCCTCGTCAACTGGGAGACGGCCGCCGACGACCCCGGCGTCCGCTACCCGGAAGTGGCGCTCGACGAAGCCCTCTTCGCCGGCGTCGACCTCGTCCTGCTCTCGAGCGAGCCCTACCCGTTCAAGCCGGAGCACGCCGCGCTCGTCCGCGCCGCCCCGGGCGGCGGGCGGGTTCCCATCGGGCTCATCGACGCCGAGATGGTCTCGTGGTACGGGAGCCGCGCGATCCGGGGGCTTCGCTACCTCGCCCGCTTCGCGGACCGCTGCACACTTTCCCCCCCTCCTCTTTCGCTTATCATGGGCTGAACCAACAACGCGGCGGCGCCGGACGGACGGCGCCCCCAAGGAGGCCAACGACATGCGGAACAAGCTCGCGATCGCCCTCGGGCTCGCCACCTGCCTTCTCGCCCTTGCCTTCCACCCCGCCAAGGGGGCCGACAAGGTCAAGATCGGCTTCGTCACCACCCTCACCACCGGCGCCGCCGTGATGGGCCGCGACATGAAGGATGCGGTCGACCTCGCCGTCGAGCACATCGGCGGCAAGATGGCCGGGCTCGACGTGGAGATCATCTACGAGGACGACGGCTTCAAGCCCGAGATCGGGAAGCAGAAGGCGGACAAGCTCGTCAAGTCCGACGACGTCGACTTCGTGGTCGGGTTCATCTGGTCGCACGTCCTCCTCGCGTCCAGGAAATCCGTCCTCGACGCCGGGAAGTTCCTCATCAGCTCGAACGCGGGCCCCTCCCAGCTCGCCGGCAAGCTCTGCCACGAGAACTTCTTCTCGACCTCCTGGCAGAACGACCAGACCCCGATGGCGATGGGCGAGGTTCTCAACCGCAAGGGGGTGAAGAAGCTTTACATCATGGCCCCCAACTACGCGGCCGGGAAGAACATGGTGTCCGGGGTCGAGCGCACGTTCACCGGAGAAGTGGTCGGAAAGGACATGACGAAGTGGGGCAAGGACGCGCAGCTCGACTTCTCCGCCGAGCTCGCCAAGGCCCGCGCATCCGGAGCGGACGGGATCTTCGTCTTCTACCCCGGACCCGCCGGACCCGCCTTCATCAAGCAGTACGAGCAGGCGGGCCTCGTGGACGTGCTCCCGCTCTACACCGTGTTCACGGTCGACTCCATCTCCCTGCCGCGCCTCCAGAAGGCGGGCCTCAAGGGGGTGCTCGGCTCGCAGATGACCATGTACTGGACCCCGGATCTCGACTTTCCGCAGAACCGGAAGTTCGTGTCCGGGTACCGGGCGAAATTCGAGCGCTACCCGACCCACTACGCGGCGCAGTCCTACGACGCGATCTTCCTCATCAAGAGCGCGGTCGAGGCGGTGAACGGGAACCTCGACGACATGGACGGCATGCGGGCGGCAATGGCCGACGCCGACTATCCTTCCGTCCGCGGCCCGTACACCTACGGCAACAACCACTTCCCGATCCAGAACTTCTACCTGCGCAAGGTCGTCGAGGACGAGGACGGGAACTGGACCACCCAAGTGGTGGAGACGGTGTACACCGCGCACCAGGACACCTACGCGAGCGAGTGCAAGATGTAGGGGCGCACGCGCCCGAACCGGCGGGGGGTACGGCCGTGCTCCCCGGCCGGCGACCGCCGCC
>JAJDXW010000032.1 GCA_022823045.1 Gammaproteobacteria bacterium
GGCGAGCCAGCTCGCGAACGTGTCGCTGGAACGGCTGAGCCTGCACGTCCTGCCGCACATCGCGGCGATCGTGCTCTGCATCCTGGTGCTCGCCTACTTCCCGGAGATCAGCCTCTGGCTCCCGCACCTCCTCGGCTACGGTCTGTGAGCGGGGGCCGGGTCGCGCGATCGCGACCCGGCCCCCGTCCGTCCGTGCCCTGACGGGGGCGGGGTGCGGCTACTTCTTGCGGAAGTCCTCGAGGAAGGCCACCACCTCGTCCACGAACGCCTTGCCGCCGATCTTGTCGTAGAACATCGGCCACACGGAGCGGGCCTTCTCGATCCACTCGCGCTCGTCGTCCGCGGGGACGGTGATCTCGAGGCCGGCCTCGACCGCCTGGAGCGCGGCCGTGCCCTCGCGCACGATCGCCCACTCGCGCTCCTCGTCCTGCGCAAGCCGCGCCGCTTCGTCGACGATCTCGCGAATGTCCGGCGCAAGCCCCTGATACCACGCGTCGTTCACCACCACCGGGCCGATCCAGAGGAGGTAGTGGATGTTGGTGATGTAGTCCTGCACCTCGTCGAACCGGACCGAGGGGATGGCGATGTAGGGGTTGTCCTGACCGTCCACGACCTTCTGCTGAAGCGCGTTGAACACCTCCGTCCACGCCATCGGCACCGGATTGATGCCCCACGCCTTGTAGGCCGCGATCATGATTTCGTTCTTGGGCACCCGGATGCGAAGCCCCTGGAGGTCCGCGGGGGTGCGGACCGGCTTCTTCGAGTTCGTGAGCACGCGGAACCCGCCGGTCATCCATGCGACGGCGCGCATGTTGGCCTGCTCGGCCATCTTGTCGTTGAGCGTCTCGCGCAACGGGCTGTCGAGCACCGCCCACGCCTCCTCGAAGTTGTTCCACATGTAGGGCAGGCTGCAGAAGCCGACGATGGGCGCGAACGGCGTGACGTTGTTCACCGCCGCGCTCGCCATGTTGAGGATCCCGCTCGATACCTGGTTGACGTTGTCCTGCTCCGAGCCGAGCTGGCCGCCGAGGAGAACGTCGACCTGGATGCGCCCGCCGGAGAGCGCCTCGGCGTGCTTCTTGAACGCGTGCCCGAACACGCCGTGATAGCTGTCGTCGGGGTTGGCCGACGCAAACTTGATCTTGACCTCCTGCGCGTAGGCGGACTGGAACGCCGCGAACAGCAACGCCGCGGCCAGTGTCACGATTTTCTTCATGTCCGTTCCTTGCTTGACGGTTTTCCCGCCCCGGCGGAAGGCCTCGCATCACCGCCGGCAGGCAGGATGCGGCGGACTCCCTCCCGGGCGTCCCCGAACATGGCACACGCGCCCCCGTTTTTCCAGGACGGGCGAATACCCGAGCCACATGAGCGGGGAGCGGAGCATTGGTAGTCGTTTTGGCGGAGACGCGGAGCCGTTCGCCGCGATACTGGCTGACGATGCAACGCGTCATCGTGTACGGAGGCTACCCCCGGATCCAGTCTTCGATTCTCAGGTTCTCGATGCGCTCGTAGTGTCTTCGGTTGCCGGTGACGAGGCTCGCTCCGTTGGCGAGGGTGATCGCGGCGATGAGGAGGTCGGCATCCGCGATGCGCATCCCTGCCCGCTCGAGCCTCACCTTGCGCCGGCCGAACTCGAGTGCGGAAGGCAGGTCGAGCCCGAGGATCGGGAGCGTCCCGAGGAATTCGGTGACCAGGGTGAGGTTCCGATCGGAGGCGCCGGACTTCTCGGCCCCGTAGGTGAGCTCCGATGCCGTGATCCAGGTGGTTGCAATGTCGTCGTCGACTTCCCGTCGCCTCTCGATGACCTTCTCGTTGCCGCGAAGAATCTCGATGCAGACATCCGTGTCGAGGATCTTCACATCTCGACCTTGCGTCCACCCGAACGGGCGGAGTAGATGGCGGCCACTTCATCCTCGACCGGGGTGTCCGAAACCCAGCGCCCGCAGAGGCGGGACCATGCGGCGGCCTGGGTCTCGGCGAGTCCCCGGCGGTACTCCATCGGATGAGCCCGCTTGGCCGACAGGCCGATGTCGAGGAGACGAATGATCTCCTTGTTCATGCTGCGTTGCTCCATCGCCGCCTGCTCGCGGAGCCGCGCAAGAAGCCGGTCCGGGATGTTCTTGATGGTGATGGAGGCCATGTCCGAGCTGAACGCTTCAGGTGTGCAACCATTCTGGTTCCAACCCTGAATCGAGTCAACCGATGCCGCTCGAGACTCTTCCGCCGCATACCGGGGAGGCTCGACTTCTACCGAGGTCCGTCCCGGAATACCCTACCGGGCAGGGGATGCAATAGGATGATGGGACCACGACCGGCCCGTGTCAGGAGACGACGAACCTTGAGCGATGCCCCCTTGCACGAGAGCTCCATCGGGAGCCTCGACCTCATTGGCCGCGGCAAGGTCCGCGACCTCTACGCGGTGGACGACGAGTGGCTCCTCATCGTCGCCTCCGACCGGCTCTCCGCGTTCGACGTGGTGCTCCCCGATCCGATCCCCGGCAAGGGGGCGGTCCTCACCGGAATCTCGGAGTTCTGGTTCCGCCGGACCGGGGAGATCACCCGCAACCACCGCACGGGGGCGCCGGCGCTCGAGGCGGTGCTCTCCGACCCCGCGGAGCTCGCCGAGGCGCGGGGGCGGGCGATGGTGGTGCGCCGGCTCCGGCCCCTTCCCATCGAGGCGATCGTCCGCGGCTACCTCATCGGCTCCGGCTGGCGGGAGTACCGGGCAACGGGCTCGGTGTGCGGGATCGGGCTGCCCGAGGGTCTGCGCCAGGCCGAACGCCTGCCGGAGCCGCTCTTCACCCCCTCGACCAAGGCCGAAGCGGGCGAGCACGACGAGAACATCGACTTCGACACCGCGTGCCGTCTCATCGGTCCCGACGTCGCCGGGCGAGTGCGCGATGTCGCCCTCGATCTCTACCGCCTCGCGGCGGAGCACGCCCGCGCGCGCGGGATCATCATCGCGGACACCAAGTTCGAGTTCGCGGTGGACGGGGACGGCGGGCTCGTCCTCATCGACGAGGTGCTGACCCCGGACTCCTCCCGCTTCTGGCCGGCCGACGAGTACTCCCCGGGAATGAGCCCGCCGAGCTTCGACAAGCAGTTCGTCCGCGACTACCTCGACACCCTCGACTGGGACAAGACCCCGCCGGCCCCCTCCCTGCCGGCCGAGGTGATCGCGAAGACGGCGGAGAAGTACCGCGAAGCCGAGCGCCGCCTCGTCGCCTGACCGCGCTCCGGGCGGAAGTCCGACACGGAGAAGGCCCACCCGCCGGAAACGCCCGCCGGGTGCACCCATTCCCCGGGCAGCCGTCAGGTCAGATCAGCACGGCCCCCGCGAGTCAGCCGGTTCGAGGGCAGGTGACCTTCGTCACACCAGCGTGCACAGGAAGTCGATGGCGGGCATGACCCGGATACCGTCCGGCGTCACGTAGTCGCGCCGGCCCGAACACGCGATCTGGAAGGCGTCCGTGGCGGGGAATCGGGCCTTCAGATAGCGCAGGCCGCGATCGACATCCCGGTCGGCCAGCTTGCATTCGACGAAGAGGATCGGTTGCCGGTCGTCCGTCACGACGAAATCGACCTCCCGCCGGTCCACGTCCCGGAAGTACCTGAGATCGAGCTCCCGGCCCTTCGCGTCCTGCTCGAAGTGAACCCACTTGAGCAGATGGCAGGCGACAAGGTTCTCGAACCGGGCGCCCTCGTCACGCACCACGGACCAGTCGAAGTGATAGTGCTTTCGCTCTTTTCTGACCGCACGGATGCGCGGCGCACCGAAGGGCGAAAGGCGAAAGAGCGCGAACAGGCGCTCGAGGGCATCGAGCCAGGAGGCCGCCGTCTTGTGCGCGATCTGCAGGTCTTCGCGCAGGGCGTTGACGGAGAGAGGGGCTCCGACGAGGTCGGGCAAGCGCAGCATCATCTCCTCGAGCCGGCCGAGATCCTGGATCCGCGCAAGGGTTGCGACTTCCTCTTCGATGAGGCGCGCCCGGTACGAGCGGGACCAGCGACGGGCTTCGGCCTCGCTCCCCCCGAGAAACGGCTCGGGGAACCCACCGAGCTTCGACAGCGTCGCGAGACCGTCCGAGTCCTCGATGCCGGCCTCGGCGACCGAAAACGGGTGGAGACGAAGGAGGTGATATCGCCCCTGAAGGGAGTCGCCCCCGTACCGAAACAGCTCAAGCCGGCCGCTCCCCGTGACGAGGATCTTCTGCCCCTCCGTCCGGGCATCGTAGAGGCCCTTCAGGAAGTCGCGCCACCGGCGATACTTGTGGATCTCGTCGAAGATCCAGAAGGACGCGGGCGGCAGCTCTCGCCGGAGGATGCGTTCCCGGTCGGCCTCGACGTCCCAGCTCAGATAGCCCCCGGTAGCACCGGGTAGGCTCCGCGCGAGCGTCGTCTTCCCGACCTGCCGCGGCCCGGAAACGAACACCATCTTCCGGTCAAGGTCGCGCCGCGCCTGCGGCGCAAGATAGCGGGTTGCGACGGCCATGGGGGCGGAAAGATACGAGCATTTTCGACCGTAGTCAAAAATACACGCGAGTTATTTCGATTCAAGTAGAAATTGCTCGGCACGAAGCCCCTGCTTCACGGGCAGGTCGCGTCCGGCGACGCTTGCCCCGAAAGCACGTTCTCTTGCACGCACTTCATTGCGTAGCGGGTGGCCCGCCCAACGATTGGACACGGGTCAGGCGGGGCTGAGGCCGAGCTCCTCGATCAGCCGCTCGCGCATCCGGAACTTCTGCGGCTTGCCGGTGGCCGTCACCGGCATCTCGGAGACGAAGCGCACGTGCCGCGGAACCTTGTAGTGGGCGATGCGGCTCCGGCAATACTCGCGCAGATCCTCCTCCGTGAGGCCGCACCCGGGCCGCGGGATCACGAAGGCCGAGACCTCCTCCCCGTAGCGCTCGTCGGGCACCCCGAAGACCTCGGCCGCCGCCACGTCCGGATGGGTGAGGAGAAAGTCCTCGATCTCCGCGGGGTAGACGTTCTCCCCCCCCCGGATGAGCATGTCCTTGGCTCTCCCGACGATCCGGCAGTAGCCGCGAGCGTCGATGGTCGCGAGATCGCCCGTGCGCATCCATCCGTCCACGATCGCCTCGCCGGTCGCCTCCGGGTCTCCCCAGTAGCCCTGCATCACCGAGTAGCCGCGGGTGAGGAGCTCGCCCTGGACGCCGACCGGCGTCGTCCGGCCCGACTCGTCGACGACCTTGACCTCGACGTGGGGCTGGATCCGCCCGACCGTCGAGACGCGGCGCTCGAGGTCTTCGTCCACGCTCGACTGGAAGGAGATAGGGCT
Source organism: Gammaproteobacteria bacterium (assembly GCA_022823045.1). Taxonomy (GTDB): domain Bacteria; phylum Pseudomonadota; class Gammaproteobacteria; order HK1; family HK1; genus JAJDXW01. The sequence continues at coordinate 5,297 of JAJDXW010000032.1, forward strand.
CGTCTCGGTCATCCCGTAGGCGATGGTGATCTCGCGGGCGCCCATGTCCCGCACCACCCGCCGCATCAGGGTGACCGGGCAGGGGGCCCCGGCCATGATCCCGGTCCGCATTGCGGAGAGGTCGAAGCGACCGAAGTCCGGGTGATCGAGCATGGCCGCGAACATCGTCGGGACCCCGTGCACCGCGTTGCAGCGTTCCGCATCGAGGGCCGCGAGAGTCTCCCCGGCGTCGAACGCCTCGCCCGGGAAGACCATGGCCGCCCCGTAGGCGGCGGCCGCGAGGTTCCCGAGCACCATGCCGAAGCAGTGGTAGAGGGGCACGGGGATGCAGAGCGCCTCCCCGGGCTCAAGCCGCATCGTGCGGGCGCAGGAGATGGCGTTGTTGACGATGTTGCGGTGGGTGAGGGTGGCCCCCTTCGGCGCCCCGGTGGTGCCGGAGGTGAACTGGACGTTGATGGGGTCGTTCGGCCGGAGCCCCGCGGAGATCGCGTCGAGGCGCCAGCGCTGGCCGCCGCCCCCCCGGTCCATCACCTCGTCGAAGGCGAAGCAGCCGGGGACCGGCTCGGGGCCGAGCTGGATCACGGTGCGAAGGGCGGGGAGGCGCTCGGCATGCAGCCGCCCCGGCGGGCACCGGTCGAGCTCCGGCGCGACCTCACGCAGCATCTCGAGATAGGCGGAGGTCTTGAGCTGGCGCGCGGTGATGAGCGCCTTCGCGCCGACCTGATTGAGCGCGTACTCGAGCTCGGACGCGCGGTAGGCGGGGTTGACGTTGACGAGAATGAGCCCGATTCGGGCGGTCGCAAACTGCGCAATCAGCCACTCGGGCCGGTTCGGGGCCCAGATCCCGATCCGGTCCCCCCGGTAGAGGCCGAGGCTGAGGAGCCCGGCCGCGAGCCGGTCCACCCGCCGGGCGAGCTGCTCGTAGGTCCAGCGCTCCCCGGCAGCCCGGAAGACAGCCGCGGTACGTCCGCCGTGGCGGCGGACGACCTCCGCGAGAAAGGCGGGGATGGTTGCGTCGATGAGCGGCCGGTCGGCCGGCCCCCTTACGTGGGAGAGGCCGTCCACCGGGGCGACGCCCCGCTCCCCCGGCCGGGGCGCCATCTCACTCGCCTCCCGCCGCGAGCCACGGCGCATTTCCGAGAGCCATGCCCGGCGATCCTTCGCCTCCGACCGACAAGGCACGAGTCAGCCGACGGGAGCGCACCGGTTTCCCGGGAGCGCGGGCGGCCAGCCCGCGGTGCGCGGCCGGCCCGCGACTCTCCGGGCGGGCGGACCATCCCATCTCCCGGGACGCCGCGGTCACGTCACGACCGGCGCCAGTCGTCGGCCTGCTCGAAGGCGGCGGCGGCGCGATAGATGGTGGCCTCCCGCCACCTCGCGGCGACCAGCATCAGCCCCACCGGGAGCCCGTCGCTCATCCCGCAGGGAATGGACATCGCGGGGTGCCCCGTCACGTCGAAGGGGGAGGTGTTCGCGAGCATCTCGAAGGCCCGCTGGCAGTACAGGGCGAGCGAGGCGTCGGGGGGCGGGAGCGGCGTCGCCTTGACCGGGAGGGTGGGCATCAGGAGGAGGTCGTAGGCGCCGAACATCTTGTCGTACTCCTCCCGGAGCTGGCGCGCGAGGTTCTGCGCCTTCGCGTAGTAGTGCCCGCGGTGGTGCTTCAGGTAGTACTGCCCCATGAACATGCAGATCTTGAGGGTATCGGAGAGCTCGTCCGCGCGGCTTCGCCAGTTGGCATGGAAGTCGAGGAGCGAGGTCGTGTACATGCCCTTCCAGCCGGTCCCCATTCCGTTTCCGAGCATCATCTGGTTGGTGAGGCCCTCGAGGGCGATCGGCGTCCAGATCGCGGGACCGCTCAGGTGCGCGGGGATCGAGACCTCGTCGACCGTCGCGCCGAGCCGCCGGAGGAGATCCGCCCCTGCCCGCACCTTGGCGTCCACATCCGCCTCCGAGTTCGCGTGTCCGAAGCCTTCCTTGACGAGCCCGATGCGAAGCCCGCCGGCGCCCCGTCCGATGGCGCCGGTGTAGTCGTCCACCTGGGGCTCGTACTGGCGCGGGTCGAGGCCGTCCGCCCCCGCGATGGCCTGGAGCATCACCGCGTTGTCGCGCACGCTCTGCGTCATCGGTCCCGTGTGATCGATGGTGGTCTCGATGGGCATGACCCCGGTGTAGGGGACGAGCCCGTGGGTCGGCTTCAACCCGTAGCAACCGCAGTAGGCGGCCGGCATGCGGATCGAACCGCCCTGGTCTCCGCCGATCGCCATGTCCACGTCGCCGTTGGCGACGAGCGCGCCCGAGCCCGACGACGACCCTCCCGCCGAGTAGCCCGGCTTGTGGGGGTTCACGACCGGTCCGGTCGCGTTGGTGTGGCTTCCCCCGGAGAGGCAGAAGTACTCGCAGTGCGCCTTGCCGGTGATGGTCGCCCCGGCATCGAGGAGGCGGGTCACGATGGTCGCGTCCACGTCCGGGGTGTAGCCCTTGAGGGTGGAAGCGCCGTTCATCATCGGCACCCCCGCGAGGCAGACGTTGTCCTTGAGGGCGACCGTCCGGCCGTGGAGCGGCCCGCGGGGCGCGCCCCGAACCTCGGTCTTCACGTACCAGGCGTTGAGAGGGTTCTCCTCGGGCGACGGGCGGTAGCCGGCGGTGCGCGGATAGAGGACCGGGGGGAGATTGTCCGGCATCGCGTCGACGACATCGTAGGCGTCGAGGGTGCCCTGCATCACGTCGAGGAACTCCTGGACACGGGTGTCGGACATGCTCATGCCGAGCTCGCGGACGATCTCCGTGAGCTGGGCGAGGGTCGGTCGCTGGGCGGTCATGTAGGAAATCCTCTCGTTGAGGGCCGGGCCCGGCGGATCGGACCGGCCCGGTGCAGCGGCGGACGAAGCCCTGGAGGACGGCGGCGCGGGCGGTGCCGACGCGGCTCGGGCGGAGGCGGGCGAAGGCGGGGCGGCGCCCGGCGCGCGCTCCGCATTGCGCACCGGAGCGGGTGCTCCGGCGGTACTTGCGGCAGCGGCGGGGACGGGCACGGCGATGCGGGAAGCGGCGCCACCGCCCCCGCCGCCGAACCCCGTGAACTCCTCGATGAGGGCGGGATTCGCGACGTCCGCCCCCTTGACCTCACCCGTGATCACCCCCTTCTGGAGCAGCAGCACCCGGTCGGAGAGCTCGGTGATGAAGTCGAGGTTCTGCTCCACCATGACGATGGTGACGCCCTGCTCGCGGTTGAGGTTGCGCAGCAGCTCGATGATCGCGTCGACGATGGACGGCTGGATGCCCTCCGTCGGCTCGTCGAGGAGAACGAGCTCGGGCTCGGAGATGAGGCAGCGGGCGATCGCGAGGAGCTGCTGCTCGCCGCCCGATAGAGCCCCGCCCTCGCGGTCCAGCAGCGGCTCGAGGCGCGGGAACCCCGCGAGGATCCGCCGGACCGCCTCCTCCTCCTCGCCGCCGTGGGCCGCGATCCCCATGCGGATGTTGTCCTGCACGCTCAAGGCAGGGAAGATGCCGCGCCCCTGCGGCACATACCCGAGCCCGAGCCGCGCCCGCTCGCTCGCTCGCTCCCGGGTGAGGTCCAGGCCCGCGTAGCCGATGACCCCGCCGGTCGCGGGCACGATGCCCATGATGGTCTTGAGGAGGGTGGTCTTGCCCATCCCGTTGTGGCCGAGCACCCCGACGATCTCGCCCTCCTTCACCGTGAAGTCGACCCCGTGCAGCACCGGCACCCGGCCGTACCCGGCGCTCAGCGCCTTGACTTCGAGCAGCGCGCTCATGCTCCCGACTCCGGTCTCATGCCCGATGTCCGAGGTAGACCTCGCGGGCGCGGCTGTCGGCGGAGATCGCCTCCATCGTGTCCTCCATCAGGATCCGCCCCTCGTGGAACACGGTCACCAGGTCCGAGATCATCCGGATGAACTGCATGTCGTGCTCGACCACGATGAGGGTCGCGGTGCGATTGATCTCGCGGATGAGATCGGCCGTGCGGACCGTCTCCTCGTGGGTCATCCCCGCCGCCGGCTCGTCGAGGAGCACCAGCCACGGCTCGGCCGCGACCACCATCCCGAGCTCCACCCACTGGCGCTGCCCGTGCGCGAGCCGGCCCACCGGACTCGTTCGGATGTCGCCGAGCCGGAGGCGCTCGAGGGTCTCGGCGGTGAGGCTCCGGGCCCGCGCCGGAGGGTGCCAGCGGCGCGCGGAGAGCCAGATGTTTTCCTCGACGGCAAGCCCCTCGAAGACGTTGGGCACCTGGGTCTTGATCCCGACGCCGAGCGCCGCCACCTCGAACGGCTCGCGTTCGGTCACATGGATGTCGCGGATGACGACGCTCCCCGCGGTCGCGCGGAGCTGCCCGGTAAGGCACTTGAAGAAGGTGGACTTGCCCGCCCCGTTGGGGCCGATGAGGCAGCGAAGCTCGTTCTCGTAGAGCGCGAAGTCCACGCGGTCCACCGCCCGGACCCCTCCGAAGTGCATCGAGAGCCCCCGGGTCTCGAGCACCACCTCGCCCTGCCTCACTCCGCGGCCCTCGCACCCGCGCCGGCACTCGCGCCGGAATCGTTCCCGGCCCCGCTGGCCCCCGCTCCCGCGCTCTGTCCGCCCCCGCCCCGCGCCCGGCGCATCCGCATCCGCCGCTCGCGGGCGCGGAGCGCCCGCCGGTTCCGCCGCGCCGCCATCCAGTCGGCAAGGGTTGGAATCACCCCTTTTGGCACCAGGAGCACGAACACGACGAGGATGATCCCGAGCACCAGGTTGTTGTTGAACGTCGACTGGGTACCGAGGGCGGAGGTGAGATAGAAGAGCCCGAACGCGCCGAGGATCGGCCCGATGAGGGTGCCGCGGCCGCCGACGATCACCCAGATGATGGTGAGGGCGGCGTTGTAGAGGTTGAAGACGTCCGGGGTGACCCGGCCGACCCCGTTGCAGAAGAGGACCCCCGCGAGCCCCGCAATCCCCGCGCCGACGGCGAAGATCGCGAGCTTGTAGAGCCGCACGTC
>JAJDXW010000340.1 GCA_022823045.1 Gammaproteobacteria bacterium
CCGCCGCCCGCCCCTCACCGCCCGTCCGGGCGGCGACCCGGACGCTCACCACCTCGATGTCGACTCCCGGGGGCACCCGGGAATAGACCCGCTCGTACTCCCGCCGGAACGCGTCCGCGATGCCCGCCGCCGACCCCGGCGCATACGGCCCCGGGAGCAGGTCGACGACGAGCTCGAAGTCCTGGCCGCGGAACCGGAGATCCGCGGAACGCACGACCTCGGCCACCCGGGGGTCGAGCCCGGTGTGCGCGAGCACCGCCCGGCACTCCTCCTCCAGGCGCCCATAGGTCGCCTCGAACTGCGTCCAGTCGAGCGCGGCGAGGGGCTCGGCCACGGTTGCCACCCGGTCCGCCCGGGCGGGCGCGAGGAGGAGTCCGACGGCGGAGGCGACCCCCGCCGATGGCGGACAGACGACCCGCTCGATGCCGAGCCGGGCGGCGAGGTCCCAGGCGTGGACCGGCCCCGCCCCGCCGGTCGCGAGGAGGACGTAGCGGCGGGGGTCTCGCCCGCGCTCGGCGATGTGGACCCGCGCCGCGCTCACCATGTTCTCGGTGACGACGTCGAACACTCCGCGGGCAAGCTCGAGGCCGGCGAGTCCGCTCGCCGGCTCGAGCGACGCGAGGGCCGCGTCCGCCGCGTCTCGACAAAGGGGCATGCTCCCCCCGGCGAAGGACGCCGCGTCGAGGTAGCCGAGGACGAGGTCCGCGTCCGTGACCGTCGGCTCCCCGCCGCCCCGGCCGTAGCACGCAGGCCCGGGCTCGGAGCCCGCGCTCTCCGGCCCGACCTTGAGCAGGCCCAGCTCGTCCACCCGGGCGATGCTGCCGCCGCCCGCGCCGATCTCGATGAGCTCCAGGGCCGAGATCCGGAGCGGAAGCCCGCTCCCCGGGATGAAGCGGCGCTCCCGGCAGGCCTCGAAGGCGTGGGTGACGAGGGGCTCGCCGCCGTCCACGAGGCAGAGCTTGGCCGTCGTCCCTCCCATGTCGAAGGCGAGGAGATCGCCGTGTCCGGCTCGCGCCCCGAACCACGCGGCCGCGATGGCCCCCGCGGCCGGACCGGACTCGAGCATCCGCACCGGGAAGCGCCGCGCCTCGTCGACGTCGGTGAGCCCTCCGCTCGACAGCATGAGGAGGAGGCGGCACCCGATCCCGTGCGCCGCGACCCGACGCCCGAGCCGTTCGACGTAGCGCGCGGCGAGCGGCATGAGAAAGGCGTTGGCCACGGTGGTCGAGATCCGCTCGAACTCCCGGATCTCGGGCGCGACCTCCGACGAGATGGCGACGGGCAGGCCGGGGTGGCGTTCCTCGATGCGCTCGCGGGCGCGGCGCTCGTGCTCCGGGTTGGCATAGGCGTGGAGGAAGCCGATCGCGACCGCGGCGACTCCGATCTCCGCGAGCCCGGACATCGCCTCGTCGAGCGACGCCTCGTCGAGCGGCTCCAGCACCTCGCCGTCCGCCCCCATCCGCTCCCCCGCCTCGAGTCTCCGGTCGCGCGGGACCAGCGGCGGCGGCTTCGCGATGGTGAGGTCGTAGAGCTCGTACTTGCGCTCGCGTCCGATCTCGAGGGCGTCCCGAAACCCCCGGGTGGTGATGAGCCCGGTGCGGGCGCCCTTGCGCTCGATAAGGGTGTTGGTGAAGAGGGTGGTCGCGTGCACCACGCGCTCCACCGCCCCGGGATCGAGTCGACCCTCCGCGAGGAGCCCCGCGACCCCCTCCTCCGCCCCGCGGGCCGGGTCGTCGTGGGTGGTGAGGACCTTGCGCGCGACGGTCCGTTCCGGCCCCCGCACGACGATGTCGGTGAACGTCCCCCCGATGTCGATCCCGATCGACCACATGCGGCGAAGCCTAACCCGAATCGTTCGAGATGATCCCCAGCAGCCCGAATCCGGTGCGGAGGCGTATGATCGCGCTGCAGCCATTGGGCATGGGGGAAGTCCGCATTGAGCATCGAGACTCCACCGCGTGGCTGGCGCGGGACCGCGGCCGCGGACACGAACGAGTCGATTGTCCGCGCTGCGGGCGCGGCGAACCGGAATCGGCCGGTCACTGAGTCACGCCGCGTGTGCCGGCGCCAACCGGAATCCTGACGCGAGGCCGGCAAGCCGGAAGTCGATCGAACCGTGTTCCTCAAACGTCTGCAAATCGAAGACGTGCGCTCCATCGCGTACATGGAGCTGAATCTCGAAGACGATGCCGGAGGCACGCGCAAGTGGACGCTGCTGCTCGGCGAGAACGGCACCGGGAAGAGCACGATCCTGCGTTGCATGGCCCTGCTCCTCTGCGGCCGGGATGCGCTTCCCGAGTTGTTGGGACAGGATCCGTGGGACTGGATTCGCGCCGGACGACCGACCGCCCGCGTCACCGGGGCGGTCACGACCGCACAGGGAAGTGAACAGGAAATCGGACTCGAACTTCACCGCGGCGAGGGCATCTCCAGGACTCTCGAGCGAAACGCGAAATCACTCGGTCCGCTCGAGAAACAACTCGAGAGCGCGGGTAACGACTACTTCGTCGCCGGTTACGGCGCCTCTCGCCGTCTCGGGCAGGCGGGGTTCGGAAGCTACGAAGAGGGAACGGGTCGAATCGGCCGGGTGCGAACCCTGTTCGACGCGGATGCGGCGCTCCTGCCGCTCACGTCGTGGGCCATGGACCTGGACTATGCGAAGGGCGAGAGCGCCCTCGGAGTGATTCGATCGACGCTTGCCAAGCTACTTCCCGAGGTCACGTTCCTCGACATCGACAGGCGCCGCAAGGCAATGATGTTCGCTACCCCGGACGGTGACGTATCCCTCGCGGACCTGAGCGACGGCTACCAGAATGTTGCGGCTTGGGTGGGCGATCTGCTCTACCGCACCACCGCGACCGTCGACGGGCATGCCAACCCCCTGGCGGCGCCGGGCCTGTTGTTGATCGACGAGATCGATCTGCATCTGCACGTCAAGTGGCAGCGGCGGCTACGACGCTTCCTCGAAGACAAGCTGCCCCAATTCCAGATCGTGGCGACCACGCATTCCCCGATGACCGCACAGCAGGCCGGTCCCGGCGAAGTCCATGTGCTCGCTCGCCCCATGGCCGACGCTCCGCCCGAGGTCTGGCGCTACGACGGAGACCCCTGCCGGCTTGGCCTCCATCAGGTCATCGACCCGCTCTTCGATGTGAAAACCGTCGATTCCGAGCCCATCGCGACGCTCAAGGGCGAATACCGGGCCCTCGCGGCGAAGAAGCGAAGGTCCAGGAGTGAAGCGCGCCGCCTTGCGGAATTGCGTGTGGAGCTGGCCGACGCCCCGGAATGGAACGGTGGAGCCGCGGGCGGCGAACAGACCAAGGCGCTGCGGTCGATTCGGAAGCTGATCGAGAAGGCCGGAGCCGACCTGTCCAAACCTCCTGGCGGCAAGACACGGCAAGCGAAATCCTAGCGTCGGGCACAGGGAACGTGATCAAGCTGACGAGGTCGGTCCACCCGCCTTCCTCCCTTGTGGGCGAGAAGCGGATCGAGAAGAACCTTGCCCTCATCGAACTGCGACGGGCCGGAAAGAAGCCGGAAAAGTCCGTCTGGGGCCCTGCGAAGAAGACCCTGAAGGAAGAGAGCCATGGCAAGTGCGCGTTCTGCGAATCGCCCACCAGCACCGTGGCCTACGGCGACGTGGAACACTTCCGCCCGCAGAGCCTTTACTGATGGCTCGCATACTGCTACGACAACTTCTCCTATAGCTGCCAGATCTGCAATCGGTCGTACAAGAGCAACATATTCAGGATTGCGCGCGACGACCGTCGCTGGCAGGCACCGAGAATTCCGGACCCCGCTGACGAACCTGCATTGAGGGAGCTTGCGCGGAGGATGACCCCCGACCTGGTCGAACGCGACGCGGGCGGCCTGCCGTTCGACGAATTTGTTCGGGAATCACGGAAGGAGAAGCCCTTTCTGGTCGACCCCTACATCGAAGATCCCGAAGAACTGTACAAGTGGGAGGCGGACCACACGCTCAGGGAAGTACGCGTCGTGGCCCGCACGAACCGTATCCGCGCAAAACGCGCCATGATCGCGGCCGAAGAGGACCTGGGGCTCAATCGCGAAGAGCTGCGTTGGCGCCGCTGGAAGACATATGAAGTTCTTCACACGCTGGCGCAGGTCGCCGCGAATATCCCTGCGGGCCACGCGGCGAGGGTAGATGCCGAGGTGACAATCAGGACGATGATGAACGCGGACAGTGCGTATGCGGGCATGGTGCGCTATTTCGTGCGCACCGAATGGGAGCTGGACGTCTGATTCGATCCACGGGCCGGCCTATGCACATCGGATGGAGCGGACTGTTACCGCCGGTTCGCGAACCGCCAACGGCGGGCCGGGTCGAGGTGACAGGGCCGCGTCCCGAAACGGGAAGCTACGTGTAGCTGCTTGCAATCATCGAGCGTTCTGCTCGCAAGCATCCGCAAGTTCTGCTCGGATTAGCCCGACTTCGCCAACTCGGCACCTTGGGAGATGATAAGGCATTGATTTTCCGTGATCGGACCCCCAAAGGTCGGCACTACACGGGGCGACCGGGAGGGCCCCAACGGGGCTTCAAGACAGCAGCTTGGGCGCGGGTTGCTTCGGCAACTTCAGG
>JAJDXW010000323.1 GCA_022823045.1 Gammaproteobacteria bacterium
GATTTCTTCAGGGGTGCCGATCTGGACGATCCGGCCGTCCTTCATGATTGCGATCCGGGTGCCGATGCGGATCGCCTCGTCCAGGTCGTGAGTGATGAAGACCGTGGTCTTGTTCAACTCTGCCGAGAGCGCCATGAATTGCTCCTGGAGCTGGCGCCGGATCAACGGGTCGAGGGCGGAGAACGGCTCGTCCATCAGGAGGACCTCGGGGTCCGAGGCAAGTGCGCGGGCGAGTCCCACCCGCTGCTGCATGCCGCCCGACAACTCGCTCGGGAACCGATCCTCGTAACCGTCGAGATTGACGAGGCTGAGGCAGCGCTGGGAGACTTCCCAGCGCTTCGACTTCGGCTCTCCCTGCACCTGGAGCGGGAACGCGACGTTGTCGCGCACCGTGCGATGGGGGAACAACGCCATGTGCTGGAACACCATGCCGATGTGGGCCGCGCGGAGCTCCCTCAGCTCGCCTTCGCCGAGCGCCAGCACATCCCGTCCAAGCACTTCGATGCGACCGGCGGTGGGCTCGATCAGACGGTTGACGTGACGCACCATGGTCGACTTGCCCGAGCCCGACAGTCCCATGACGCAGAAGATCTCTCCCCGCGGGACCTCGAACGAGCAGTCCGCGATCCCGACCACGCACCCGAACCGGTCGAGGACCTGCGGCTTGCCGAGCCCTTCCTCGGCGATCGCCGACATCGCCTCGTCGACCCGGGTGCCGAAGATCTTCCACACGCCTTCCAGCCTGATGACGGACTCGCTCACCTCACATGGCTCCGGTGGGGACCGCTGCACCCGCGCGCGCCGCCGGGCTCGCCTCGGGGACGCCCGGCTGGCCGACCGGTCTTCCTCCCGCTCTGGCGCGAAGACCGCCAATGATGGTGTACTCACGCGGTCGTTCCAAGCCGAGATGCAGTGACCCATGACCACATCCTTTCCCGCGCCCCCCCGGTGGGGCATCACGAACGAATACGGCCCGCTCCGGGACGTGCTCCTCGGTACGCCCGCGTTCTACCGCTGGATCGATGCGGGCCCCATCGCGATGCGCACGCTGAACAACCAGACTCGCACCGGCGTCGAGTTCAACCTCCAAACGGCCATGTCGCAGCACGCCGAGATGGTTTCGATCTACGAGTCCAACGGAGTCACGTGCCATTACCTCGACGCCGACGAGGCCCTGCATCGCAATTTCTTCGCTCGCGACTCGAGCGCCATGACTCCCTGGGGGGCGCTCATCTGCCACATGCAGCTCAAGAGCCGGCGCGCCGACTACGTTACCGCCATCCGCTTCTACCAGGAAAACGACATTCCGATCTGGCGGTACGCGACGGCCGGCCACTTCGAGGGGGGCGACTTCAACATTCTCGAGCCGGGGCTCGTCCTCATCGGCTTTTGCGGCGAGCGCACCGAGCGTGACGGAGCGGGGCAGGTGGCGGGTTGGGTCAGGGAGCAGGGATGGGAGACGGTGGTCGCCCCGATCTCGCGGGACTTCGTGCACATGGACGGCCTGGTCGTGCCGCTTGCTCCGAAGCTGCTCGTCGCCTGCGTGGAGGCGATGGAGGACTGGCTGGTGGCGCTGCTTCGCGGGCGAGGCTTCGGATTCGTGGAGGTAGGCTACCCGGAGGCCCGGGACCTCGGCGTCAACCTGGTTGCGCTCGGGAACGACCGCGTGCTCTCGATGCAGGGGTCGCGGAGCCTGAATGCCCGGTTGCGGGCCATGGGATTCGAGGTCTTCGATCCGGACATGTCGATGTTCACCCTGGGCGGAGGGGGCGTGCATTGCCTCTGCCAAGCGCTTCGCCGAGACGAAGCATAGGGCACCGCGCACCGGCGGGGGACACCGGGGATTCGCGTACCCCGAGACCGACGCACCCGACTCGCGGACAGACGCCCGCGAATCGGGTGCGCTCGAGACGGACGGATCGGCCGGAATCGCCCGTCGGATGCGTTGTTTCCCCGGAACGAGCCCGCCCGTCCTTCGCAGCCGCCTCAAGGTACCCCGAGGGACCGGCCCACGTGTGACGGATTGATTCGCGGCGCCTACTTCATCCAGGAATCCACCACTTCGGCGTTTTCCTTCACCCACTGGGCGGCATATTCGTCCGGATCGGCCTTGTCGACCACGAGGGCGAAGGTCATGCCGGACACGTGATCGGTGGTCAGCTTCACGTTGCTCAGCATGGCCGCGGCTTCCGGATGCGACTCCTCCAGCGAGGCCGCGTAGTGCACGTGCAGATACGCCAGGTCCCAGGCGACCGGAGCGTTCGACTTCTCCAGCCACTCGGGATCGTCGGTGGGCTGGATGACGGTCCACTTGGACACGTCGTACTCCGGCTCCTCGAGGATCACCAGGTCGTGCATCGCGAAGACGTGGTTGGGCGTGTAGCAGTAGAAGACGTGGTCGGCGTCCTTCGCGACCGCCGCATCAACGCTCGCCATGGCGAGCGTCTCGTCCATCTCCAGGAGTTCCATCGTCTCGTCGTATCCGTAGCTCTTGGCGCGGATTTTCTCGACGTTCGTCGATGCCCAGCCCGACGCACCAATCCAGACTTCGCCGCGGCCGTCACCGTTGGTGTCGAAGTGCTTCGCCATGTCCGGGTCCGTCAGATCGGCGATGTGCTTGATCCCGGTGCGTTCGGCGGTCGCCTTGGTCACGCACATCCCCTGGAACGAGGGCACGCCGTTGGGGCTCATCCGGACCGTGCCCTTCGTCTGCACGAACTTCTCGTGGAGGTTCGCCTGGTTGGGCAGCCAGACCTCGGGGTGCACATGCATGCTGCCCGAGTCCATCGCCTCGAAGATGACCGGGTTGGTGCCGTTCTGGAGCTCCACTTCGAGGCCGAAATTGTCCTCCAGCACCGCCTTGAGAATGCTCGCCGTCGCGGCGACCGAGGGCCAGTTGGGAACGCCGATGACGATGTCCGCGGCCCTGGCCGGGACGATGCTGGCGGCAAGCAGGGCCGCAAACAGGGTTCCGGGCCACTTGAATTTCTTCATCGTCTTCTCCTCCGGTTCGGATGTGTGACGTCGATGACTCCCGGATTGTAATGGGATTGCTTTCAACAAAACCATCAACAGGGCAAGGGCCCGGCAGGTCCACATCCACTTCCACACCCTGGCCTCCGACGAGATCGAGCGTGCGGTCCTCGAGAATCGGGTCAATCCCGGGATCGGCGTCTTCCACCAGCACCGGCCAAGACTGAGCTACGAGTCGCTCCATGACGCTCCGGTCGAGCCCTGCCGCGGTTCCGGGCACCCGCTCCTCGACCGCGCGCCGGACGGGCTCGGCCACGAAGACATCCTCGCGGCGCACTGCACCTGCGCCCGCGACCGTCCGGCAGACCGCGGCGCGCGAAGCGCGGAGACTCACTGCATCGCGATGACTCCGCATCCGATCCGCCCGCCCGCGCCGCCGATCGGCTGTGTCATGTGGTCGTCCGGGTTCTCGTGAATGATCACCGCCGAGCCGTCCTCGTCGAGAAGCGCCGGCATCGTCCCTCCCGATACCGAGACGAGCGTCGTGAAGAACTCCGCCCGCGCGGTGCCGTCCCGGGCGACATGGAGATTCGGGAGGTCTCCGTTGTCGGGGCCGTCCGGGTTGCGCAACCCGTGCGCGACCTTCCCGGGGTTGATGTGGCCCGTGGCGGCCTTGAAGTCCGGGGTGCACGAGCCGACGGCATGGAGGTGGATCCCGTGCGCGCCGGGCGGCAGGTCGCGGACGTCGACGAAGACGAGCACGCCGGTGGGAGCCTGCTCGAAGGTCGCCTCGCCGATGACCGCTCCCTCGGGATTGATGATCGCGGCGCGTGCCACGTCCGCGGCATGCCCCACCCCCGGAGCGAGTGCGACGGCGAGGGCGCTGGCAGCAATTGTCCTGGAATTCATGGAACTTCTCCTTCTCTCTTCCCGTGCTTGCCGCCATGCCGGTAGATCCGTGCCGGTAGATCCGTGGCAATGACAGGCATGGGCAAGGTAGAATGGAACCATGCAGCAGGCAAGCGGGGCGAGGCAGCTCGGCTCATCGGATTCCCGGTCCCGGCGCCCCGACTCGAGGTTGCCTTTCTACCGCCTCGCCTCCCAGAATGTGCGCACCGCGACATGGACCCTGTCCGGTCGACACGTCCTGGCGCGCACCGATCAGCTTACATTTCGAGAGGAAATCACAATGCCGACAGGAACCGTCAAGTGGTTCAACGCCACCAAGGGCTACGGGTTCATCGCGCCGGAGGACGGGTCGAAGGACGCCTTTGTCCACATTTCGGCGGTCGAGCGGGCCGGGCTCGGAACGCTCCACGAGGGGCAGCGGGTGAGCTACGAGCTTCGGCCGGGGCGGAACGGCAAGTTCTCCGCCGAGGAGCTTGCCGCCGCCGACTAGCGGTTCCGGCCCACCTGGCGCCCGCGACGCGGACGATTTCCGTCGCGCGGCGCCCGAGCGGGAGCGGCGGACGCACCGCCGTCGGCGGTGCCGGGAACGGCGGGTTCGGGCGGAACCGAGCTTCGGTCCGCCGCGAAGCCGGCTCCCGGACCCCGCCAGGCTCCGGGAACCGGCGCCGGGCCGTCAGCTCCGAAACGACCCGTCCTGCCGCTCGACAACCCTCAGGAACGCGTTGAACTCGACCTCCCCCGGCTCTCCCGAACCGTAGGCGGCCACGAAGTCGCGGGTCGCGGTTGCCGTGTTCGCGGCCGCCTCCGCGCTCGGCATCACGTACTCCCCGCCCGACCCGTGGGTCAGCACCTGCACCTCGCAGGCCCGGTTCAGGCGGAACATCCAGACGAATGCCTCGGGGACGGAGGCGCCGACGGTCAGCAGACCGTGGTTTCGCATGATCATCGCGTTGTTCGTCGGCCCGAGGCTCTCCGCGAGGCGTTCGCGCTCGCTCATGTTGTGCCGGCCGCTCCCGCCTTCGAAATCGTGGTAGGAGACGCTCTCGTGGAAGCCGAGCGCGAAGATGCCGATCGGCAACAGGCCGTGCGCCAGCGCGGCGACCGCCATGCCCGCGTGGGTGTGGGTATGGATCACGCAGTGCGCATCGTGCCGATCGCGATGGATTGCGCTATGGATGACGAAGCCCGCCTCGTTGACCGGATACTCCGTTTCCTCGACCACGTTGCCATCGAGGTCGACGGTCACCAGGTCGGAAGCCTTCATCTCGTCGAAGCGAACCCCGTACGGGTTCATCAGGAAGCGGGGCGGGTTCGTGTCCGGCACCCTTGCCGTGTAATGGGTGTTGAACGAGTCCTCCCAGCCGAGATGGGCGCTGATCCGGAACAGTCCGGCGAGCTGCGCGCGGAGCTTTCCTTCCGCCTCCGGGTACTCGTACGTCATCGAAGCTGGTCCCGATTCATGGTCATGGTGCGTGCCGTTCGACGTGCCCGGCGGCCGACGCGGCGAGCGGCGGCTCGGCCTCGGCGCCGGAGGTTCACTCCGCGCATCGGGAGACGACGATTCGACAGGTGCGGCCAGGGGCGCGGCAGGCCGAGAGAGCGGCCCTCTCGGCGGATTCGAGCGACTCGCCCCACGCCGCGCCGTGGCCGTTCCCGGCATCGACGGCCAACGCGCCGCACGATGCGCGAGCGTATCCGACGATGAGGCAGGCCGCCGCACCACGTTCGTAGCACTCGTCGCGGGCCCGCTCGCCGGCCTCGTCGTATCCGCGCGCGCTCCAGGCGAGGCCCCACGAGGGCTCGCCGCCGGAGATCCGGCCGAGCACGACCGCCCCGAAAGGACTCTGGGCGAACGCGGGAGGGGCGGCGCACGCGAGCGCGACCGCCAGGGCAAGAAAGCGAAGTCTCTTCACGATGTCCCTACCTTCGCCTCTCGGAGGCGAGATCTGCGCTGTCGCCGAGCCGATCACATCCCGTCCGGGGTCGCGGGTCAAGTGCGCGGCGCCCGGGGCTCGGCAATTCCGCTATCCTCACGCCTCCTGTCGCCGCGACGGCGCGCACCGCGGGAGGGGGCGAAGACCATGGGCAGTTCTCGAGGGGCCGGGTCCGACCTGCTGATGCGCCCGTCCCGCGATCCGGCCGGATGGACGGCCGACGAGATGGCGGCGACGGACGCCTGGCTCCACACGCTGACCGAACGGGAACGCGCCGAGGTCCACGACGCGGTGGAGGAGGTGGTGGCGCGGGGTCTCGACCTCTTCGCGATCGACCGGGATGCGTTCGCCCTCCCCGGGTTCGGGCCGAAGCTCGCCGAGGTCCGCGCCGAGCTGCTCTACGGCCGGGGCTTCGTGCTGCTCCGGGGGCTCGACATCGACCTCGCCGACCGGCGCCGGGCCGCCGTCGCATTCTGGGGCATCGCAATGCACCTCGGCGACGAGGCGCTCCCGCAGAACGCGAAGGGCCACGTGCTCGGCCATGTCAAGGACATCGGCCAGACACGCAGCAACGTGCTACAGCGCGGGCCCTACTCGCGCGAAGCGATGCCCTACCACGTCGACTGCTGCGACCTCGCGGGGCTCTATTGCCTGCACCCGGCGAAGCGGGGGGGAGAGAGCACCATCATCTCGTCCGTCGCCGTCTACAACGATCTGCTCGAGCGCCGCCCGGACCTCGTGGAGGCATTGGCGCAGCCCATCTACCGGGACCGCCGCGGCGAGGTTCCGCCGGGCATGGACGAGTGGTACGCCATTCCGGTGTTCAACGTCCACGACGGTTGGTTCTCGGCAAGCATCGAGCCCACCTACATCGGGTCGGTCGAACGCTTCCCGGGGGTGCCGCGAAAGACCGAGCTCCAACGCGAGGCGATCGCGGAGGTGCAGCGAATCGCCGAGGAGCGGCACTTCTCCATGGGGTTTCGCCCCGGCGACATCCAGTTCATCAACAGCCACGTGACGTTTCACACCCGATCCGCCTACGAGGACCATCCGGAGCCCGAGCGCAAGCGCCACCTGCTTCGAATCTGGCTGAAGTGCCGGGACGGACGTCCGCTGCCGCACTGGTTCTACGAGCGGCACGGGCCGCGCGGGTCCGTGGATCGGCCGGGCGGGATCGTCGGCCCCGGCACGGAGCTCGTCACCCCGCTCGAAGCGGCTTGAGGACCCGGTCGGAATCTGCGCCCCGCCGCAACCGGGGCGGGGTCCGCGGGTCCGACTTCGCGGCTGGAGGCGGCGCGCTCGCCCCGGTGCGGAATGAGACGCAGTGCGGAGCTTCCTTGCGCTTGCGGCGGTTCGCCTTCGATGAATGCCCGGTCCCGGACCGGTGCGGCGGCTGGCTTCGGGTGAGAAAGCCGGATGAGGATGGCGCGGAATCGGGAACCCGGTCGAGCCGCGCGCCACGGATCGGGAACATGGTGTAGATTCCGCCGGCGCGACGAAAGCGGGGCGCCTTGGTGGCGGGGGCGGCGATCGATGCGTGGAGCGGGAGAGGAGGATGTTGATGGACCCGGCGACGAATGTGTTCGGAGAGCCGATCGAGTCCTGCTCGGAGGATCCCCTCACCGGCTTCTTTCGAGACGGCTGCTGCAACACCTCGGACGAGGATTTCGGCCGCCACACCGTCTGTACCCGCGTGACGCGCGAGTTCCTCGAGTTCTCCCGTGCTCGCGGCAACGACCTCTCGACCCCGCGCGAGGAGTTCGGCTTTCCGGGGCTGCGCCCGGGCGACCAGTGGTGTCTGTGCGCGGCGCGCTGGCAGGAGGCGCTGGAGGCGGGGGCAGCCCCGAGGGTGGTGCTGCGAGCGACCCATGCCACGACTCTCGAGATCGTCGCGTTCTCGGACCTCAAGCGCCACGCCATCGACCTCTCCTGATCCGCCGGGCTAACGGCGCGGCAACGACCTCCCGACTCCGCGTGACCGGTCCAGGCCTCCGGACCCGCGCCGGGTCGAACGGCGCTGAATGGGGGCGGCACCTCGGTGATCGAGGCGCCGGAGGCGGGCGAGCCGCCCCGGACGAACCCGCGGTGCGGCCGGCCGGCCTACGGCACGACCGCCGTCGCCTCGATCTCCACCTTGGCCCGATCATCGACCAGCCCCACGACCTGGAACAGGCTCATGGCGGGGTAGTGCCGCCCGATGACCTCGCGGTAGGCCGCCCCGATGCCCGGGAGGCTGTCCAGGTACTCGCGCTTGTCGGTCACGAACCAAGTGAGGCGGACGAGGTGCTCCGGTCCCGCCCCGGCCTCGGCGAGGATCTCGACGATGTTGCGGAGCGTGCGCTCGACCTGGCGGACGAAGTCGTCCGATTCGATCTCCTGCTCGGCGTTCCATCCGACCTGCCCGCCGAGGAAGAGGGTACGCCCGGGGGATGCGGCGATGCCGTTCGCGTAGCCCTTGGGGCGACGCCAGTGCGAGGGGTGTAGCGGCTGGTGGATGTCGGCCATGAACAGGGTTCTCCTCTCTGCGCGGGAAGGTGGCGGCGCAGGCGCATGAGCGCCACATGCGGCCGGCACGGGTAGTGCGGCCGGCGGGGCCGGCGCCCGCTCCGATCAGCCGTCCTTCAGCCGGAAGCGCTGGATCTTTCCCGTCGGGGTCTTCGGAAGGGCGCCCGTGAACCGCACCGCACGAGGATACTTGTAGGGCGCGATGGATGTCTTGACGTGGGCCTTGAGGCGCTCGGCGAGGTCGTCGCCGGGCGCGGCGCCTTCGCGCGGCACCACGTGCGCGACCACGATCTGCCCCCTTCGTTCGTCCGGGGCGCCGACCACCGCGCACTCCGCCACGTCCGGATGGGCGAGGAGCGCCGCCTCGACCTCGGGCCCCGCGATGTTGTAGCCGGCCGAAACGATGAGGTCGTCGACCCGCGCCGCGAAGTGGAACCGTCCCCGCTCGTCGCGCCGGAAGGCATCGCCCGTCAGGTTCCAGCCGCCCCGGACGTACCCGGCCTGCTGCTCGCCCCCGAGGTAGCGGCAGCCGGTCGGGCCGCGGACCGCGAGGCGCCCGACCTCGCCGTCGGGCAGCTCCTCGCCGTCCTCGCCGACGATGCGTGCCTCGTACCCGGTCACCGGGGTGCCGGTCGAGCCCGCTTCCGCCTCGCCGATGCGGTTGGAGATGAAGATGTGGAGGAGCTCCGTGGTGCCGATGCCGTCCAGGATGGGCTTCCCCGTACGCGAGGTCCATGCATCGAACACCGGGGCGGGCAGGGTCTCCCCCGCGGACACCGCGAGACGGAGCGAAGTGAGGTCCGCCCCCTCGTCCATCGCGTCCAGCATGGCGCGGTACGCGGTGGGCGCGGTGAACACGATGCTTGCCCGGTACCGCTCGATGAGGTCCACCATGTTCTGCGGGGTCGCCTCCTCGAGCAGGGCGGCGGCCGCCCCGAAGCGAAGCGGGAAGATCGCGAGGCCGCCGAGCCCGAAGGTGAACGCGAGGGGCGGCGACCCGACGAAGACGTCGTCCGGGGTGACCCCGAGCACCTCCTTCGCGTAACCGTCCGCGATCGAGAGCAGGTCGCGGTGAAAGTGCATCGTGACCTTGGGCTCTCCGGTGGTCCCCGAGGTGAAGGCGAGCAGGGCGACGTCGTCGCGGCCGGTCGTGACGGCGTCGAAGCGGACCGGCTTGGTGAGGGCGATGCGGTCGAGCTCCGCGTCGTGGTTGGCGGTGCCGTCGAAGCCGACGACCTGCTCGAGGAACCGGCTCGCCTTCGAGCAGGCGACGAGCTCGTCCATCATCCGGGTGTCGCAGAGGGCGAGCCGGACCCGGGCCTTCTCGACAACCTTCGCGAGCTCCCCGGCGCGCAGCATCGGCATGGTGTTCACCACCACCGCCCCGGCCTTGGTGGCCGCGAGCCAGCACCCGACCATCGCCGGGTTGTTGGCGGAGCGGATCAGCACCCGGTTGCCGGGCTTCACGCCGAAGTCGTCGCGAAGGGCTCGGGCCAGGCGATTGGTCCAGTCGGTGAGCTCCTTGTAGGTGCGGCGCCGGCCGTGCCCGATGAGGGCCACGTGGTCGCCGAAGCCCGCCTGGACCATCCGGTCGGAGAGCTCGACGGCGGCGTTCAGCCGCTCCGGGTAGTCCACCGGGCCGGGCAGGAGGTCCGGCCACTCGTCGGCCGGCGGCAGGTTGTCGCGGGCGAAGGTGTCCATGTGGGCCGTCGGCCCGAGGGTCGTCGTCACGCCGTCCTCCCTCCGTTTCGAGCCGGGGCGGCGCTCACGGCGCGGTCCTCGGGTAGATGCCGGTCTGCTTGAGCCGGGCGGCAAGCCGCTCCGCCTCTCCGGGGGAGAGGCCGGTGAAGATCTCGTTCACCCACGACTCGTGCGCGCCCGCCATCGACTCGAAGTTCCTCACGCCCCGCTTCGTCAGGCGGACCACCGACGTGCGGCGGTCTCCATCCCGGAGGGTGCGCTCGACGAGGCCGTCGCTCACGAGGCGGTTGATGATGCCGGTCACGTTGCCGTTCGACACCATGAGGTAGCGCGAGAGCTCGGAGAGGATCATGCCGTCGGGGAAGCGATGGAGGGCGGCCATCACGTCGAAGCGGGGGAGGGTGGCCGAGAACTCCGTCCGCAGGTTCTCGCGAAGCTCCGACTCGATGGCCCGGGTGAGGCGGAGCATCCGGATCCAGAGGCGAAGCCGCGCCTTGGCGTCCCCCGGCGTCGGCGAGGCAGGAATCTTCGGCGAGGCAGGAGTCCTCGCGGCGCTCACCACGTCGCCCCCCCGGACACCGAGACGCTCTGGCCGGTGACCGCGTCCGAGCCCGGCCCGCAGAGCCAGAGGACGGCCCGGGCGACCTCCCCGGGCTCGATGAACCGGCCCATCGGACTGTCCGAGGCGAGCGCCGCGCGGGCCTCCTCGTCGCTCATCGTGCCCTGCGCGACGATCGTTCGCACGCTCCGCTCGAGAAGCGGCGTCTCGGTGAACCCCGGGCACACCGCGTTCACCGTGATCCCGGTCCTCGCGAGCTCGACGCCGAGGGCGCGGACAAGTCCCACGACCCCGTGCTTCGCCGCGCAGTAGGCGGCGACGTAGGGGTAGCCCTTGAGGCCCGCGGTGGACGCGACCGCGACGAGCCGCCCCCACCCGGCCCCGCGCTCCATCGCCGCGAGGCCGTGCCGGAAGGTGCGGTAGCAGCCGGTGAGGTTCACTTCGAGCATCTCCGCCCACATCCCCGGGTCGAGTCGCGAGAAGGGGGCGCTCGCGGCTGCCCCGGCGTTCGCGACGACGATGCTCACGGGGCCCCGTTCGCGTCCCGCCCGCGCGAACGCGGCGCGGAGCGAGGCGTCGTCCGTCACGTCGGCCGGCGCCGGATGCAGGCGTTCGGGTGACCGGGCGGCGAGGCGCTCCAGCACGTCGCGTCTCCGCCCGACGAGGGTCACCCGGACGCCTTCGTCCGCGAGCGCCTCCGCGATCGCCGCCCCGATCCCGGTGCCCGCGCCGGTGACCACCGCGTGCCTGCCTTCGAGGGATGCCACGGTTCAGGCCCCCCTTGCCGTGGCCGTCGCCGGACCCGCCGCTTCGCCCCGCTCGGCGAGGCGCCGGAGCTGGTCCCGGCCCGCGAGGTAGGGCAGGGGCCACTCGACCTCGCGGTCGCCGAGGGCCGCCGCCGCGTGGAAGGTCCAGTAGGGGTTCGCGAGGTGCGGGCGGGCGAGGCACACGAGGTCCGCCCGGCCCGCGAGCAGGATCGAGTTGACGTGGTCGGCCTCGTAGATGTTCCCGACCGCCATCGTCGCCATGTCGCCCTCGTTGCGGATCCGGTCCGCGAACGGGGTCTGGAACATGCGCCCGTACACGGGTCGGGCACGGGTCGAGGTCTGCCCCGCCGACACGTCGCAGATGTCCGCCCCCGCGCGCTTGAAGGCGAGGGCGACCTCCACCGAGAGCTCCGGGGTGACGCCCTCGTCGCCCACCCAGTCGTTGGCCGAGATCCGGACCGACATCGGCTTCGGCGCCGGCCACGCGGCGCGGACGGCCCGGAAGACGCGAAGCGGGAAGCGCATCCGGTTCTCGAGGCTGCCTCCGTAACGGTCCTCGCGCCGGTTCGTGAGCGGGGTGATGAACGAGGAGAGGAGGTAGCCGTGGGCGCAGTGGAGCTCGAGCATGTCGAAGCCCGCCTCCTCCGCGCGGCGGGCCGCGTCGACGAACTCCGCCGTCACCCGCTCCATGTCGTCCTCGGTCATCTCCCGCGGGGTCTGGTTCCGGGGAGACCAGGGGACCGGGGAGGCGGCCATCACCGGCCAGTTGCCGTCCGGGAGCGGGGCTTCCATCGTCTCCCAGCCGAGCCGGGTCGAGCCCTTCGGTCCGGAATGCCCGAGCTGGCAGCAGATCTTCGCCTTCGTCTCCCGGTGCACGAAGTCCGCGATCCGCTTGAAGGCCGCGGTGTGCTCGTCCGCGTAGAGCCCGGTGCAGCCGGGGGTGATCCGGCCCTCGGGGCTGACGCAGGTCATCTCGATGGTGACGAGGCCCGCTCCGCCCTTGGCCCGCTCGGCGTAGTGGACGAGGTGCCAGTCCCCGGGGGCGCCGTCCACCGCCTTGTACTGCGCCATGGGCGAGACGACGACCCGGTTCTCGAGCCGGAGGTCGCGCAGGGTGAAGGGCGCGAACATCGGGGGGCGGACCGGAGCGCGCGGGGCGCCGGCCCGCGCCTGGAACCAGCTCTCCGCGCTCCGCAGCCACGCGGGGTCGCGGAGCCGGAGGTTCTCGTGGCTGATCCGCTGCGAGCGGGTCAGCAGCGAGTAGTTGAACTGCACCGGGTCGAGGTCGAGGTAGCGCTCGACGTCCTCGAACCAGGCGAGGGAGTTGCGGGCGGCGGACTGAAGGCGGAGGGCCTCGACGCGGCGGAGCTTCTCGTAGGCCGCGAACGCCGCCTCCACGTTCGGCTCCTCGACCAGGGCCTGGGCGAGGGCCACCGCGCCCTCCATCGCGAGCTTGGTTCCGGAGCCGATCGAGAAGTGGGCGGTGGCGGCGGCGTCTCCGAGCAGGACGACGTTGCGGTGCGACCACTTCTCGCAGAGCACGCGCGGGAAGTTGAGCCAGGCCGAGCCCCGGAGGTGGGTCGCGTTGCTCATGAGCGGATGCCCGCCGAGATGGGCGGCGAAGATCCGCTCGCAGGTCGCCGCCGATTCGGCCTGGCTCATCGCCTCGAAACCGAACGCCTCCCAGGTGGCCTGCGAGCATTCGACGATGAAGGTGGCGGTGCGCGCGTCGAACTGGTAGGCGTGCGCCCATACCCAGCCGTGCTCGGTCTCCTCGAAGAGGAACGTGAATGCGTCGTCGAACTTCTGGTGGGTGCCGAGCCACACGAACTTGCAGCGGCGAAGGTCGACCCGCGGGCGAAAGTGCTCCCGCCACGCCTCGCGGGTACGCGAGTGCAGCCCGTCGGCGGCGGCGACGAGGTCGAACTCCTCCGCGAACGGGGCCGGGTCGTCGGCCCTCGTCTCGTACCGGAGGTGAACGCCGAGACGGGCGGCCCGCTCCTGGAGGAGCTCGAGGAGGCGGCGGCGCCCGATGCCGCAGAACCCGTGGCCCGTCGACACGATGCGCTCGCCCCGGATGCAGACCGCGATGTCGTCCCAGTACGCGAAGTGGCTGTGGATCGCGGCCGCGCTCACCGCATCGTTGGCGGCGAGGTTCCGCAGCGTTTCGTCGGAGAGGACCACCCCCCAGCCGAAGGTGTCGTCCGGGGCGTTGCGTTCGAACACCGTGATCTCGTGGGCGGGGTTGCGAAGCTTCAAGCTGATCGCGAAGTAAAGGCCCGCGGGCCCCCCGCCGAGACAGGCGATGTTCATGGGCGCCCCTCCGGGTGCCGAAACGCCGGGGAGCAGTCTGCGCCGATCCTGAAACTATTTCAAGCCTGAAACTTCATCCTTCAAACAAATCTCGGGAGACGGTGGGCCAGAAGTCTCCGTTGCGGGCTTGTTCTTCAGGGCAGCTCCCGCTCGCCGCGCTTCCTCGGCCAGCCGGTTGAGGGCGACCAGGTTCGCGACCCGTTCGGTTACCGAGCGACGGAGATTCTCGCGGAGCAGGGTGCGATCGACGTCGCGCTTGTACGCCTCGACCACCGGGTCGGCTTCCGGTCCACAGGCTCGCCCTGGCCGGGGGCGAGCCGGAGAACGTCCGGTCGATTCGTTCGAGGCCGAATCGCCGCCGGGACGAGCATTGGAACGGACGCGGTCTTCTTGCACCGGGCGCCTGCTCTTCCTTACGTGAGATTCCGGCCGGGGGGCCGTGCGGTCAGCGGAAGGGGCGGTCCCCGGCGACGGTCACCCGGGTGCCGGTGCGGGTCTCGGGGTAGTAGTCCCACATCGCGTGGTGCTGCACGCAGCGGTTGTCCCAGAACGCGACCGAGTGCTCGCGCCAGCGGAAGCGGCATTGGAAGTGCGGGTTCGTGACATGCTCGAAGAGGAAGTCGAGGAGGGCGCGGCTCTCGCGCTCGGTGACCCCGAGGATCCGCCGGGTGAAGATCCGGTTGACGTAGAGGGCGGGCCGCCCCGAGACGGGGTGGGTCCGGACCACCGGGTGCACCGCGCTCGGCCACTCGTTGCGCCGCCGCACCGTTGCGTCGCCGTAGAGCCCCCGACCGTTCACCCCGTCGTAGAGGTGCGCCGACTCGTGGCGGGCTTCGAGCGGCGCGAGGAGCGCCTTCATCGGCTCCGAGAGGGCCTCCCACGCCGCGTACATGCACGAGAAGAGGGTGTCGCCGCCCGACTCCGGTATCCGGTGGAGGTGCAGCACCGAGCCCATCGGCGGCTCCTCGTCGCAGGAGACGTCGCTGTGCCAGTCCTCGCCGTTTTGCCGCGTGGAGTTCGCGTCGGTGTGGATGAGCATGAGCTCGGGGTTGCCGTCGACGCAGGGGGCGGCGGGGTGGACGTGGAGCGGCCCGAAGCGCCGCCCGAAGGCGAGGTGCTGCTCGTGGTCGATGGCCTGGTCGCGGAAGAAGACGACCCCGTGCGCGACGAGGGCGCCGTGGACCTCCTCGAACGTCGCGTCGTCGAGCGGCTCGCGGAGGTCGACCCCGGAGATCTCGGCCCCGATCGTCGGGGTAAGGGGGTCGACGGAGATGTGCCGGTAGTCCATCGCTCTGCCTCGTGGCTGAATCCTGACTTCCGCGTTTCGCGTGCACCCCGCCGCCGACAGCCCCTGTCCCGTGTCGCCGGGCGCGGGCCGACGGCCGGGGGAGTCGCCGGGCGCACCCTATTGCATCACGGTCCCCGGAGGGGAGCAACGGCTTCCATCACGCGAGGATGCGGCGGAACGTGAGGTTGATGCGCGGTCCGACGGGCCTTCGAGTCGGGGGGACCGAGTGCAGCCAGTGCCGCTGGGTCGGGCCGCGCATGACGAGGAGCGAGCCCGGCTCGAGGACGATGGGGACGGAGGCCCCGCCGCCCCGCTTCGGGCGGAGGAGGAACCGCCGGGGCGCCCCGAAGCTCGCCGACGCGATGACCGGGGCGGGGCCGAGCTCCGGCTCGTCGTCCGCGTGCCAGCCGAGGCGGTCGCTCCCGTCCCGGTAAAGGTTCGCGAGCACGCTGTTGAACATTTCCCCGGTAGCGGCCTCGATCTGCCGGCGGACGGCGGCGACCCGCGCAGTCCACGGCGCGGGGCGGAGGGTGATCCCGGAGTAGGCGTAGGTCGCGTCGCCTTCCCACCCGGAGAGGCGGGGGCAGTCGACCTCCCGCCCCCGAATCCGGACCCGGTGCCGTTCCCACCGGATCTCGGCGCGCAGCCCATCGAACAACTCCAGCGCCTCGTCCGGACCGAAGAACCCCTGCCGGTACTCCACCTCCGCATCCGCAAGCGAAATCCGCACGACGCCGTCGCCCGACCCCCGGACGGCTGCCGCTTCGGTGCTGGGTGAACTGGTCTCCATGGCTCGGACGTATCCGTATCCCCTCGCTCGGCTGGGTAGCCTTTGAGGTGCGCCGGCGCGAAGGCTACGCGCCGGGACGGACGGGGCTTGTGGCGAGGCGCGCCTCCGCCATGCGGCGGAGCTCGGTGCGCCGGATCTTGGTTCCGTTCGCGCTCATCGTGGTGGGGAACTCGTCCACCACGAAGATCCGCGCCGGCACCTTGAAGCGGGCGAGGGAGCGCCCGCAGTGCTCGCGGAGCGCCTCCTCGTCGAAGCCGCCGTCCGGGCCGGGGACGACGAAGGCGACGGGACGCGGACCGCGCTCGGTGTCCACCTCCACGACCTGCGCGCCGCGCACCGCCGGGTGCTCGTTGAGCTGGCCCTCGATCTCGGCCGGGCTCACCAGGAACCCGCCGAGCCGCATGGCGTCGCCCATGCGCGCGAGGTAGACGAACCCGCCGTCCTCCGTGAGATGGCCGAGATCGCCCGACCGGACGAACCCGTCCTCGGAGATCGTCTCCCGGGTCGCGTCCGGATTCCCGTAGTACTCGCGCATGAGGCTCGGCCCCGCGATCTCGATCTCCCCCGCCTCGCCCGCCGCGAGGAGGCGGCCCGACTCGGGGTCGCGGACGCGGACTCGTCCCGCCGGGTCGACTGGGATGCCGCCGCCGAGGAGGCGCCGCTCGGGGGTGGCGTCGAGGGGCTGGCGCGCGAAGAAGGCCTGGACTTCGCTCATCCCGTAGAGCCCGACGAGGGGGAGCCCCCGCGCCTTCGCCCGCGCGAGCAGCTCGTCCGGCTTTGCGGTGAACGCGGCGTACCCGCACGCCTCCACCGTCGGGAGCGCGACCTCGCGCGGGGTGGCGTCGAGCATCGCGAGCACCATGTCGTCGGTCACGTTGAGGCACCGCACCCGGTGCTCGTCGACGAGCCGCACCGCTTCCGCCGCGTCGAACGCGCTCGTGAGGGCGAGGGTGCTCCCCGCGGCGAGGGCGGCGGTGGTCTGGCAGAAGCCGAACACTCCGCATAGCGGCAGTGCTCCAAGAGCGCCCCCCACGGGGTCTGCCGCGTAACCGAGCTTGCGGGCCACCGCGAGGGCGTGGGCGGTGACGCTCCCGTGGCTGTGCACCACGAACTTGGGGGCGCGCGTCGTGCCGGAGGTGGTGAAGATGTTGGCCCCGTCGCCGGGGGCGGCCCGGTCCTCGTCGAGGGGCGGGCGCTCGAGAAGGTCCGGGAAGGGGACCCGGCGGCAATGGGCGAGAGAGGCGGGGAGGGCAGGAGGCGCCGCGGCCGTCCCCGCGCCTCCGGCCGCCCCGTCCGCCCCGTCTCCCTCCGCTTCCTCGTAGATGAGCAGGGTCTCCAGGCGTTCGAGGGCGCTCCGGTCGATCTCCCCGAGGATGTCGAGGAACGCGATGCCGCGAAACCCCGGCCACAGGGCGAGCGCCTTCGCCCCGGAGCGCTGCACGATGTCCGCCACCTCGACCGCGCGGAAGCGGGTGTTGACCGCGACGGTGACCGCGCCGAGGCGGGCCGCGCCGAGCCACAGGACGAGGTACGCGGGGGAGTTCGGAAGCCAGAGGGCCACCCGGTCGCCGTGCCCGACGCCGAGCTCCGAAAGCCCGCGCGCGGCGCGGCGCGCCGCCCCGTCGAGCTCCGCGAAGGTGATGCGTCCGCCCCGGTACGCGACCGCCGTCGCCCCCGGCGTCCGTCGCCGGACCTCGGCGAGCATCTGGCTGATGGTCTGCATCTTCGGTGGTGCTTCGGCGGTGCGGGTCGGTTCGGTTCGGTCGGGGCCGGTCCGTCGCGGGCGCGTCCGGGGCGGGGTCCGCGCGGCGCGCTACGCCACCCGGTAGCGGGCGACGAAGTCCTCGTCGATGGTGAGGCCGAGCCCGGGCCGGTCCGGGATCTCGAGGTGCCCGTCCTCGACCGTGAAGTCCTCGTGGGCGAGCTCGTGGAGCATCGGGTTCGCGCCGAGCGAGTACTCGATGATGAACCCGGTCGACGCCACCGCGGCGACGTGGAGGCCGGACGCGAAGGTGCACGCCCCGCCCCAGAGGTGCGGCGCGAAGCGGACCTGGTACGCCGAGGCGAGCGCCTCGATCCGCATCGCCTCGGTGATCCCGCCCGCGATCGAGAGGTCCGGCTGGAACACGTCGGCCGCCCGGAGCTCGGCGAGGTCCCGGAAGTCGAAGCGGTTGAACTCGCTCTCGCCGGTCGCGATCGGGATGTCGGTGCTCGCCCGCACCTCCGCGAGGCCGCGCTTGTCGTCGGCGGTGACCGGCTCCTCGAACCAGCCGAGGTTGCACTCCGCGACCTCCCGGCAGAAACGCTTGGCCTCGGCGACGTTCCAGGTGCCGTGCGCGTCGCACATGATGGTGATCTCGGGGTCGAGGCCGGCTCTCGCGGCCCTCACCCGGCGCACCGAGTCCGCGACCTCGCCGTCGCCGGTGCCGACCCGCATCTTGACCGCCTTGAAGTTCCCCCGGTCGACGAAGCTCTGGAGCTCCTCGGTGATCCGGTCCGCGGGCGCCCAGCCGCCCGACGCGTAGGCCGGCATCCGTTCCTGGCGGCGGCCCCCGAGCAGCCGCCACACCGGCACCCCGAGGGACTTGCCGAGGAGGTCCCACAGGGCCATGTCGATGCCGCCGATCCCGGACATGGTGATGCCGCGGCGCCCGAGGGCGGGGAACACGTGCCCGCGGCGAATCGCGTAGTGGGCGCGGCTCCCGTTGTACATCACGTCCCAGAGCCGCGAGATGTCCCGCGGATCCTCGCCGACGATCATGGGGCCGAGGTCCAGCTCGACGAGGGCGACGAGGGCGCGCTGGTTGCCGGCGCTCCCGACCGCCGCCTTCGCCTCTCCGTGGCCGACGAGACCGCACTCGGTCTCGACCCGCACCAGGGTGCTGTCGAACGACGCGGTCTGCCCGAAGTCGCTGCGGTGCTGGCGCTCCTCCGGAATGGGTACGTGGAGCCACGTCGCGGTCACCGACCTGATCTTCATCTCGCCTTCGCGCCTCCGGGGAGCTTCGAACCGACGGGGGCCATTTTGCACCACCGCCCGGCCGGCCGGCACGCCTGCTCCGCGGAGCGCGGTTGGGCCGTGCCCTCGCGACGAAAGTTGGTGAGATATCCGGGCTAGAATCGAAACGAACGGGAGCGCGGTGCCCCGCAGCGGCGGACGCGAGCGCGTGACGGCGGCGACTCGGGAGCGACGGAGACGGAGGAGGTGACGTGCAGGTAGGCATCTTCTACATGCCGACCGCGTACACGGCGGACGTGGTGACCCTCGCCCGGCGGGTCGAGGAGCTCGGCTTCGAGTCGCTCTGGGTGCCCGACCATCCGATCATGCCGGTCGAGCGCACCTCGCCGTTCCCGGGGGGTGGCGAGATGCCGCCGAGCTACGGCCATCTCATGGACCCGCTCGTGACCCTCGCGGCGGCGGCCGGGGCGACGGAGCGCATCCGCCTCGGCACCGGGATCGTCCTCGCCGCGGAGCGAGAGCCCCTGGTGCTCGCGAAGGAGGTCGCGACCCTCGACCTCGTGTCGAACGGGCGCTTCGAGTTCGGCGTGGGAGCGGGGTGGCAGCGCGAGGAGGCCGAGATCCTCGGGGTGCACTGGCGCCGCCGCTGGGCCCACGTCCGCGAGCACGTCCTCGCCATGAAGGCGTGCTGGCGCGACGGGCTCGCGGAGTTCCACGGCGAGTACGTCGACTTCCCGCCGGTGTGGAGCGATCCGAAGCCGGTGCAGCGCCCGCACCCGCCGATCCTCGTCGCGGGGGAGCTCGCGCGGGCCCCGGAACGGATCGCGGAGTACGGGGACGGCTGGATCCCCCGCTTCGTGCGGGTCACCCCGGAGGAGGTGGCGGCCACGCGCCGGCGCATCGAGGCGTTCTACCGGGACGCGGGGCGCGACTTCTCGACGTTCCGGGTGACGATGTTCGGCTCGCATCCGGACCGCGAGACGCACCGGCGCCTCGAGGACGCGGGGGTGGACCGGGTGCTCCAGGTCCTCAGGGTGAGCCCGGAAGAGGACGCCCTCGCCCGGGTCGAGACCTGGGCCGAGCGCCTGCTCGCGGCCTGACGGCCACCCGTCCCGTTCCCGTTCCCGTTCCCGCGACCCCGACGACCCGACCGACCCTGCCGATCGGAGGACCCGAGATGAGCCAGCTCCCGAAGCTCGGCGTCATGATGTTCGCGACCCGCACCACCATGCCCTTGCCAAGGCTCGCGGAGCGGGTGGAGGCCCTCGGCTTCGAGTCGCTCTTCCTCCCCGAGCACCCGGTGATCCCGGAGCGCTTCGAGTCGGAGTACCCGGGGGGCGGCCCCCTGCCCGACGAGTACCGGATGATGGTCGACCCCTACGTCGGCCTCGCGGCGGCGGCGGGCGCCACCCGGAGCATCCGGCTCGGCACCTCGATCAGCCTCATCCTGGAGCGCCGGCCGCTTCTCGCCGCGAAGGCGATCGCGACCCTCGACCGGGTCTCCCACGGGCGAGTCGTGCTCGGGATCGGCTCGGGGTGGCTGCGCGAGGAGGGCGACGTGTTCAACGTGGACTGGGAGCGGCGCGGCTCCCAGATGCGCGAGTTCGTGGCCGCGATGAAGGCGTGCTGGACCGACGAGGTGTCGTCGTTCAACGGGCGCTACGTGCGGTTCCCGGAGGTCATCGTCGAGCCGAAGCCGGTGCAGCGCCCGCATCCGCCGATCCTCATCGCGGGGGAGCTCGCGCTCGCCGCGCGCCGCGCCGCGGAGTGGGGGAACGGCTGGATGCCGCGCTACCTGTGGTCGACCCCGGAGATGGTCGAGGAGGGGCGCCGCCGCATGGAGGAGGGGTGGCGCGAGCACGGCCGCGACCCCGCGACCATCGACATCACCCTCTTCGGATGCCGCCGGGACCGGGCGGAGATCGCGCGCTGGGCGGACGCGGGGGTCACCCGCATCCTCTTCGTCCTGCCGATGGAGGGCGAGGCGGACACCGCCGCCCGCCTCGAGCGCATCGCCGAGCGGGTGATGTAGGCGGGCGCCGCCCCGGCCGGGCCGGCCGGGGCCGTCCCTCCCGCGTTCGGTCTAACCGAGGACCGAGCGCGTCGCGTCCGCGAGGATGTCCACCATCCGGTCGAGCTGGGCCTCGGTGGTGGTGACGGGCGGTGCGAGGCAGTAGAGGTCGCCCCGCGCCCGCGAGAACATCCCGCGGTCGATAGTCGCCGAGTTGATGCGGGCGCCGACGTTCTCGGAGGCGTCGAAGTCCTCCTTGGTGGCCCGGTCCTTGACGTACTCGACGGCGCACATGAGCCCGAGGCCGCGCACCTCCCCGACGTGGGGGTGGTCGGCGAGCGCGTCCTTGAGGTGGACGAGGAGGCGCCGGCCCTTCTGCGCGGCCATCTCCGGGTAGCCCTCCCGCTCGATGATGCCGAGCATCGCGACCCCGATGGCGCACCCGACGGGGTGGGCGCTGTACGTGTAGGCGTGCATCCAGGGGGTGTTCGCGGCGTCCATGACGTCCGCGATCTCGTCGCTGATCCCGATCCCGCCGAGCGGAAAGTAGCCCGAGGTGATCGCCTTCGCGAACTGGATCATGTCCGGCTTCACCCCCCAGTGCTCGAGGCCGAACATCTTTCCCGTGCGGCCGAAGCCGGTGATGACCTCGTCGGAGACGAGGAGCACGTCGTACTGGTCGCAAATCTCGCGGATGCGCGGGAAGTAGTCTTCCTGCGGGACGATCACCCCGCCTGCCCCCTGGACCGGCTCGGCGATGAACATCGCCACCGTGTCCGGCCCTTCACGGAGGATCGCCTGCTCGAGCTCGTTCGCGGCCGCGATGCCCTGGCTCTCGCCGGCCGGCGCTTCGTAGCGGTAGGGGTAGGGGGACGGAATGTGGACGAAGCCCGGCACTCGTGGCTCGAACATCGGCCAGTACGCGGTGATGCCGGTCGCGGACATGGCCGCGAGGGTGACTCCGTGGTACCCCCACTGGCGCGAAATGACCTTGGTCTTGTCGGGCTTCCCGCGGAGCTTCCAGTAGTAGCGGGCCATCTTGAAGTTGCTGTCGCTCGACTCCCCGCCCCCCGAGGTGAAGTAGAAGCGGTTGATGTTCGGGTACGTGATCGCGGCGAGCCCCTCGGCGAGCTCGATGGCGCGCGGGTTGGTGCTCCCCGAGTAGCCCGACGCGTAGGGGAGTTCCGCCATCTGGGCCGCGGCGGCGTCCACCAGTTCCCGGCACCCGTGGCCGGCGGTGTTGTTCCACAGGCCCGAGAGGCCGTCGATGTAGCGGTCGCCGTTCGCGTCGATGAGCTCCGCACCCTCGCCACGGACCCAGACCTTGCCGCCGACATGGGCTGCCGGGCTGTGCAGAGGATGGATGAGGTGCTCCTGGTCGCGGAGGATGAAAGCGGTGTTTGCGTCGTTGGCCATGTCGGATCCTCCCTTGGGATCGGTGCGCCCGGGCCAGCGCGATGCATGCTCCACCGCCGCCACCCGGTCCGGCGGTGGAGCGGCGGGGCCGGACGGGCATTATGAACCACCGTGGCGCGGGTGTGGCGTTGGGCAGGCCGGGGGGCGCCGGGCGCGAACGTGCCCCGGTGTGGCGGGTCCGACGGGGCGCCGGTCCGGCGCGCAAGTTGCCATCGGGCGAGCGAAACAATAGCCTTCGCCCCGGCGCCGCGATATTCCACCGATTTTCGTCCCGAGGGCCCCAGGACGCCGTGGAAGCGCGAGAATCGGTGGAATATTGCGGCGAGTTCCGACCAAGGCAGCCGAGGAGCCCACATTGGCGAACGAACCGCAGGGGGCGGCGCGCGATCTCAAGAACCTGAAGATGGAGCGCGACCGCCTGTATCTGGAAGAAGTCATCACCGACCTCGCGGCCGGCACCATCCGGCGGATGACGCCGATCCAGGCCGACGGGACGCCGGACGTGTCTCGGGCGACCCTCTACATGGGCCAGGCCCAGATCCTTTCCGCGATGGGTCCGCTTCCCGTCCAGTTCGAGCTCGAGGCGGACAACCTCGAGGAAGCGGTGGACATGTTCGGCCCGGAGGCGGAGAAGGCGGTGCGCCGGATGGTCGACGAGCTGCGCGAGCTTCAGCGCGAGCAGGCGTCGCAGATCGTGGTCCCCGCGTCCGGGGCGGTGCCGGGGGGCGGCGGCGGCCCGATGCCGGGCGGCGGCCCCATCCGGGGGGGCGGGCGCATCCAGCTCACCTGACCGTCCGCACCGCCTCCCCTCTCCGATCGCACGGCCGGCCCGTCCGGCGCGGTCGGGGGAGCGGCGGCCGTGCACGGGCCGACGATGCGCTACCCGTCACCCCGGGGGCGTGGGAACCTGCGACGGACGTAAAGAGGCCGCGCGGCCCGAAGGTGGCGCGGCCCCTGACGGTCCGCCAGCGGCACCCCGTACCGCCCGAATTCATGCCACGACGCGAAGAGGCTCAGTTACGTGGTTCAACGGCCCGTCGAGGGGCATTCGACACCCGGTGTCGGCCCCCGTCAAGGGTTTTGAGAACCCATCACCCCGGGGGCGCGAGGACTTCTCGCCCGCCGTCCCCCTCGAAACGGCGCCCGCCGCGGTCAGTGCGCCGTGCCCAGTACGCCCGATCGCGAGAAGAGCAGCGTGCCTCCCGCGCTTCCCGGAAGCACCGCGGCGAAGCCGTCGGGATCGGCGCCGGAGGCACGCGGCAGCGTGTCGTTGACCACGACCCCGGGGGCCCGGTCGGCCAGCTCGCGCGCTCGCGCGGGGTTCGCGACCGCGATTCCGTAGCCCGCGATGAACGGTAGGGTCGGCACTTCCGCCGCCGGGATCTGCTCCCGGAACGCCTCGGCGGTGAACAGCGACACCCGGCCCCGCGACATCCGAATCGTCGCCGTCCCCGGACCGTTTCGGCCGGCCGGGAGATCGAGGTAGGCGGAATAGCGGGCGGCCGCCTCGTCGAGGTCCGCCACCACGATCCAGACCTCGGCCAGGTCTTCGGCGGTGTTGGGATGCCCGAGATAGCGCGTCTGCCACAGGTGCTCGGGCGTGTGGTGGGTGAGGAACTGGACCCGCCCCTCGGCCATCGAGCCGAGCTCGGCGCGGCCGACCGTGAAGCGGAGCGTGACGGTGTCCCCGGTCTCGGTCTCCACCTCGCGCCTGAGCGCCACCACCGGCCGCTGCGGGAACCCGAGGGCTTCGAGGCGCGCCTGTTCCGCCTTCGTGTCGGAGGAGCCGAAGGCGAGGAGGTGGACGCCGACGTACCGGTCGATGCCGGCCTGGAGCTCGCGTCCGATGGAGGTCGGGGCAAGGGGGGCGAGGATCTCGAGGTAGCCGGAGCGCAGCATGATGCACCGGTTCGCGGACCCGACCGGGGTGACCGGCGCGTCGGGCCGCGCGGATGCGTGCTGCTCGCTCCAGGGGGTGAGGACGAATCCGAGCGACTCGAGGGGCTCGCTTGCCGCGTCGAGGTCGGGAACCCAGTGGGCGATGTGGTCGAGGAGCTTGTCGCCCTCGGAGGGGACCTGGTTCCGCACCATGTGGTGGAGCTCGCGGGCAGCGGGGGATGCGGAGCTTGCCCGAGCCGCCGCCGAATGTCGAATCGGAGCTGGCCTCCTCCCGGTTCCGGCCGCCGCGGGGCGTCGAGAATCGGACCCGCCCCGACCCCAACCAGCCGGCTCCACTTGCCATGAGGTGGCCCATGCGCCTATAACTCGGCTCGGCGTGCCGCGACCCCCGCAGCCGGCGGAGCACCACGGGAGCACCACATGGCCGACATCCAGGACCCCATCGGGTTCGAGCTC
>JAJDXW010000053.1 GCA_022823045.1 Gammaproteobacteria bacterium
GATCACGCCACGCGCGGCGTCTTTCTCGATGGCCCGGAGCTCGACCCCGCCAGACCGCCCGACCTCCCCCTGACCGGCACGGCCACCTACGTCGGTGGCGCCGGCGGCCTGTACACGTACAACTACGGCCGCGACTGGGGCGAGCTGGCCGGATCTTCCGAGTTCACCGAGTTCGCGGGAACTGTCTCGTTGACCGCCGACTTCGAGGGCAACCGCCTCATCGGTTGCATGGGATGTCTCGAGCCCATCGAGACCGCACCCGGCCGCCATCTCGCTCCGTTCGTGCCCTGGCGGGCACCCGATCCCGCGGCGCCACCGGCCGACTACGACCTGCACTTTGCCGCATCCTTCGACGCTGCCGGCGCATTCGAGGATACGGCGATCACCGTCACGCATCCCGAGCGCACAATCACGCAAACGGCCGGGACGTGGCGCGGTCAGTTCTCGAACGTGGCGGATGTCGACGGCAACCCCCGCCGCGTGGTCGGCTCGACCGATGTGCACTTCGCCGAAGCCGACGGCTCGAGCGGAAACTTCACGGGCATCTTCGATGCGCTTACGCCCGCAACGCTCACCCCCGAAGACGGCGGCACGGAATGAGACATGTCCCTTGCCGCCACGATGCGCTTTGCCGCTGCCTGAACGTTGCCCGCGCACGCCGGCCGATTCGAGGCAGCGCCAAGCCCTTGTTTGCATTGGCTCCCCGGGACGGGCTCGAACCGCCGACCTAGTGATTAACAGTCACCCGCTCTACCGACTGAGCTACCGGGGATTGGGAGGCCGCGTATGCTACGCGGCGTACCGAAGACGGTCAACGAATCCGGCCCCACGAATCCAGCCCCGTGCGCGGGGTTACAATACCCGGATCGTTCGCGCCGCATCGGTCGCCCGACAGCCCGCGGGGTGCGTCAATGAGTTCTCGATCCCTCGCCGTCGTCTCCGACTTCGCCGCCGCCGGCGATCAGCCGGTCGCAATCGAGCGTCTCATCGAGGGGATCGGCGCCGGGCTCGCACACCAGACCCTGCTCGGCGTCACCGGGTCCGGAAAGACGTTCACGATGGCCAAGGTCATCGAGGAGGTCGGCCGTCCGGCGCTGGTGCTCGCTCCCAACAAGACCCTGGCCGCGCAACTCTACGGCGAGATGCGCGAATTCTTCCCCAACAACGCCGTGGAGTACTTCGTCTCCTACTACGACTACTACCAGCCCGAGGCGTACATCCCCTCGACCGACACCTACATCGAGAAGGATGCCTCCATCAACGAGCACGTGGAGCAGATGCGCCTCTCCGCCACGAAGGCCCTGCTCGAGCGGGCGGATACCGTCATCGTCGCCACCGTGTCGGCGATCTACGGCCTCGGCGACCCGGAGCGGTTCCATGCCATGGTGCTTCACCTCGTGCGCGGCGGGCGGATCGACCAGCGCGAGCTCCTGCGCCGTCTCACCGAGCTCCAGTACACGCGGACGTCGCTCGAGCTCCGCCGGGGGACCTACCGGGTGCGAGGCGACGTCATCGACGTCTACCCCGCGGAGTCGGAGCGCGAGTCAATTCGGATCGAGCTCTTCGACGACGAGATCGAGGCCCTCTCGCGCTTCGATCCCCTGACCGGAGAGGTGTCCGGCGCCATCCCGCGGTACACCATCTACCCGAAGAACCACTACGTCACCCCGCGCGACACGGTGGTGGGCGCAATCGACGAGATCCGGGAAGAGCTCGCGGAACGGCTGCACGAGCTCAAGTCCGAGCAGAAGCTGGTGGAGGCGCAGCGCCTGGAGCAGCGCACCCGCTTCGATCTCGAGATGCTCCAGGAGATCGGCCACTGCAAGGGGATCGAGAACTACTCCCGCTACCTTTCCGGGCGGGCGCCGGGTGAGCCTCCGCCCACCCTGTTCGACTACCTCCCGGCGGAGTCCCTCCTCGTCATCGACGAGAGCCACGTGACGGTGCCCCAGCTCGGGGCGATGTACCGGGGAGACCGGTCGCGGAAGGAGACCCTGGTGCGCTACGGGTTCCGCCTTCCGTCGGCCCTCGACAACCGGCCGCTTCGCTTCGACGAGTTCGAGCTCATCTCGCCCCAGACGGTGTACGTGTCGGCCACTCCGGGGCCCTACGAACAGGAGCGGTCCGGGGACGTGGTGGAGCAGCTCGTGCGGCCGACGGGACTCGTGGACCCGGAGGTGGAGGTCCGCCCCGCGATCACCCAGGTGGACGACGTGCTCGGCGAGATCAACCGGCGCGCCGCGGAGGGGGAGCGGGTGCTCGTCACCGTGCTGACCAAGCGCATGGCCGAGGATCTCACCGAGTACCTCGCGGAGCACCGGGTGCGGGTGCGTTACCTCCATTCGGACATCGACACAGTCGAGCGGGTCGAGATCATCCGGGACCTTCGTCTCGGCGAGTTCGATGTCCTCGTCGGCATCAACCTCCTCCGGGAAGGGCTCGACATGCCGGAGGTCTCCCTCGTCGCGATCCTCGATGCCGACAAGGAAGGGTTTCTGCGCTCCGAGCGCTCGCTCATCCAGACCATCGGACGGGCCGCGCGCAACATCAACGGCGCGGCCATCCTGTACGCCGATGCGCCGACCGACTCCATGAAGCGCGCGATCGGGGAGACCGACCGCCGCCGCGCGCGCCAGGTCGACTACAACCGGGAGCACGGCGTCACCCCGCGCGGCATCCGCAAGGCGGTGATGGACATCATGGAGGGCGCCCGCCACGGGCCGGCCGCGAACCCCCGGAAGTTCGTGGAGGCGGCGAACGCCTACGTCCGGGACGCCGCCCTCGGGCGGGATGACCTCGACGCGCACATCGCGGATCTGGAGCGCCGGATGTTCAAGCACGCCGACGATCTCGAGTTCGAGGAGGCGGCGCGGATCCGGGACCGGATCCAGCAGCTCCAGTCCGCGGGACTCGGGCTCGCGAGCTGAACACGGCCGGCGCGGTTGCGGCCGGCGTCGG
This sequence comes from Gammaproteobacteria bacterium, assembly GCA_022823045.1. GTDB lineage: Bacteria > Pseudomonadota > Gammaproteobacteria > HK1 > HK1 > JAJDXW01. The sequence continues at coordinate 2,959 of JAJDXW010000053.1, forward strand.
CCGCCGCCGCATTCCGGCGGGTTTCGGAGGGGAGGGGGATTGCCCGCGCGTGCCCGTACCGGTATCTTTCCCCGCGGCCAGGCGCGTAGCTCAGTGGTAGAGCACTACCTTGACATGGTAGGGGTCGCTGGTTCAATCCCAGCCGCGCCTACCACCCCTTTCCTTCCCCTTCGTCCTTTCTTTCCGGCTGCTTCGGCGTGAGCCGCCGAGCGACGGCTGACGGCGGCAACCCGCCCTAGTCGGCGGCTTCGTCGAGGCGGATCCCGGGCGGCGGCGCCTTGGCCTGCGACTCGGCGAGGAGCGAGTCGACCGCCGCCTCGACGGTCAGGGTCTCCTGGCGCCGGGTGCCGAGGCGCCGCACGGTCACCGTGCCGTCGTCGGCCTCCTTGCGCCCCGCGACGAGGATCGCGGGCGCCTTCGAGAGGCTGTGCTGGCGGACCTTGTAGGAGATCGTCTCGTTGCGGAGATCGGTCCGCGCCCGCAAGCCCGCCGCCTCCAGCCGGCGCGCGCACTCGCGGGCGTGGTCGTCGGCATCCGATACCACCGTGGCCACCACCGCCTGCACCGGGGCGAGCCACAGAGGAAGGTTGCCCGCGTAGTGCTCGATGAGGATCCCGGCGAACCGCTCGAGCGAGCCGAAGAGGGCTCGATGGAGCATCACCGGAACGTGCTTGCGGCCGTCCTCGCCGACGTAGGCCGCCCCCAGCCGCTCCGGCAGGTTGAGGTCGACCTGGAGGGTGCCGCATTGCCAGTCGCGCCCAATGGCGTCGCGCAGGACGAACTCCAGCTTGGGGCCGTAGAAGGCCCCCTCGCCGGGGTTGACGGTGAAGTCGAGCCCGGTGGATTCGACCGCCGCCCGGAGCGCCGCCTCGGACCGGTCCCAGATCTCGTCCGATCCGACCCGCCGTTCCGGCCGGTCGGCGAACTTGATGTGCACGTCCTCGAAGCCGAAATCGCGATAGATGCTCAGGATGAGCTCGCACACCCCCCGGCACTCGTCGGTGATCTGCTCCGGGGTGCAGAAGATGTGGGCGTCGTCCTGGGTGAACGCGCGCACCCGCAGCAGCCCGTGGAGGGCGCCGGACGGCTCGAAACGGTGCACCTTCCCGAACTCGCTCATGCGAAGCGGAAGGTCCTTGTAGCTCGTGATCCCGTGGTTGAAGACCTGGAGGCTCCCCGGGCAGTTCATCGGCTTGAGCGCGAACACCCGGTCGTCCCGCGTCTCGGTGGTGTACATGTGCTCGGAGAAGGTCTCCCAGTGCCCCGACGCCTCCCACAGCGCCCGGTCCATGATGTCCGGGGTGTTGACCTCGCGGTAGCCGGCCGCGTCCTGTCGCGAACGCATGTAGTCGATGAGACCCTGGAACAGGGTCCAGCCGTCCGGGTGCCAGAACACCGCCCCCGGCGCCTCTTCCTGGAAGTGGAAGAGATCCATCTGGCGCCCGAGGCGGCGGTGGTCCCGCCGCTCCGCCTCCTCGATCCGGCGCAGATGAGCGCGAAGCGCCTTCGGGTCCGCCCAGGCGGTGCCGTAGATCCGCTGCAGCATCGGGTTGCGCGAGTCCCCGCGCCAGTAGGCCCCCGCCACCGAGGTCAGCTTGAACGCGGTGCCGAGCCGTCCGGTGGAGGGAAGGTGCGGCCCGCGGCAGAGATCGACGAACGCCCCCTGGCGATAGACGGTGATCGCCTCGCCGGCGGGAATGTCCTCGATGATCTCCGCCTTGTACTCCTCGCCGATGCCGCGGAAGTACGCCACCGCTGCGCCGCGTTCCCAGACCTCGCGCCGAACCGGCTCGTCGCGGGACACGATCTCGCGCATCCGTCCCTCGATGAGCTCGAGGTCCTCGGGGGTGAACGGCTCGTCGCGGGCGAAGTCGTAGTAGAAGCCGTTCTCGATGGTCGGGCCAATCGTGACCTGGGTCTCGGGCCAGAGCTCCTTGACCGCCTCCGCGAGCACGTGGGCCGCGTCGTGGCGCAGCAGATCGAGGCCCTCGGGCTCGGAACGGGTGACGATGGCCGCACCCGCGTCCGCCTCGATGACGGTGGCGAGGTCCGAGAGCGCGCCGTCGAGCCGCACCGCGACCGCGTCGCGGGCAAGGCCCCGCCCGATGGACTCGGCGAGCTCGAGCCCGGTCACGGGCCAGTCGAAGCGGCGGACGGATCCGTCCGGAAGGGTGATGTTCGGCATGGCGAGGTCCTCGTTACCCGGAGGCGCACGTTGGAAAGGGCGAGGCCGATGCCGACCCCGACCGCGAGCGGCGCGCAGGCTACCGAAACGCGGGCGCGATGGCAATGCACCGGATGGGGGCGCGGGGCGATTTCCGCCCTCGCGGCGGCCGGAACCGCGGCCTCCTCGCGCCGGGCCCGACCCGCGCCGGATTCCGCGGCAGGGTTGAGTATCCCGGATCGCGTGAGTATGATTCGCCGCTTGGCGGCGCGTGGCACCGTGCGTGGCGCGGTGAAGGCGAATCGCGACATTGGAGGAGCTGGCATCGCAGCGGAAAAGCGTAATCGCGTAAATGGCGAAATTCGGGCCGAAAGGCTCCGGTTGATCGGCGAGGACGGAACCCAGCTTGGAATCGTCTCGGTGGACGAGGCGCTGGCGGAAGCGGAGCAGAGGGGGTTCGACGTGGTCGAGATGTCCCCGAACGCCGATCCGCCGGTTTGCCGGTTGATGGATTACGGCAAGTTCCAGTTCCAGCAGAGCAAGAAGAGACAGGCGGCGCGCCGCCGGCAGCAGCAGACCCAGATCAAGGAAGTCAAGTTCCGGCCGGGAACCGACGACGGCGACTACCAGGTCAAGCTGAGGAACCTCCGGCGGTTCCTGGACCACGGGCACAAGATCAAGGTGACGTTGTGGTTCCGGGGCCGCGAGATGGCCCACCAGGAGCTGGGCCTCAAGCTGCTCCAGCGCATTGAGGGCGACCTGGAAGAGGAGGCCAAGGTCGAGCAGTTTCCGAAGCTGGAGGGCCGCCGGCTCGCCATGGTGATGACACCGCGCAAGCCACCCGTTGCCCGGCAGAGCCGTCGGCACCCCGCCGAGACGGAGCGGGAGCCTCCCGCGGCTTCGGCCGCTCCGGTCCCCGGCCCGGACGAGGGGGTTCGCGACGAGGCGGCGGCGGCCGGCTGAACCGAAACGGGCGGAACGAGGGAACCACAAACCGATGCCCAAGATGAAGACCAACCGCGGGGCGGCCAAGCGCTTCAAGCGTGCCGCGAACGGCGGTTTCCGGTGCCGGCAGTCGTACCGGAATCACATCCTTACCAAGAAGGCCCCGAAGCGAAAGCGCCAGCTTCGCTCGCCGGCCCTGATCGATCCGGCCGACGCCCCGAGCGTCAGCCGCCTGCTGCCCTACGCCTGAGCGGAGAAACGGCGATGCCCCGAGCAAGGAACCCCGTGCAGTCGCGCGCCCGCCGCAAGAAGATCCTCAAGCAGGCGAAGGGCTACTACGGCGCGCGCAGCCGCAGCTATCGCGTCGCCAGGCAGGCGGTCATCAAGGCCGGCCAGTACGCATACCGGGACCGCCGGCAGCGCAAGCGCCAGTTCAGGGCGCTCTGGATCACCCGAATCAACGCCGCGGCCCGCGAGCACGGCCTGTCGTACAGTCGTTTCATGAACGGGCTCGACAAGGCGGGCATCGCCATCGATCGCAAGGTCCTGGCCGAGCTGGCCGTCGAGGACAAGGCGGCGTTCGGCGTCATCGCCCGCCAGGCCGCCGCGGCTCTCTAGACAGACACCTCGCCGGGCGGCCTCCCGCCCGGACTTCTCCGAACCGGCGCCGCCGCTCCGTCCCGAGCACGCGGCCCGGCCCGGGCGGACGCGGACATGCTGACCGAGATCGAAGACCTCAAGGCCGAGGCTCTTGCCGCGCTGGACGCGGCCGCGACCCGCGAGGAAGTGGAGAGCTTGCGGGTTCGTTTTCTCGGCCGTCAGGGGGTAATCACCGAGCAACTCCGGGGTCTCGGCTCGCTCCCCGCCGCCGAGCGGCCGGCGGCCGGCCAGGCGCTCAACCAGGTCAAGAACGCGCTCGCGGAGGCGGCGCGCGCCCGGCGCGAGACGCTGTCCCGGGCCGCGGTGGACGCCGAGCTCGGCGGGGAACGGATCGACGTGACCCTTCCCGGGCGGGGACAGCGGGCCGGCGGCCTCCACCCGGTTACCCGGACCCTGGAACGGATCGAGACGTTCTTTCGCCACCTCGGGTTCGACATCGTGGAAGGCCCCGAGATCGAGGACGACTTCCACAACTTCGAAGCCCTCAACATTCCCGCGCACCACCCGGCCCGGGCCATGCACGACACCTTCTACTTCGACGACGGGCTCCTGCTCCGGACGCACACGTCGAACATGCAGATCCGGGTCATGGCGGTGCAGCCGCCTCCGCTGCGGGTGATCGCGATCGGCCGCGTCTACCGCTGCGATTCCGATCTCACCCATACCCCGATGTTCCAGCAGATCGAGGGTCTCGTCGTCGACGAGCGTGCGAACTTCGCGAACCTCAAGGGGATCCTCGCCGCTTTCTGCCGCCACATCTTCGAGGCGGACCTGGAGCTGCGCTTCCGGCCGTCCTACTTCCCTTTCACCGAGCCCTCCGCCGAGGTGGACATCCAGTGCGTCATCTGTCGGGGGGCGGGCTGCCGCGTGTGCGGCCACACCGGCTGGCTCGAGATCCTCGGCAGCGGCATGGTCCATCCGAACGTCCTCGAGAACGTCGGCATCGACAGCGAGCGGTACACCGGTTTCGCCTTCGGGATGGGAGCGGAACGCATCACGATGCTCCGCTACGGGGTCGACGACCTTCGCCTGTTCATGGAGAACGACCTTCGTTTTCTCCGCCAGTTCGCGGGCGGCGGATAGGCCGGCCGGCGCATGAAGTTCAACGAGCGCTGGCTCCGGGAGTGGGTCGATCCGCGGGTTGACGCCGCGGAGCTGGCCGAGCAGCTTACCCGGGCGGGTCTGGAGGTGGACTCCGTGGAGCCGGCCGCCTCCCGCGACGGGTTCTCCGGCGTCGTGGTCGGGGAAGTGCTGGAGAGCGGGCCGCATCCGAACGCGGACCGGCTGAAGCTCTGCGTCGTCAGCGACGGCTCGGGCGAACCGGTCGAGGTGGTGTGCGGCGCCCCGAATGCGCGGGCCGGGATGCGGGGGGCGCTGGCGCGGCCCGGGGCCCGAATCGCGGGCGGCGTCAAGGTCCGGCGCGCGAAGATCCGGGGGATTGCGTCGGAGGGGATGCTGCTCTCGATGCGCGAGCTCGGGCTCGGCGACGAGCACGACGGGATCGTCGAGCTCGATCCGGACGCGCCCCGGGGAGCGGACGTCTTCGCGCTGCTCGGACTCGACGACTCGGTGTTCGACCTCAGCCTGACCCCGGACCGCGGCGACTGTCTCTCGGTCGCCGGGATCGCGCGCGAGATCGGGGCGATCAACCGGCTTCCCGCCCGCGGCCCCGCGCCGGAACCGGTAGCGCCCGTGATCGGCGACGACCTGCCGGTTGCCCTGGAGGCCCCGGAGGGCTGCGCGCGCTACGTCGGCCGGGTCGTGCGGGGGGTCGACCCCGCCGCACGGACTCCCCTCTGGATGAGCGAGCGCCTGCGAAGGTGCGGGGTCCGGGCCCTCTCCCCGATCGTCGACGTGACCAACTACGTCATGCTGGAGCTCGGACAGCCCCTCCATGCCTTCGATCTCGAGCGCCTGGAGGGAGGCATCCGGGTACGCCGCGCGCGCGCCGGGGAGCGTCTGACCCTGCTCGACGAACGGGAGGTCGAGCTTCGCCCCACCACCCTCGTCATTGCCGACCACCGGCGCGCGGTCGCGCTCGCCGGGATCATGGGCGGGCTCGACACCGCGGTGTCGGAGTCGACCCGGGACGTGTTCCTCGAGGGCGCGTGGTTCAGCCCTTCCGATCTCATGGGCGAGCCGCGGCACTACCGCCTCGCCACCGATGCCTCCCACCGGTTCGAACGCGGCGTCGACCCCGCGCTCCAGCGGGACGCCATCGAGAGAGCGACCCGGCTTCTCATCGACATCGCGGGCGGACGGCCGGGGCCGGTCGTGGACGCGAAGGAGGCATCCCACCTTCCCGAGCCCTCGGCGATCGGGCTTCGTGCGGAGCGGATCGAGCGCGTGATCGGCATGACGATCCCGGCCGATGAGGTCGCCGCGGGCTTGCGGCGGCTCGGAATGGAGGTCGCGGAGACCGGGGATGGCTGGTCGGTCACGCCCCCGGCCCGCCGCTTCGACGTCGCCATCGAGGAGGACCTCATCGAGGAGGTGGTTCGCCTCGAGGGCTACGACCGGGTGCCGGCGGAGGAGATCGAGGGCACGGTTCGTCCCGGAAGCGATTCGGAGTCCGGGGTCCCGGTGTCAAGGCTCCGCCGGGTGCTGGTCGACCGGGGCTACCAGGAGGCGGTGACCTACAGTTTCGTGGACCCGGCGCTGCAGTCGCTCCTCGACCCGGACACTCCCCCGATCCGTCTCGCGAATCCGATTTCCTCGGAGCTCTCCGTGATGCGAACGCATCTGTGGATGGGACTCGCCGGGGCGCTCGTCCGCAACGTCAACAGACAGGAGCGCCGGGTGCGCCTGTTCGAGACGGGGCTCCGCTTCCGGCGGGACCCTTCGCTCCGGATCCGCATCGGGGACGTGCAAGAGTGGGGCGACCGAGGTCGGGACCAGGTCGCGGACGTCGACCAGGAGCGGTGCATCGCGGCCGTCGCGATGGGCCCGACGGACCCCGAGCAGTGGGGGAGCGCGGCGCGGGAAATCGACTTCTTCGATCTCAAGTCCGATGTCGAAGCCCTGCTCGGCCTCACCGGAGACCTGGCGCGATTCTCCTTCTCGCCATTTGTCCATCCCGCCCTGCACCCGACGCAGACCGCGGCGATCCGGGACGGTGATGACCAGGTAGGTCTCATCGGCGCCCTCCACCCGAGCGTGCGCCGGGAGCTCGGCCTCCCCGCCCCGGTCTTCGTCTTCGAGATCGCGCTCGCCGCCCTCTCGGCCGCCCGGATCCCCGGGTACGCGCCCGTGTCGCGCTTCCCCTCCGTGCGTCGCGACATCGCGGTCGTCGTGGACGACGAGGTCGGGGTCGGTCGTCTGCTGGACGGCGTCCGCCGGAACTCCCCCGCGACCCTGAACGACTCGGCGGTCTTCGACCTGTACCGGGGAGAAGGGATCGGGGCGGGGAAGAAGAGCGTCGCGATCGGCTTGACCTTCCGGTCCGATTCGCGCACGCTAGATGACACCGAGGTCGATGGATTCGTCGAGGCCATCGTCGACGGGCTGGAAGCCGAATTCGGGGCCGAGTTGAGGGGGTAGGATGGCACTGACCAAGGTCGATATGGCCGAGGGCCTCTTCAACGAGCTGGGGCTCAACAAGCGCGAAGCCCGGGAGTTCGTGGACCATCTCTTCGAGGAGCTGCGCATTTCCCTCGAGTCCGGCGAGCCGGTGAAGCTCTCCGGTTTCGGCAACTTCGACCTTCGCGACAAGGCCGAGCGTCCGGGGCGAAACCCGAAGACGGGTGCGTCCGCGACGATTTCCGCCCGGCGGGTGGTGACGTTTCGGCCGGGGATCAAGCTGAAGACCCGCGTCGAGGCAGGTGCTCGATCCCTCGGCAAATAGCGAGCTTCCGCCGATCCCGGCGAAGCGGTACTTCACCATCGGTGAAGTGAGCGAGCTTTGCGCGGTCAAGCAGCACGTGCTGCGGTACTGGGAGCAGGAGTTCCCGACCCTGAAGCCGATCAAGCGCCGGGGGAACCGGCGCTACTACCAGCGTCAGGACGTCATCCTCATCCGCCAGATCCGCAGCCTCCTGTGGGAGCATGAGTACACCATCGCCGGAGCGCGGCAGAAGCTCGCGAGCGGCGAGACGAAGCGCGACAGCGAGCAGAGCCGGCAGATCGTCCGCCAGGTGCGGATCGAACTCGAGGAGATCCTGGGTATTCTCCGGCAGTAGAACGACTCCACGCCGGCCTTCGCCATCGGGCGGGGGACGGGCGACAGCACGATTCTCGGGGCGTAGCGCAGCCTGGTAGCGCACCGCAATGGGGTTGCGGTGGTCGGAGGTTCAAATCCTCTCGCCCCGACCAACACCTCCCCGGCCCTCGACGGCCACCGGCATCACCGGAGGCGCCGGGGGCGGGGATGCCGCGCGGCCTTCCTCGTCTATGATGTCCCTTGCGACGCGGTCGCATCGATCGTCTCGAGGAGGCGGGGAGGCGACATGGGCAGCCCCGTCATCCGCACCCCGACCGCATCCTCGATCGCGTTCGCGACGGCCGCCATCGGCGGGCAGATGTTGACTTCTCCGACCCCCTTCACCCCGTACGGGTGGCCGGGGTTCGGAACCTCCACCAGCACCGCGTCGATCATCGGGAGATCGGAGGCGACCGGCATCCGGTAGTCGAGGAAGCCCGGGTTCTCGAGGCGGCCCCGATCGTCGTAGATGTACTCCTCGTTCAGGGCCCAGCCGATGCCTTGGACCGCGCCGCCCTGGATCTGCCCTTCGACGTAGCTCGGGTGAATCGCCCGACCGACGTCCTGGGCGGCGGTCCAGCGCAGAATGGTCACCTTGCCGGTCTCCGGGTCGACCTCGACATCGCAGACCTGGGTGGAGAACCCGGGGCCGACCCCGCCCGCGTTCACCGACGCGCTGGCTCCGATGGGGCCTCCGGTCACGGTCTTCTTCGCCGCGATCTCCTTCAGGGACAGCGGCTCGAAGTCGCCCACGTTGCTGCTTGCGGGTCTGGCGTGCCCGTCCTCCCAGACGACCCCCTCGACGTCCACGTCCCAGATGAGGGCGGCCCGGCGCCGCAGGTCCTCGATGAGCTTCTTCGCCGCGTTGATGACCGCAAGGCCGGTGGCGAGGGTGACCCGGCTCCCGCCGGTCACCCCGGTGAAGCCGATCGAGGCGGTGTCGGCCACGATGGGGCGCACCCGGTCGTAGTCGATGCCGAGGGTCTCGGCGGCCATGATCGCCATCGACGCCCGCGAACCTCCGATGTCCGGGCTTCCCGTGGCGACCACCGCGGTCCCGTCTTCGCCGAGGTGGATCGTCGCGCTCGACTCGCCGCCGTTGTTGAACCAGTAGCCGGAGGCAACTCCCCGCCCCTGGTTCGGTCCGAGGGGAGTCTGGTAGTGAGGGTGGTTCCGCAGGGCTTCGATGGTCTCCAGGTACGCGATGGACCCGAACTTCGGCCCATAGGCGGCCTGCGTGCCTTCGCGGGCCGCGTTTCGCCGACGGAGCTCGAGCGGGTCGATGCCGAGCTTGCGGGCGAGCACGTCCAGGGCGCTCTCGACCGCGAAGGCGGAGATCGGCGAGCCCGGGGCGCGGTAGGCGGCGGACTTCGGGCGGTTGCACACCACGTCGTAGCCCGCCGTGTGCACGTTCTCGAGCGCGTACGGGGCGAACGCGCACATGCAGGCGTTGAGCACCGGCGAGCCCGGAAACGCCCCCGCCTGGAACCGGAAGGTGCCCTCGGCGGCGGTGATCCTCCCGTCCCGGGTTGCACCCAGCCGGACCGTCATGGCCGCCCCGGAAGTGGGTCCGGTCGCCTTGAAGACCTCTTCCCGGCTCATCGCGAGCTTGACCGGGCGGCCGCTCTTGCGGGCCAGCGCGAGGGCGATCGGCTCGAGGTACACCACTGTCTTTCCGCCGAACCCGCCCCCGATCTCGGCCGGGGTCACCCGCAGGTCCGAGAGCGAGAGGCCGAGGAGCCGGGCGGTGAAGGCGCGAATCTGGAAGTGGCCCTGGCTCGACCCCCAGATCTCGGCCTGTCCGTCCTCGCCATAGCGGGCGACGCAGGCGTGCGGTTCGATGTAGCCCTGGTGGACGGGGCAGGTCGTGAACTCCATCTCGACCGTCTCGTCTGCCTCGCGGAAGCCCGCCTCGACATCGCCGATTCCGAACTCGGCGCGCTTGGCGATGTTGGAGGGCCGGTCCGGGGCGGGGTCGACGCCGCGCGTGTACATGTCGGGATGGAGCAGCGGAGCGTCCGGACGCATCGCCTCCTCGACGTCGATGACATGCGGGAGGACCTCGTAGTCGATGTCGATGAGGGAGAGCGCTTCCTCCGCGACGGCCTTCGTGGTGGCTGCCACCGCCGCCACCGAGTGCCCCTCGTAGAGCGCCTTCTCTCGCGCCATGACGTTCCGTGTCATGTGCGCGAAATTGAGCTGGACCCGCTCGGGGCCGACGTACTCGGAGGGATGGTCGGGGAGATCGGCGGAGGTGAGGACCGCCTTCACCCCCGGAAGGGCCTCGGCCCGGGAAGTGTCGATGGACCGGATGCGGGCGTGGGCGTGGGGGCTGCGGAGGATCCCGCCGACGAGCATCCCGGGCAGTGAATGGTCCGCCGCAAATCGGGCCCGCCCGGTCACCTTGTCCACTCCGTCGGGTCGGACCGGCCGCGAGCCGACCCATTTGAATCCGTTGCCGGTGTCCTGGTTCACGCTCCCTCCCTTCTCCATAGCTGCGTGTCTGTCCGATGGTGGTTCGTGCGCGGATCAGTGCCGTTTTCCGGCGAGGCTCACGCACACGAGCACGGCCGCGACGAGCACCGCCGCGACGATGACGACGAGACCCAATTGGTCCATGTCAGTCTCCGGTTGGGTTTCAGTTCCGATCTTCGGCGCGGCTCCGGCGCCCCGGGGGGAACCGGTCGCGCAGTGCGAGGTAGATCGGTACGTAGAGCACCAATGCCGCCAACGACCAGCCGGCGTGTCCGGCGAGCCGGTAGACGGCGTAGGCGATCAGGGCGCCGATCGCACCGTGAGCTATGTCGCGCATGCCCGTATTCTGCCTGAACGAGGCGCCGAGCGTCATCGCCCGGCGTGACCTGCCGGGAGCGCAGACCTGGCCCGGAAAATTCACCGAAGTTCGTCGCGAGGGCGCCAAGATGCTTGTGG
>JAJDXW010000109.1 GCA_022823045.1 Gammaproteobacteria bacterium
TGCTCGGGCAGAAGATCACGGAGCGGATCGCGGGGATGCGGGACCTCCCGGTCGGCATCGACCAGCGAAGCGCCTGCCGTCACCCCGACTGGACGGGGCCCGACGACCTCGAGATCAAGATCCAGGAACTCCGGGAGATCACCGACTGGGAGCTGCCGGTCTACGTCAAGGTGGGGGCGGCGCGGGTCGGGTACGACGTCGCCCTCGCGGTCAAGGCGGGGGCGGACGCGGTGGTCGTGGACGGGATGCAGGGCGGCACCGCGGCGACCCAGGACATCTTCATCGAGCACGCCGGGGTCCCGACCCTGCCTGCGGTCCGCCAGGCGGTCGAGGCGCTCCGGGAGCTCGACATGCACCGCAAGGTGCAGCTCATCGTCTCGGGCGGCATTCGTCTCGGGGCGGACGTCGCGAAGGCGCTTGCCCTCGGGGCGGACGCGGTGTCGCTCGGCACCGCGTCCCTCATCGCCCTCGGGTGTAACCGTCCCGACTACGTGGAGGACTACCACGCTCTCGGCACCGAGCCCGGCTTCTGCCACCACTGCCATACCGGCCGTTGTCCGGTCGGTATCACCACCCAGGACGCGGACCTCGAGACGCGGCTCAACCCCGAGCAGGGCGCACGGCGACTTCGCAACTACCTCACCACGATGACCCTCGAGCTCCAGACCCTCGCGCGCGCCTGCGGCAAGAGCCACGTGCTCAACCTCGAGCCCGAGGACCTCGCCGCGGTCACCGTCGAGGCGGCGGCGATGGCCCAGGTGCCGCTCGCCGGCACCGACTGGATCCCGGGGCGTTCGCGGTAGCGGGGGGCGGGAAGAGAGAATCCGGCCCTGGCGGCGCGCGCGGCCCCCGCCCGAACCGGCGGGCCGCTCCGGACCGGACGAACGACAGGAAATTCGGAGGCTTCAACCATGACCACGGACCTCGCCCAAGTCGCGAAACAGGAAGGGATCCGGTACTTCCTCATCTGCTTCGCCGACCTCTTCGGGACCCTTCGCTCCAAGCTCGTGCCGGCGCGGGCGATCGGCGACATGCAGCGCGACGGGGCGGGCTTCGCGGGCTTCGCGGCGTGGCTCGACATGACCCCCGCGGACCCCGACATGTTCGCCATGCCGGACGCGGAGAGCCTCATCCGGCTCCCCTGGCGGCCCGAGGTCGCGTGGCTCCCGGCCAATCTGTGGATGAACGGGGTGGAGGTCGAGGCATCGCCCCGCATCGTCCTCAAGCGCCAGATCGAGGCGGCGGCGAAGCGAGGCTGGGAGCTTCGCACCGGCGTCGAGTGCGAGTTCTTCCTCGTCAACGAGGACGGCAGCGCGATCTCCGACGGGCGGGACATCCAGGAGAAGCCCTGCTACGACCAGGGGGCGCTCATGCGCCGCTACGACGTCATCAGCGAGATCTGCGACTACATGGTGGAGCTCGGCTGGGACCCGTACCAGAACGACCACGAGGACGCGAACGGCCAGTTCGAGATGAACTGGGAGTACACCGACTGCCTCGGTACCGCCGACCGCCACGCCTTCTTCCGGTTCATGGTGAAGTCGGTGGCGGAGCGGCACGGTCTCCGCGCGACGTTCATGCCGAAGCCTTTCCTCGACCTCACCGGCAACGGATGCCACGCCCACGTGTCGCTCTGGGATGCGGCCGGGGAGCGGAACCTCTTTCTCGAGGAGGAGGACGAGATGGGGCTCTCGGGGGTCGCCTACCACTTCCTCGGCGGGGTGCTGCACCACGCGGACGCCTTGTGCTCCCTCTTCAACCCGACGGTCAACAGCTACAAGCGGATCAACGCCCCGGTGACCGCGTCGGGGGCCACCTGGTCGCCGAACGCGGTGAGCTGGTCCGGCAACAACCGCACTCACATGGTGCGGATCCCGGAGGCGGGGCGCTTCGAGCTTCGCCTGATGGACGGGGCGGTGAACCCCTACCTGCTGCAGGCGGGGCTCCTTGCCGCGGGACTCGACGGGATCGCGGCGGAGCGGGACCCCGGGCGGCGCCTCGACATCAACATGTACGCCGAGGGCGGCCGGGTTCGCGGCCTGAAGCGCCTGCCGCTCAACCTGCTCGACGCGATCCGACTGACGCGGAAGAGCCGGACCCTCCGGGCGGCGCTCGGCGCGGAGTTCGTCGACAGCTACGCGAAGCTCAAGCTCGCGGAGTGGGACAGCTACGCCCGGCACCTCACCCAGTGGGAGCGCGACCACACCCTGGACGTCTAGCCCGGCGCAGCACGGCGTCGCCGCACGCGCCCGGTCGGCGCGTGTTCCCGAGCGGGTCATGAGGCGAAGAAGGAGTGTGAGGACCTGGGTCCGGGCGCCGCTCGCCATCCTCGCGGGCGAGGATGCGGCGGGCGGGCTCGTCGTCGAAGGCGAGCGGATCGTCGAGTGCCTCCCGGCCGGGAGGAAGCCGGACGCACCCTGTGACCGGGTCTTCGATGCCTCGGAGCACGTCGTGCTGCCGGGGCTCGTCAACACCCACCACCACTTTTACCAGACCCTGACGCGCGCCCACGGCCCCGCCCTCGGCAAGGAGCTCTTCGACTGGCTGAAGACCCTCTACCCGGTATGGGCGGGCCTGACGCCGGAGCATCTCGACGCCGCGACGCGGCTCGCCCTCGCCGAGCTCCTGCTCTCCGGCTGCACGACGGCGGCGGACCATCACTACGTGTTCCCGCCGGGGCTCGAGGATGCGTTCGATATCCAGGCCGCGGCGGCGCGGGACATGGGCGTCCGGGTGACCCTGACGCGCGGCTCCATGAACCTCTCGGTCGAGGATGGGGGTCTCCCTCCCGCGTCCGTCGTCCAGGCCGCCGACACCATCCTCGCGGACAGCGAGCGGGTGATCGACGCCTTCCACGAGCCGGGGGAGGGCGCCTTCGTCCAGGTCGCCCTCGCGCCCTGCTCGCCGTTTTCGGTCACGCCCGAGATCATGCGCGAGACGGCGAGGCTCGCCGAGAGGAAGGGAGTCGGCCTCCACACCCACCTCGGGGAGACCGAGGACGAGAACGCGTTCTGCGAGGCGCGGTTCGGGTGCCGCCCGCTCGACTACCTCGAGGAGGTGGAGTGGCTCTCCGCGCGGACGTGGCTCGCGCACGGGATCCACTTCACCGGGCGGGAGATCGAGCGGCTGGGACGGGTCGGCACGGGGGTCGCCCACTGTCCGGGCTCCAACATGGTGCTCGCTTCGGGCCTCTGTCCCGCGGTGGACCTGGAAGCGGCCGGCGTGCCGGTCGGGATCGGGGTGGACGGCTCGGCTTCGGAGGATGCGTCGAACCTCGTGCAGGAGGTCCGGCAGGCGCTCCAGGTGCAGCGCCTTCGTTACGGCGCCGCGCGGGTGGGGCACCTCGACGTGCTCCGGTGGGTGACGGCGGGGTCGGCGGCCTGCCTCGGGCGTGACGACATCGGCCGGATCGAGCCCGGCAGGCAGGCCGATCTCGCCATGTTCAGGCTCGACGAGCCGCGCTTCTCGGGGGCGGGGGACCCCCTTGCCGCCCTCGTCCTCTGCGGCGC
>JAJDXW010000175.1 GCA_022823045.1 Gammaproteobacteria bacterium
CAACGTCCCCGCCGCCTGGGAGGCGACCCTCGCGGTGCCGATGCTGGGCGCGGTGGTCAACACCATCAACACCCGCCTCGACGCGAGCACCGTCGCCTTCATCCTGGAGCACGGCGAGGCGAAGGCGATCATCACCGACCGGGAGCTCTCGCCGACCGTCGGCCCCGCCCTCGCCAGGCTCGACCGCCGACCCCTCGTCATCGACATCGACGACCCGGACGCGGCGGGCGGGGATCTGCTAGGCGAGATCGAGTACGAGACGTTCCTCGCCGGCGGCGATCCGGAGTTCGCATGGCAGGGGCCGGCCGACGAATGGGACGCGATCGCGCTCAACTACACCTCCGGCACCACCGGCAACCCGAAGGGCGTGGTGTATGCCCACCGGGGCGCCTGGATCAACGCCATGACGAACGCGGTCGCGTGGAACATGGCCCACCACCCGGTCTACCTCTGGACCCTGCCGATGTTCCACTGCAACGGCTGGTGCTTCCCGTGGACCCTCGCGGCGGTCGCGGGGACCGGGGTGTGCCTGCGCCGGGTGGACGCGAAGTCGATCTACGACGCGATCGCCGACGAGGGGGTGACCCACTTCTGCGGAGCGCCCGTCGTCCTCAACTTCATTCTCAACGCACCGGAGGCGGACAAGCGCCCGTTCGACCGCACCGTGGAGGTGATGACGGCGGGCGCCGCGCCCCCCGCGGCGGTGCTCGAGGGGATGGAGGCGAGCGGGTTCCGGATCACCCACGTCTACGGCCTCACCGAGACCTACGGCCCCTCCGTCATCTGCTCCTGGAAGCCCGAGTGGGACGAGCGGCCGGCCGCCGAGCGGGCCGCGCTCAAGTCGCGCCAGGGAGTGCGCTACCACACTCTCGACGGGCTCGCGGTGATGGACCCCGGGACCATGACCCCGGTGCCCGCGGACGGGGAGACGATGGGCGAGGTGATGATGCGCGGCAACATCGTCATGAAGGGCTATCTCAAGAACCCCGACGCGACGCGGGAGGCCTTCGACGGCGGGTGGTTCCATTCCGGGGACCTCGGGGTCGCCCACCCGGACGGCTATATCCAGCTCAAGGACCGCTCCAAGGACATCATCATCTCGGGGGGCGAGAACATCTCCTCGATCGAGGTCGAGGACTGCCTGTACCGCCATCCGGCGGTGCTGGAGGCGGCGGTCGTCGCGAAGCCCGACGACCACTGGGGCGAGACGCCTTGCGCATTCGTCGCCCTGCGGCCCGGGGAGGAGACCACCGAGCAGGAGATCATCGACTGGTGCCGGGCCAACCTCGCTCATTTCAAGTGCCCGAAGACGGTCGTCTTCCGCGAGCTCCCGAAGACCTCGACGGGCAAGATCCAGAAGTTCAAGCTCCGCGCGGAGGCGGGCGGGGAGTAGCTCCGGACGGCGCAGGGAAGCGCGCGGCGGAAGCTACGGACGCCTGATTTCGGGCATCCGCTCCGACGGCGTGCGGGCGGTTGATATTCCCGTCTCGCTATAACAACATACGCCCTTCCGCGGTTCGGCATCGCACCGTCACGTCACGGTCGACTCGAGGCCGATGCGAATCGCACCCGATTACTCCGCAGCCGCCGCCCAATCGCCGGGCCGCGGCTGAATTGCATGGGAGGACGCGACCAATGGCGACACTCGCCGATGTACAGGCAACCATCAAAGACAACGACATACGGCGAGTGGACCTGCTCGTCACCGACCTCATCGGACGCTGGCAGCATTTCTCGATCCCCGCTTCGAGGCTGGACGAGAGCATTACCGAGCGCGGTCTCGGTTTCGACGGCTCGAGCCTTCGGGGATTCCAGTCGATCGACGAGTCCGACATGCTGCTCCGGCCGGACCTCGGTTCGGCCCGCATCGACCCGACCGAGTCCGAGCCGACCCTGAAGCTCATCTGCAACGTGCATGACCCGATGACCGGGGAGCCCTACTCGCGCGACCCGCGCCACGTGGCGACCAAGGCCGAGAACTACCTCAAGGGCTCGGGCATCGCCGACAAGGCGTTCTTCGGTCCCGAGCTCGAGTTCTTCCTGTTCGACCACGTACAGTTCGGCCTGAAGATCAACTCTTCGTTCCACGTCGTCGAGTCCGACGAGGCGGACTGGAACTCGGCGCGCGACGAGGACGGCAACAACACCGGCTACAAGATCCCGCCCAAGCAGGGCTATACCCCGGTCCCGCCCTTCGACCAGCTCTCCGATATCCGCTGGGAGATGGCGGAGAAGATGGGACAGATCGGCATCGAATTCGAGGTCCACCACCACGAGGTGGCGACGGGCGGTCAGGGCGAGATCGCGACCCTCTTCAACACGCTTCGCAACAAGGCGGACGAGACCCAGTGGTACAAGCACATCGTCCGCAACGTCGCGAAGGCGCACGGCAAGTCCGCGACCTTCATGCCGAAGCCCCTCTTCGGGGACAACGGCACCGGCATGCACGTGCACCAGTCGCTGTGGCTCGGGGACACGCCGCTCTTCTACGACGCGGACGGCTACGCCCAGCTCTCGGAGCTCGCGCGCCACTATATCGGCGGGCTCCTCCGGCACGGCGCGTCGCTCCTCGCGTTCTGCGCCCCGACGACCAACTCCTACAAGCGCCTGGTGCCCGGGTTCGAGGCGCCGACCTACCTCGCCTACTCGCAGCGCAACCGGTCGGCGGCGGTGCGGATCCCGACCTACGAAACGGAGGCGGCGAGCAAGCGGATCGAGTTCCGGCCACCGGACCCTTCCGCAAACACCTATCTCGCGTTCGCCGCGATGATGATGGCGGGCCTCGACGGCGTCCGGAACCGGATCGACCCCGGCGACCCCACGGACGTGGACATCTACGAGCTCTCACCCGAGGACGCGGGGAACATTCCCCAGGTCCCGTCGTCGATGGAGGAGGCGGTGGAGGCCCTCGGCAACGACCACGACTACCTGCTCGAAGGCGGGGTCTTCACCCAGGACGTGATCGACCACTACATCGCGTTCAAGGAGCAGGAATCGCGCGACGTGTTCCTCCACCCGGTCCCGGCGGAGTTCCATCACTACTACCACATCTAGCCGTGGTGGAAGGGGCGCCGGTGCGCCCCTTCCCGCAACTCGAAACGTCGAGCGACCGGCACGCCCGATCCGGCGTGCCGGTCTCCGGGCCGCATATTTCACCGATGTTCGTTGCATACTCGAAGAATTCTGAGAATTCTTCGAGATGGTGGCTCACCCGAAAAACTCTCCGAGTTTTTCGGGTCTGGGCGCGGAGATGCTGCTGTGGCAA
>JAJDXW010000398.1 GCA_022823045.1 Gammaproteobacteria bacterium
GCCAGGTCCTCGTGGAGATGGGACGGGGACATCAGCGCGATGAGGCCGCGCACGGGGTCGAGGCAGACCCGGCGGAAGTGCCGGTTCCAGTCGACGGCGGCGAGCTCGGCGACGGTGCCGGCGTCGGCACGCAGGACGTGAATGGTCGAGCCGAGCGGCCCGACGTGCCGGGTGGTCGCAGGCGGGGCGGGAAGGTCGTTCATGGCGGATACGCCACCGGTGGGCGCCAGTGCGCCGGCCGCCGGAAACCGACCGCCGGAGTACAGCCCGCCCTGCCCGGCTGACTCCGTCAGAGCATCTCGGGCGTCCTGTTCTCCCCCGGGCGAGCGCGAGGCGGCGTAGGGCGGCGGATCCTGCTCGCGAACCCGAACCGTGGTCTGCCGGCGGCGCCGGACGATGCGGGCCACCGCCTCCGTTCGTTCGGTCCGGTTTCGGCTGCGCCGGACCGGCTCCACCGCCTCGCATACATCGGCCGGCGTGAGGCCGTCCAGCACCTCCGAGGCATCCAGAACACGCGGCGGCCGGTCCGGCGTGAGGGCAAGAAAGTCGATCTCGACCTCACGCGAGTTGCGCCGGCCCCGCAGCCGCCACAGCTCCCGCACCCCGAGCTCCGCGTAGCGCTCGACCTTCGCTTCGTCGGCGCTCGTGATCTCCACCTCCACCACCAGGTCCGGGCTCGTGTGCTCGATGAACGGCTCGGCCGCCGCATAGTTCTCCTTGAGCACGGCCAGGAACCGCTCCGCGCGCTCGCCAACGTAGAACGCGCAGTCGGGCTCCACTCCGGTGCCGGGCGGATCGCCGCGCCGCCGGAGCCGGGTGGAGCGAAGCGCCTTCGAGGTCCGGCGCAGGGTGCTCGCCGCGATGTCCACGATGTCGCTGCAGACTTCCGCCAGATCGTCGTGAGGAAACGAGGGCGACATCAGGGCGATGAGGCCGCGCACGGGGTCGAGCCAAACCCGGCGGAAGTGCCGGTTCCAGTCGACGGCGGCGAGCTCGGCGACGGTGCCGGCGTCGGCGCGCAAGACGTGGATGGTCGAGCCGAGCGGCCCGACGTGCCGCGTGGCCGCGTGCGGGGTGGGAAGGTCGTTCATGGCGGATACGCCTCCGGTGGGAGCCAGTGCGCCGGCCGCCGCAAACCGACCCCCTGGAGTATAGCCCCGTCGCGCGTTTCGAAGGGGCTCGACCTGCAACGCCGGCTCGTTCGCCGATTCGGTCTCCGCCCTCGTGGACCGGACGCAGGGCAATTCCGGCCGCGTGCTGGTTCGCGCCCGAGCTTCGGTCGAAGACGAAGCCCCCGGCCGGAGCTTCGCGCCTCGTTCTGCGCCGCGCGCCGCAGGGGCGTCGTGCGAGGGATTGACTGGTTTCAGGGGGTTGCAATGCGGTTCTCGTTTTCTGGTGGAGTCCGCCGACTGTGCGCATTGGGCGCCGGCCCGAGCTCGCCGAGCAGGGACGGGTCAAGTCCGGTGCGGCGGGCGGCGCCCCTTGCGCTCCGATGCGGTGTGCACGGGACCAGTGACGGGGAGATGTCGCATCTCTCCAGAACAAACTTGCTTCGAATGGAGGAGCAGCCAACATGTTCGGAAAACATGCACGACTCATCGCGGTCGCGGGTCTCGCCGCAAGCGTGGCCATGGTCGCGACACAGGCGAACGCGCAGGATCGTGTCCGCTGGAAGATGCAGAGCGCATTCGGAAGCTCTCTCATTCACCTCGGGCCGTCCGGTGTTCGGTTCGCCGAGCGGGTGAATCAGATGTCGGGCGGCGCGTTCGACATCCGGTTCCAGGAGCCGGGGGCTCTGGTGCCGGCCCTCGAGGCGTTCGACTCCGTCTCCAAGGGCGCGATCGAATCCGCCTGGACCACCCCCGGCTACCACACCGGCAAGCTGGGTGGCTCGATCTCCTTCTTCACCGCGGTTCCCTTCGGCCCGCAGCTCGGCGAGTTCCTCGCGTGGAAGTGGTTCGGCGGCGGCCAGGACCTGCGTGAAGAGATGTACAACGCGCACGGGGCGACCGCGGTCGACTCCTTCTGCATCGGCCCGGAGACCTCGGGCTGGTTCAAGGAAGAGATCACTTCCCTGGAGCAGATCAAGGGCCTCAAGATGCGGTTCTTCGGGCTCGGCGCGAAGGTCATGCAGAAGATGGGCGCCTCGACCCAGCTCCTTGCCGGGGCGGACATCTACCCCGCGCTCGAACGCGGCGTCATCGACGCCACCGAGTTCTCGATGCCGACGATCGACATCCAGCTCGGCTTCTACCAGATCGCCAAGAACAACTACTTCCCGGGTTGGCACCAGCAAGTCTCGTGCAGCGAGTTCCTGATGAACAAGGAGATGCACGACGCCCTCCCCGACGCCTACAAGGCGATGATCCAGGCGGCGGCGCTCGAGCAGGTGGTCTACACCTACGCCGAGACCGAGGCGAAGAACCCGGCGGCGATGATGGAGATGCTCGAGAAGTACGGCGTCACCAACCATCGCTGGCCGGACGACACCCTGAAGACGCTCGAGGCGGCCTGGATCGAGGTCGTGGCCGAGGAGTCGGAGGCCGACCCGATGTTCGCGCGGATCGCGGAAAGCTTCTACGGCTTCCGGGATGTCTACCGGGTCTGGGGTGAAGCCCAGGCGCTCAAGAGCACCTACCAGTAGCGGCAACGGCTCCCCGAGCCTGAACCGGAAAACACGCACCCGGGGCTCGTCCGAGCCCCGGGTGCCCTTGTCACCAACGGGTCTTGCGCATCATGGAACGACTAGATACCAGAGGACAGGGCGAGCGCCCGATCGGTCTCTACCTGCTGATTGGATTCATCGTCGTCGCCGCGATCGTCTTCGTGACGGTCTGGAACCTCTCGGACGACGCACGAGGGGCGCTCCTTTGGACGGTGCAGGACTACCTCCCGATCTTCATGTTCGTGACCCTCGCGTGCCTGCTCTTCTCGGGCTTCCCGGTCGCCTTCATCCTGGGGGGGCTCGCCCTGCTCTTCGGCCTCATCGGCTACTTCATCGGAATGTTCTCCCTCATCGAGTATTTCAACTTCCTGCCCCGGATCTGGGGGCAAGCGGCGGAGAACTTGGTGCTGGTGGCGGTTCCCGCCTTCGTGTTCATGGGCATCATGATGGAGCGGAGCGGCATTGCGACCGATCTCCTGTACTGCGTCCAGCTTCTGCTGAAGCGGGTCCCGGGAGCGCTCGCCCTCGGCGTGACCATCATGGGCACCATCCTCGCCGCGATGACGGGGATCATCGGCGCGTCGGTCACGATGATGACCGCGCTCGCCCTCCCCACCATGCTCAAGCAGAAGTACAGCCCGGCCATGTCCTGCGGCGTCATCGCGGCCTCGGGAACGCTCGGGATCCTCATCCCGCCGAGCATCATGCTCATCATCATGGCCGACCTGCTCTCCGTCTCGGTCGGCAACGTGTTCATGGCCGCCCTGCTTCCGGGCCTTGCCCTCGCCGTGCTCTACCTCCTCTTCGTCGTCGCGATCTCGACCGTGCGGCCTTCCGTCGCGCCGCCGCTGCCGCCGGATCTGCTGACGGTCCCGAAGGGCGAGCTCGCCCCGCTGCTCATGCGCGCTTTCTTCCCGCCGGTGTTCCTCATCGGACTCATCAAGGGGTCGATCCTCTTCGGGTGGGCGACCCCGAGCGAGGCGGGCGCGGTCGGCGCGGTCGGCGCGGTCATCCTCGCGGTTCTCGCCGGAGCGATGTCGAAGTCCGTGATGAAGGGCGTCTGCCACACCTCGGCGCGCACGGTGGCGATGATCTTCTTCATCATCATCAGCGCCACCTGCTTCGCCTACGTCTACCGGTCGCTCGGCGGCGACGACATCGTCGAGCACCTCATCCGCGAGGCGGGCCTCACCTCGTGGGGACTCCTGTTCCTCATCATGGCCATCGTGTTCGTGCTCGGGTTCTTCCTCGACTGGATCGAGATCACCCTCATCGTGCTCCCGGTGTTCGCGCCGCTCGTGGCCGGTCTCGACTTCGGCGACCACGTCGCCAAGGCGGACATCACCTACTGGTTCATCATCCTCATGGCGGTGAACCTGCAGACCTCCTTCCTCACCCCGCCATTCGGGTTCGCCCTGTTCTACCTGAAGGGGATCGCGCCGAAGGAGATCAAGATCCAGCAGATCTACGTCGGAATCATCCCGTTCGTGCTGCTGCAGGTGATTGGAGTGGTCCTCGTCCTGATGTTCCCCGACCTGGCCCTCCGGCTCATGCACGGGGTCTACGACTAGGCGCCCCGCAAGACAGGCAAGGCGGTGCTCTCAGGAGAAAGACGAAATGGCTGAACCGGCCCGGAGACTCGACAACTACTGGACCGACCCGGCGGACCTGCCGAAGGGCGTCGGCGTCAGCAATTGGCTTCGCGTGCTCGTGGATCGGGTGGGTCGCTTCGGGTCCTGGTTCATCCTGCCCCTCGTGTTCATCACCTGCTACGACGTCATCCTGCGCAAGCTTAAGTTCTTCAACGTGTGGGTGATCGAGACCTTCGGGCGGGTCTGGATCTTCGAATCCACCCTGCTCCAGGAGCTCGAGTGGCACATGCACACGGTGCTCTTCGCGCTGGTGCTCGGATACGGCTACATCCACAACACCCACGTGCGGGTCGACCTCGTCCGGGAGCACCTCTCCTTCCGCCGCAAGGCGTGGCTCGAGTTCCTCGGCACCTCGGTGTTCATGATCCCCTACACCTGCATCGTCATCTACTTCGCCTCCATCTACGCGGTCGATTCGTTCGTCCGGGGCGAGATCTCCGCGTCCCTCGTCGGGCTCTCGCATCGCTGGATCATCAAGACGGTGCTGGTCGCCGGCCTCGTGGTCGCGGCCATCGCGGGAGTCGCGGTGTGGGTCCAGACCGCGGTCGTGCTCTGGGGCAAACAGGGAGTCCGCTTCCCGTTGATGACCATGGAGTGGCCGGAGTTCGCGGGGGATACGGTGGAAGGCAAGCGGCGGCTCGTCCTCGACGAGGAGGGCAACGTGGTGGTGGACCCGTCCGCGGACCCGGACGAGCTCGAGCTGCCTCCAGAAATCATCGCCCCGTCTCGGGCGGCCTGATACGGAGTCTGCCCCGGACGCCGCCTCCGGTCATCGAGCGGCGTTCCGGGCGCCTCGACCTCTCATGCGGCGCCGTCAGCATCCGGTCCATCTCAAGGACCTCGATTGGTACAAGTTCGTCCGGCGTTACTTCTGGGACGACGAGACCACGCCGTACCTCGTGCCGGTGGCGAAGCTTCACCGCGGGCAGGCCAGGCACGAGCTCTTCGCCTACGTGCTCTTCGTGTCGATACTCTACGGCGCCGTCATGCTGCTCACGATGGGGGCCAGCTCGCCCTTCGCGAACTCGTTCGGGGCGTCGCTGTACGCCTTCGTGGTGGTCTGCGCGGCGTTGACGCTGGGCGTGACGCGCAACCCGTTCGCGGCCGGCGCCTGCGTTCTCGCGCCGGTCGGGGGGCTCGTGTTCAGCCTGTCGTTCGACGTGCATCCCGATCTCGGGGCCTGGGACCGGGTTCTCCTTGTCGGGTTCTCCCTGGTGTGGTTGCGTTACTCCATGCGGCTGATGCACATCACCAGGCGCTACCCGGAGATGCCTCCGCCCCCGGCCCGGCCCTGAGGGGCTGAAGGATCCGGCAGCGGCAAACTCGGCCGATTCGAAGGGCCGCCGCGAACGGGCTGGGCACTCGCCGCGGAGTACCGCTCGCTCGGTAACGCCGAACCGGCCGGAGCGCCAGGAGCAGATGACTCGATCCGACGGCGGAGAGGCCTCGCCGTATCTCCGGTGGGCGGCCGGTCTGAAGGCCTGGTGGCCGCGGCATTGGATTGCCTTCGCGGTGGTCGGCGGATGCGCCACGGTCGCCGACGTGTTCCTCGGAGACGGCTGGAACACCTTTGGCCCGGTGCTCGCCTGGGGGATGCTCCTCGGCCTGCACTTCATCCTCGCCCAGAGCCTGATGATGGACGAGGAGACGGCCGACCGGCGCACCGAGGACCTCCGGCTCCGCGCCTACGACCAGGGCCATATCGACGACATCGGCGGCCGGCGCGATTTCGTCATCGACGCCCACCACCATTTCTGGGACCTCGACCGCAACTATCACCCGTGGCTCTGCGACGACCCGCCGGTCGAAGGGAGGCACGGCGACTATCGGGCGATCCGGAAGAACTACCTCCCCGCGGACTTCCGCCGCGACTGGGACGGGCTCCAGGTCGTCGGCTCGGTGTACGTGGAGGCGGAGTGGGACCCGTCCGACCCGGCCGGCGAGACGGCGTGGGCGGAGCGGGTCGCGGAGGAGTCCGGATTTCCCACCGTCATCGTCGCGCAAGCCTGGCTCGGGCGGGAGGATGTCGCGGAAGTCCTGGCCGCCCAGGCCGGTTTCGGCCGGGTGCGGGGGGTACGCGAGAAGCCGGCGGTGGCGCCGCACCCGAACGAGGTGGTCCCCTACGCGCCGGGCTCGATGAGCGACCCGGAGTGGCAGAAGGGGTACGCGCGGCTCGAGTCCCTGGGTCTCTCGTTCGATCTCCAGGCGCCCTTCTGGCACCTCCCCGAGGCGCGCGCCCTTGCCGAGCGCTTCCCGGGGATCACGATTATCCTCGACCACTGCGGGCTGCCGAACATCCGCAGCCCGGAAGGGCTCGCCGCGTGGCGCAAGTGCATGCAAACGCTCGCCGAAGCGCCGAACACGGCGGTCAAGATCTCGGGGCTCGGGGAGCCCCGGCTCCCCCGGTGGTCGGTTCGAACCCACCGGGACGTGGTGCTCGAGACCATCGACATCTTCGGGGTCGACCGCTGCATGTTCGGGAGCAACTACCCGGTGGACCGGCTGTACGCCCCCTACGGGACGATCATGCGCGGCTTCCACGCGATGACGAGCCGCTTCTCGCTCGCCGAACGGCGCAAGATGTTCTTCGATAACGCGATGCGCTGGTACCGGATCGACCCGGAGAGCCTCGCGGAGCCTCCTCCCCCGCCCGCGGCCGAGTTCGTGGAACGGCGGGCCGGAGGTGCCCGGCCCCGATGACCGGACCGCGCGCGCCCGACGCCTTCGTCCACCGCATCAACCGGCGGCTCTTCTACGGGTGGGTGCTGGTTGCCGCAGGGGTTCTCATCCTCTTCGCGAGCGGCCCGGGGCAGTCGCACACCTTCGGGGTCTTCCTCACGTACGTCGCGGACGACCTGCGGCTCAGCCACACGGAGGTCTCGTTCGCCTACGGGGTCGCCACCCTCGCCGCCGCCTTCGGGCTGCCGTACGCGGGCCGGCACGTCGATCGACGTGGGGCGCGCCGGGTGCTCACGGTGGTGTCGCTCCTCCTCGGCGCGGCCGCGATCGGGTTCGGCTTCGTCAACGGGATCGTCGTGCTCGCCCTCGGCTTCGCGGCGGTGCGCTTTCTCGGACAGGGCTGCCTCTTCCTCGTCGCAAGCAACGTCATCGCGCAGTGGTTCGAGCGGCGGCGGGGCTTCGCGCTCAGCCTTGTCTGGCTCGGGTTCTCGGCGAGCGTGGCGCTGCACCCGCCCTTCTCCCAGTGGCTCATCGAGACCGTGGGCTGGCGCGAGGCGTGGCTCTGGCTCGGGATCAGCTCCTGGGCGCTGCTCCTTCCCGTGCTCTGGTTCATTCGCAACCGGCCGGAGGACCACGGTCTCCGCCCGGACGGAGCGCCCGCGCCCGAGCCGCCCGGGGAACCGGTGCAGGGCGCCGCTCCCCCGGTGGCCCAGCTCGATTCGGAAAAACCGGAGTCACCACCTGCCCCGGCTCCTTCCCGAGCATCCGGGAAAAATCCCGCTTCCGCCGGTTCCTCGAGCGCACCGCAGACCGCTCAGCCCGCGATCACCGGCCTCACCCTGAAGCAGGCCCTTCGCACCTCGGCATTCTGGATCATCGCGTTCGGCCTCTCCCTCATCGCCCTGCTCATGACCGGGCTCTTCTTCCACCAGGTCGCCATCTTCCAGCACCGGGGGCTCGAGGTTCACATCGCGACGCGCGTCTTCGCGATCACTGCCGTCGTCTCGGTCGTGTCCGCGCCGGTGCTGGGGCGAATCATGGACCGGACCCCGTCCCGCCTCATGTACGCCGTCGCGCTGCTCGCCATGGCCGGCGCCCTGGGGGCGCTGCACCTCGTTGACGACGTCGCCACCGCGATCGCCTACGCCGTCGTATTCGGCCTTGCCAACGCATCCATGCACGTGAACGTGGGCTACCTCTGGGCCGACTACTTCGGCCGCCGGCACCTGGGGAGCATCCAGGGGACGGGCCAGACCTGTCTCATCGTGGGGGCCTCTCTCGGCCCGCTGCCGTTCAGCCTCTCGCTCGACCTTACCGGAAACTACTCCGCCGCCCTGGCGGGCTCCGCGGTTCTCAGCGTGCTTCTCGCCCTCGTCGCCGCCCTCTTCCTCCGCTACCCGCGGCAGCCCGCATCAAATCCCGACCTCGAGGCCCGCCCCGCCTGACGCGGGACGCGCCACGGTCCCCGGCGGGGAGCCCCGAGCCACCGAAACGCGCCGACTGGTAGGGGCAGGCGAGGCGGCGGGAGCCGGGAGGGCTCCCGGCCAAGCGGAGACTGCCGGGGTCAGGTGAGGGCTTGGGGGCAGGGGCGGCCGGCGAAGAACGCGGCGAGGTTGGCGAGGCAGGTGTCGCCCATCGCGGTCCGCGTCTCGTGGGTGGCGCTCCCGACGTGCGGCAGCATGAACACGTTGTCGAGGTCGAGGTAGCCGGGGTGGAGGTTCGGCTCGTTGTCGAAGACGTCGAGGCCGGCCGCCGCGACGCGGCCGCTCCGAAGGGCCGCGATGAGCGCCTCGTCGTCCACGATATTGCCGCGCGCGGTGTTCACCACGAATGCCCCCTCGGGGAGCATTTCGATGCGCTCGGCATTGAGGAACCTGACGGTCTCGGGCGACGACGGGCAATTGATGGAGAGGAAGTCGCTCACCGCGAGGAGGTCCGCCGGATCGGCGTGAAAGGTCGCCCCCTGCTCCTGCTCCGGGGGAAGCCGGCGCCGGTTGTGGTAGTGGACGGGCATGTCGAAGCCCCGCGCCCGCTTGGCGAGGGCCTGGCCGATCCGCCCCATGCCGAGGATCCCGAGGCGCTTGCCGGAGACGTGGGTGCCGAGCATGAGCAACGTGTGCCAGCGGTCCCAGCCGCCGCTCCGCACGAAGCGGTCGCACTCCGCCCCGCGACGGGCGGCCGCGAGGATGAAGAGCATCGCGGTGTCGGCGGTCGCGTCGGTGAGGACGTCCGGGGTGTACGTGACCACGATTCCGACGTCTCGGGCGGCCGGCACGTCGATGTGCTCGTAACCGACCGAATAGGTCGCGATGATGCCGATCGATCCCGCCACCTGCTCCAGCACCTCTCGGCTGAAGCGCTCCGACGGGCAGCACATGACCGCGTCGTGCTCGCGGGCCGCGGCCACCAGCTCCTCGGGCGGGTAGATCCGGTCGGTCTCGTTAAGCGTGGCGCGGTACTCGCTGCTAAGGCGCGCCTCGATGTCAGCCGGAAACTTCCGCGTCGCCAGCACCTTCGGCCGTTGTTCGCTCATGGAGTCGTCCCCTTGCCCTGCTCGTCGTGTCTGTCCGTGGCGCCGCGTCCAGACCGAGGGAAACGCCTCCCGACTCCCTCACCCACCCCTGCGCCCGTCCGGACCCGCGCCATCGTGATTCGAAGCGCGCCGCGCGCCGTGCTCATGCCCCGACGAAGTTCGGCACGCGGCGTTCGGACATCGCCTTCACCCCTTCCTGCCAGTCCTTCGTCGCCCGGAGCCGCGTCTGCTCCTCGAGCTCACGGTCGGTGGCCCGCGTGACCCGCTCCGCGATGTCGCCGCGCACCGTCTCGCGCGTGGCGACGACCGCGAGCGGGGCGGATGCCGCGATCTCGCGCGCGAGGTCGCAGGCCGCATCGCGCACTCGTTCGAGCGGGGCGATCGCGTCGGCAAGACCCCACTCCAGGGCCTCCTCGCCCCGGATGCGCCGGCCGGTGTAGAACATGAGGGCAGCCCGTTGCTGTCCGATGATCTCCGGCAGGGTGGTCGTGAGGCCGAACCCGGGGTGGAACCCCAGGCGGGTGAAGTTCGCGCTGAAGCGACCCTCGGGACAGGTCACCCGGAAGTCGGCCGAGACCGCGAGCCCGAGGCCGCCGCCGATCGCCGCCCCCTGGACGGCGGCCACCACCGGGGTCTTCGCCCGGAAGATGCGGACCGCGTGGCGGTAGAGATGCCCGCCCCCGCTGGACCCCTGCTCGCCGGTCCTGTCGCGGGCGGCGCCCCCGCCGCCCTGGAAGTTCGCGCCCGCGCAGAAGTTCTTTCCCTGCGCGGCGAGGACGATGGCCCGGCACTCGGGATACTCGTCGAGGGTCTCGTAGGCGTCCGCGATCGCGTTGATGAGGTCCACGTCGAAGAAGTTGTGGGGCGGGCGCTGGATCTCGACGACCGCGATATTGCCCTCTTCCAGCGTGACCCCGAGGTCCTGGAAACTCCCGATGCTGCTCATCCTCGAATCCTCTCCTCTCTTCGTCGCTTGCCTACGCCATCTCGCGGACGGCGGCGGCGATCATGTCCTCGGTCACCCGCGCCCGGTCCTCGAGCGGTGGAGCATAGGGGATCGGGATGCGGGGCGCCCCGAGGCGTCGCACCCGCGCCCCCAGCTCCTCGGCCACGGTCGCGGCCACCTCGGCCCCGAATCCGCCCACCGCCACCGCCTCGTGGACGACGAGGAGACGCCCGGTCCTCGCCACGGAAGCGAGGACATTCTCGCGGTCCCACGGCCAGAGGGTGCGGAGATCGATGACCTCCGCGGAGACCCCCTCCCCCTTCTCGAGCGCCGCGGCGGCGCCCGCGCAAGCCTGCACCATGCGCGACCAGCTCACGATGGTGACGTCCGTGCCCTCGCGCTCCACGCGGGCGGCCCCCAGGGGGAGTGTCCACTCGCCGTCCTCCGGCACCTCGCCGGTCGTGCCCCAGAGGTTCTTGTGCTCCATGTAGACGACCGGGTCGTCGCAGCGGATCGCCGACTTGAGGAGCCCCTTGTTGTCGGCCGGGGTCGCCGGCGCGACGACGACGAGACCGGGAATGTGGGCGTACCACGCCTCGAGCGACTGCGAGTGCTGGGCGGCGGAGGAGCGCCAGATGCCGATCGGCTCGCGGATGACCATCGGCACCCGGGCCTGCCCGCCGAACATGTAGCGCGCCTTCGCGGCCTGGTTGACGAGCTCGTCCACCGCGCAGAGCGCGAAGTCGGAGAAGCGCATCTCGACGACGGGGCGCGTGCCGACCATCGCCGCCCCGACCGACGCGCCCATGATGGATGCCTCCGAGATGGGCGTGTCGCAGACCCGCTCGGGGCCGAACTCGTCGACGAGCCCCGCATACTGGCCGAAGACCCCGCCGCGGCCGAGGTCCTCGCCGAGGGCCCAGACGTCGGGGTCGCGGCGCATCTCTTCGGCGATGGCGAGCCGGGACGCTTCCGCGTAGGTGAGCTCGGTCATCAGGCGGCACCTCCCGCGGCCGCTCCCGCTCCCGGGGCGGTCGTGTCGAGCACGTCCTCGAACGCGGTGGACTCGGATGGCCAGTCCGCCGCGCGGGCGTCCTCGAACACCGCCTCCATCTCCCGCTCCGCCGCGTCGCGGGCGGCTTCGAGACGACCCGGGTCCACCCCTGCCTCCTTGAGGAGCGCCCCGCAGCGCGCCACGGGCTCCTCCGCCCAGCGGGCCTCGACCTCCGCCGCCTCCCGGTACGCCCCCTTGTCGGCCGCGGTGTGGCCTTCGAGCCGCCACGTCTTCGCGTGCAGGAAGCGCGGCTCGCCGCCCCGGGCGGCCGCGATGAAGTCGCGCGCGATCGCGTCGACGGACATGATGTCGTTGCCGTCCACCTCCGCCGCCTTGATCCCGAGGCTCTCCGCGCGCGCCGCCGGCCCGGGCCCCGCGGTCAGCGCCTCGGTACGCGTCGTCGCGGCAAATCCGTTGTCCTCGCAGACGAAAACCACCGGCAGCCGGTACACCGCGGCCCAGTTGAGCCCCTCGAGGAAGGGGCCGCGGTTCACCGCCCCATCGCCGAAGATGCAGACCACGACGCGGTCGTCGCCGGCGCGCGAACGCCGGAGCCGGATCCCGTGCGCGGCGCCGGCCGCGATGAGGAT
>JAJDXW010000074.1 GCA_022823045.1 Gammaproteobacteria bacterium
GCCGGTGCCCCGAGCGGAGAGAAGCCGGAAAGGAGGCGGCGCCCGGAACACCCGGAGCGGCCTGCCCCGCCGCCCCTTCCAGCATCTTCACAACCCCTCCAGCCCCGCATAGCATACCGCCATGGCCGAACCCGCCATCAAGTTCGATACCGCCGCCGCCGTCGACCGCCTCGTCGCCGCCGGCATTCCGCGCGAGCACGCCTCTGCCCAGGTGCGCCTCCTCGCCGACACGATCAACGACAATTTCGCAACCAAGGACGACCTCGATCGCCTTGAGCAGCGCCTTCGCACCGAACTTCGTACCGAGATCGGGCACGTTCGCACCGAGATGGGCAAACTCGAAGCCCGCCTGGCCGACAGGATCATCACCAACATCAAATGGACCGCCGGCATGCAGATCGGCACCATTCTCGCGATCATGGCAACCATCAAGCTCCTCTGATCCCTCGCCTTCGGATCCGCTGCGCGGCCATGACAGCCGCACCGAGTTCTCCTCCCCCCTTCAATCCTCCCCCGGCGTAGCGCGAGCGCATCGGCGCCGGCTCCGCGCGATCCTTCCCCGACATGCCCCGAAAAGAGCCGAGAGAAGCTTCCGGAGGGTGTCGACAGGAGGGGCGGGGGAATGTCCCGGTTTCTTTCGACGTCCGATCCGCCCGGTCGGACACCGCGCCGGGCACCCACCGGCACCGCCGTCAACCCGGTCACCCGGCGGCGTTGGCCAGGGAAGGCATGCATCCCGCCCGACCCATCCAGGGGAGACCCCGTCATGCTCACCTTCCTCAGCGGCGACATCTTCGCCCAACCCGCCGACGTCCTGGTCAACCCCGTCAACTGCGTCGGCGTCATGGGCCGCGGCCTCGCTCTCCAGTTCAGGCAACGCTACCCCCCGGTCTTTCGCGCCTACCGGCAGGCCTGCCGCGCCGGCGAGCTGCGCCCGGGCCGGGTCCTGTTCCTCCCCACCGGCTCCGCCCGCCCGCGCGCGATCGCGCATTTCCCGACCAAGCGGCATTGGCGCGACCCCAGCCGCATCGAGGACATCGATGCCGGCCTTCGCCACCTGGCAACGGCCATCCGGCGCCTCGGCACACCCTCGATCGCGATTCCGCCGCTCGGCTGCGGCCTCAGCGGCCTGGACTGGGACACCGTTCGTACCCTCATCGCCACCCGGCTCCACGGCCTCGATTGCGCCATCACCGTCCTCGAGCCGGCTCCCGCCGCAACTCACCGGCCCCACCGCGAAGGGAGGTGATCCGGCATCCCGCGCGACGCCCACCGCCCGAGCCACCCAACACCGATCCGGAGACAACCGATGACCGCACCGCAACCCGTTTCCCCCACCGATATCGGTTTCCGCCGCCTCGGACCCGATCTCTGCGACATCCTCCTCCGCGGTCGCCATATCGGCACCCTGGAGCGCATCCCCGATCTCGCCAGCGCGGACCGGCGCCACGTCTTCCGGCTCTCCGTCCTGTCCGACCCGGAGGCGCCGCGCGATTACCCCGCCATCGAGAAGCCCCGGCACACCATCGCGCAGATCCTCAACGCCGCCCGCGACACGGCCGGACCGCCTCCGGTCCATCTGCAGTGCCATATCTGCGAGCACCGCGCCGGAGCCGACGAAATCCGTTCCAGGCTGATCCGTCGCGACCGCTTCTTCGATCCCGCCAAGGCGGACGCCTATTTCGATCTCGTCCGCGCGCGCCTCCAACCCGGCGAATTCGTCGTGCTGCGCTTCGGCGGCAACACTCTCAGGCTGGTCCACGCCGACGCGATCGCCGCCTGACCGCGCCGCCCTTGTTCCGACCCGCCCCCCGGACTACAACATTCAGGGATCCGGACCGATGACCGAATTCGAGACCGCCAGCCTCGCCCTCCGCGAAGCCACCCTGTTCACGGCGATCGCCCACGTCGTCGTCGCCTTCGTCATCGGCTTCGGCCAGATCGGGATCGTCTGGTACGGCATCCGCACCATGCAGAAAATGGGCGCCCAACGCGCCAGGGAGAGCGACCAGCGGCACGAAGAGACCATGACCGCGCTGGCCGAACGGCACGCGGAGAGCATGACCGCCCTGCAGGAATTGATCAAAGGGACGGACCGGAAACACACCGAAACCATGACCGCCTTGCAGGAACTTATCCGCCGCACCGGCACACCGCAGCACGCCTAGCCCACCGGACCGCCCCCGGAGCAGCTTGCTCGCTTCGATCCGCCGGATTAACCTCTTTACAGGAACCGTGGCATGACCGAATTCGAACTCGCTACCCTCAGCGTCCGCGAAGCAGCCCTCTGGGCGTCCTATGGCCAGATTGCCATTTCCGCCGCCCAGATCGGAGTCGTCTGCTGGGGAATCCTTCTCATGCGCAGAATGTCGGACGACCGCAAGCTCGACTCCGAGGCCCGGGATCGCCAAACCGCTGAATACGCCAGGGAAGCCCGCGAGCGTCACGAAGAAGCGATGACTGCTCTCACCGTACTCATCCAACGAACCTCAGCGCCCGGTACCTCCTGAACCTCCTAGCGCTTTGCTCGGCCCCCGTCGGCTTCCCGGCAGGGCCATGGCGGCCGCGCCGCGCGACTACCCCACCATCGAGAAGCCCCGAAGCGTCGTCGCGCAGATCCTCAACGGTGCCCGCGACACCGCCGGACCGCCTCCCGTCCATCTGCAGTGCCATATCTGCGAGCACCGCGCAGGACCCGACGAAATCCGTTCCAGGCCGATTCGCCGCGAGTGCTTCCTCGACCCCGACAAGGCGGAGGCGTATTTCGAGCTGATCGAGGCGAGGCTGCGCCCGGGGGAATTCGGCGTGCTGCGCCTCGGCGGAAAAAACCTTCGGCTCTCCCACGCCGGCGCGGCCGCCGCGCGAAACCCGATCCCGGATTTCCGCGGCCCATCCGCCCGCTGGACCGACCCTCGATTCCTCCCTAATTTCAGCGAGGCACGCGATGACCGCCGTCCACGGATCTCCAACCATGGAACCGCCGCCCAGGAAGCGCCTGCATCAGCTGATCGACGCGCTGCCCGAGGACGAAATCCAGGCGGCCGAGCGCTGCCTCGAATCCCTGTGCAGCCATCGCGACCCGGTCCTCGATGCGATCCGCTCCGCCCCCGATGTGGAGGAACCTTTCAGCGACGAAGAACAACGGGATGTGGATGAAGCGATTCGCGATCTCCGAGCCGGCAACCGCGTTCCCCACGCGCAAATCCTGCGCAAGTACGGACTATGACGTGGCGGTCGATGTGGACCCGAGCCGCGGAGAAAGACCTCGACGCCCACCAACCCTGCCGCGGAACGCAGCAACGGCAACGTCTTCGCCGAACCAGGCTCGTACATGCCGACGCGATCGCCGCATGACCGCGCCGGAAACGTGAAACCGCCGAGGCCGCCCGCACTCCCGTGACCACCGCGCCACACTCTCGTCTTACCGTGAGTTCGTCAACGCAACTGGGGCGGCGGACGCCGAAATCAAAACCCGCTTTCCTCTTGCGTCGACAATGCCTAGATTCCGTCCTCGAACCCGGAGCCCCTGCCATGCGCAGCTTCACCGCCATCATCGAACGCTGTCCGACAACGGGACAATTCGTCGGCTATGTTCCCGCCTTGCCTGGCACCCACACCCACGCCGACAACCTCGACGAACTGCACCGCAACCTCGTTGAGGTCGTTACCCTCGTCCTCGAAGACGAAGACCCGGAACCCGAGACCGAGTTCATCGGCACCCACACCGTCCGCGTCTGACGGTCATGTCCTCCATCCCGGCCCTCAGGCCGCGCGAAGCGATCGCGATCCTCACCGCGCTCGGCTTCCGCGAGGTTCGCCAACGCGGCTCCCACAAACGGTTCCGCCACCCCGACGGGCGCCGCGTAACCGTCCCCGTGCACGGCTCCCGCGACCTGCCCTTCTCCGTAATGCGCAGCATCGCCCATCAAGCTGGATTCGAGCTCGAAGAATTCGTCCGGTTCCGCCGCTGAGCCCTCTCCAATAGTCCCAGCCCGGGCTTGCCTGCACGGCCAGGACGGCCGCGCCGCGCTCTTCCCCTCCTCCTCCTCCTCATC
>JAJDXW010000079.1 GCA_022823045.1 Gammaproteobacteria bacterium
CGAGCCGTTGCTCGACGGGTCCCTCGGACCGCGCCGCACCCTGCTGTTTCAGGGCGCACCCAGTTCGGGCAAGAGCGTACTGATGCGCGAGGCCGCCCGGCGGCTGGAGAGCATGGGCGCCGCGAAAATCATGGAGTCGGATGTGCCGGACGACGACGCGGTCGAGGCAATCTATCGCGAAATCGCCGACCGTATCGCGGGCACTGCCCCCGACGACCACCGCGTAACGAGAACGACCACCGGGTCGGTGCGCGGCGGCGTCCCGGGGGTGATTGCCGGCGAAGTGGTGGAGGGCCGCGCCCTGCCGCCGCGCCGGGTCCATTCCGCCAAGGCCATCCGCGCCCTCGCGGGGGACCGTTCCTGGCGACCCGCCCCGGCCGTGGTGCTGTTCATCGACGAGATTCAGAACATCGCCCAGGCGGAAGGAGACAGTGCGGCAGCGAGGCTGCTCCGGGACCTCCATACCCAATACGCGATTCCGGTGCTGATGGTCCTGTCGGGGCTCTCGGACAGCAGCGTGGAGCTGGAGCTGGCCGGCGCCTCGCGGGTCAACCGGTTCCGGGTGGACCGACTGTCGGCGGGAGAGGCACGGGAGTGCCTGCTGGAATCCGCGCTGCGAGCGGTGCGCGCCGGGGTCGGGTGCGCGGACCGTGACGCGCTCGGCGCCTGGGCGGATGGCGCGGCGACGCTCTCCGACGGCTGGCCGCGCCATCTGCAGAACGAACTGCTGGCGCTGTGGGAAGCGCTGTACGTGCAGGAAGCGCCGAGCTTCGACGTGGTGGACTTCGACGCGGTGCGCCGTGAGGGCGATGCCCGGCGGGACCGGTACTACGCGGACCGCCTCACCGTGAGCGGACTCCCCGCGGCGGCGCTGCACCCACTCTGCGAAGCG
Source organism: Gammaproteobacteria bacterium (assembly GCA_022823045.1). Lineage (GTDB taxonomy): Bacteria > Pseudomonadota > Gammaproteobacteria > HK1 > HK1 > JAJDXW01. Next base: position 893 of record JAJDXW010000079.1, read on the forward strand.
TTCGCGGTTGGCCGGACGACCGACGAGAGCGGCGTGGAGTTGCTGGTCGACGAGGGCATCAGGCGTCTTCCTCCGCCTCTGCGGAAGAAGGCCGCGGCGCTCGACCCGACGGGCGAGGGACATTTCCGGCGGGTGCTGCACGCGGGCATCGTGTCGCTCGACGACGAGGGCCGGTGCGTCTCGCCGATTCCGTCGATGGTCGACTACATCCTGGCCCGGGCGCAGGGACACGAGCATCCCCTTCCGGCGGAGGGCGGACCATCCGGCGCGAATGGCCATGGGCCATAATGGGGCCGGATCGTAGCGCCGGCCGCGGGGGAACCCATGAGCCTCGACAATCCGATCGCGCGGTACACCGAGGGCGCGCGCCTGGCGCCGCTGCCGCCAGCCGCGCTGCGAAGGGCGCTGTCCCGGCTCGCCCATGCCGGGGAAGCCGCCGACCCGCTGGTGTTCGTCGGACGAGAGCGCGAGCTCGCGCAAGTCATCGGGCGCGCCGAGCCACTGCTCGACGGAGAGCCCTTCAACCCGCGTTGCTCGCTGCTGTTTCACGGCGCACCGGGGTCGGGCAAGAGCGTGCTGATGCGCGAGGCAGCCCGGCGGCTGGACGGATTGGGGTTCGCCACACTCGTCAAGCCGAGGGTTCCGGACCGTGCGGGGGTCGAGGCGCTCTACCGCGACCTCGCCGACCGCATCGCGGGCACCGCCCCCGACGACCACCGCACCACGAGGACGACCACCGGGTCGGTGCGCGGCGGCGTGCCGGGGGTGATTGCCGGCGAGGTGGTCGAGGGGCGCACCCTGCCGCCCCGACCGGCGCACTCCACCGAGGCCATCCGCGCCCTCGCGGGCGGGCGCGCCTGGGGGCCGGCACCGGCCGCGGCGGTGTTCATCGACGAGATCCAGAACATCGCCGAGAAGGGGACGGACGCGCTGGCGTTGAATCTGGTCGAAGATCTCCACACCCAGAGCGACCTCCCGGTGCTGATGGTCCTGTCGGGACTGTCGGACAGCACCGCGGCCCTGGACCGGGCCGGCATCTCGCGCATCGACAAGGTGTGGGTCCAGCGCCTGTCGGCGGCGGAGGCGCGGGGGTGTCTGCTGGAATCCGCGCTGCGCTCGGTGCGCGCCGGGGTCGGGTGCGCCGACCGGGACGCGCTCGGCGCCTGGGCGGAGGAGGCGGCGGCGGTCTCCGACGGCTGGCCGCGGCACCTGCAGAACTATCTGCTCGCGCTGTGGGACGCGCTCCATGTGCAGGAGGCGCCAAGCCTCGACGCCGTGGACCTCGACGCGGTGCGCCGCGAGGGCGATGCCCGCCGGGACCGGTACTACGCGGACCGCCTCACCGTGAGTGGACTCCCCGAGACAGCCCTCCAACCACTCTGCGAGGCGTTCGCGGCCAAGGGCGCTCTCGAGCGCGGCGACGTCGTGAGGCTCGCCGACGAGGGCGTAGCGCGGCTCGGGCCCTCGGAGCGCCGGGAAGCGGACGAGCGCTGCCCCCCCGGCATGGTCCGCTTCGACACCCTGCTGCACGCGGGCATCGTGTCGCTCGACGACGAGGGACGCTGCGTCTCGCCGATCCCCTCGATGGTCGCCTGCATCCTGGCGCGACCACAGGGGCGCCAATAACCCCAAGCCCGGAAAGACGAGTCCCGAGCGATATCAGCCGCGCTCGATCCGCGTGCCGGGGATCTGGTTCGGGAAGTAGTCCTCGCAGCTTCCCTCCCGGTGCACGTCGGCAGTCGCGCAGTGCAGGCCCCCGCCGAACGCGTAGGCGTCGCGGAAGGGGATGGGGATCACCTCCATGCCAAGCCGGTCGAGCTGCTCCATCTGGGCGTGCTCGCTCGCTTCCACGCACACCGTCTTCGGGTCGAGCACGAGGCAGTTCATCGAGAGCCAGATGCTCGAGTAGCAGAGCGGGGGAGGCTCGTTGTGGGCGGGGGGCGCCGCGTCCACGATCTCCCAGTCGTTTGCCTCGAAGATGCGGCGCTGCGCCTCGGGCAGGCGCCGGGTCGGGTTGTTGATGACGAGCCCGGGCCGGAGGGTGACGAAGGTGGCGTCGATGTGGATGGGCCACGGATCGCCGGGGAAGTTGACCGCGTGCACCCGGTGGTCGGGAAAGTGTCGCCGCAGCCATTCCATTCCGCGGCGGTTGGTGGTGAGGCCATGCTGGCAGAAGAGGTCCTTTCCGATCCGGAGCACGTCGGCCGCGTCGAACAGGGGCTCGTGCTCGTTGGTGACGAAGTCGAGGGCCGCCGTCCGCCGGAGCCGCTCCTCGATGGTGATCTCGTCGAAGTAGCCCGCCTGGTAGGAGTCGTCGGTGAGCCGCGGGCGCGGCGCCTGCTCCCAGCGAAACCCCGGGTCCTCGTCGAAGTAGCGCTGCATGAGCGGGTGGTACGCGAGGTACTCGAAGTAGCGGCATCGAAAGGACATCGGAGCGCTCAGGATCTCGCGGCCCACGGTGAGGAGCACGTCCCGGGGCGGCATGCACCCGAACATGCAGCTTGTCGTGAAGTCCGGGGTGACAACCGCTTGATTCCACTGAATGGGCTCCGGCCGGTCGACTCGGATCCCCCGCCCTTCGAGGACCGCCGCGAAGTGGTCGAGCTGCTCGTTCGCCCGCTCCACGGTCTCGAGCGGGCGGGGGCCCCAGCGGCCCCGCATGGCGCTGTCCTCCGGGATCTTCGCCTCGGTGGCAGGCTCGGTCGGCGGGATGCAGGTGTGGTCGGCCCGCCCGAGGATGATGTGGCGCAGCGGATCGAAGTCGTTCCACGAGCTGACGACGGTATCGCTCATTCCAGACTCCCTGAGGGGCTCCGATCTTTACAGATGAGTCCGGTTTGCGAAGCGGTTTCAGGACCCAAGCGCACGAGGCTGCCACCGGTATGGCACGACGGGACTTCGAACGAACACGGATGGCTCAAACACGTCCCGTCGGTCCGAGGCGCAGCCTCGCCAGGTCTCCGATTGCGGGGGCGGCGGGGCGGGAAGGCCGCTCAGTATCCGGCCTGCGGCTTCTCGGGTCCGGAAGCCGCCGCCGGCGCTCCTCCCCCGTCCGCGCGCATGGCGTCGACGGCCGACTTGGCCGCCATCGCGAGCAGGCGCGCATCGCTCGCGATGGTGACGAAGGAGAAGCCGCGCTCCACCATCTCCCTCGCGTAGTCGGTCGCCATGCAGTGAATCCCGGCCTGGATGCCGTGCCGCTTCGCGCATTCGAGGATCCGCTCGATCCACTCGAACGCGATCTCGTCGCGCGTGTCGAGGCTCGGAGGGCGCCCGAGGCTCGCGCAGAGGTCGTTCGGCCCGATGTAGATGCCATCGAGCCCCGGCGTCGACATGATGGCATCGAGGTTGTCCAATGCCTCGCGGGTCTCGATCATCGCGAGAGTCACCACGAGCTCCGCCGACTTCGCCACGTAGTCCGCACCCGCGTAGAGGCTCGCGCGAACGGGCCCGATGCTGCGGTAGCCGTCCGGCGGATAGCGGCAGGCGCCGACGAACCGCTCCGCCTCTTCGCGGTTGCTCACCATCGGACAGACGACGCCGAACGCCCCGCCGTCGAGAGCCTTCATCACGATTCCGGGCTCGTTCCACGGGACCCGCGCGAGGGGCACGGTACTCGTGGTGGTGATCGCCCGCAGGCACTCCACCGCCGTGTCGTAGTGGGTGACGCCGTGCTGCATGTCCACCGTGATCGAGTCCCAGCCCTGGCGGGCCATGGTCTCGGCGGCGAATCCGTCCGGAATCGCGATCCAGCCGTTCACGGCCGCCTTCGAGTCGCTCCAGAGTGCACGGAGGGGGTTCGTTTCCATGTTCGCTCCTTGGGTTCGGTTCCCGGCCGGGTGGTCCGGCCGGCTTCCCGGGCCTCGACGCGACGACCGCCGGCGCCGGGCCGCACAAGTATGCCGAATCATGCCGCGGTGCCGAAACCGTCCACCGGATCGGATACCCGCCGGGGAGGCATCCAGGGCCGTCACGTTGACATCCACCCACCATCGGCCGAACCTTTCACCGTCCCGACCGACGAGCCCTTCGACGCCCGCGACCCGATCATGAATTCCGCCGGATCCATCCACCGCTCCTCCCTCCTGCTCCTCGCGGATCTCTACGAGCTCACCATGGCCTGCGGCTACTGGAAGCTCGGACGCGAAGCGGACGAGGCGGTGTTCCACCTCTTCTTCCGCAACAACGCGTTCAACGGCGGGTACACGGTGGCGGCGGGCCTCGGCTACTTGGTCGACTACCTCTCGAACCTGCACGTCGACGAAGCGGACGCCGCCTACCTCAACTCGCTCAAGGGCAGCGACGGCGGGCCGCTCTTCGATCCCGCGTTCATCGAGTACCTGCGCTCCCTCGAGTTCTCTCTCGACGTCGACGCGGTGCCGGAGGGGACGGTCGTGTTCCCGTTCCAGCCGCTGGTGCGGGTGGTGGGGCCGATCCTCCAGTGCCAGATCGTCGAATCGGCTCTCCTCAACATGATCAACTTCCAGACCCTGGTCGCGACCAAGGCGGCGCGCATCTGCCACGCGGCGGGGCGGGGCCGGGACCAGGTGCTCGAGTTCGGGCTGCGGCGGGCGCAGAGCATCGACGGCGCCATCGCGGCGAGCCGCGCCGCCTACGTCGGCGGCTGCAGCGCGACCTCCAACGTGCTCGCCGGCCGCCTCTTCGACATCCCGGTGCGGGGCACCCACGCGCATAGCTGGGTGATGTCGTTCGACACCGAGCGCGAGGCGTTCGAGGCCTACGCCCGCGCCATGCCGAACAACTGCGTGTTCCTCGTCGATACCTACGACTCGGTCGAAGGGGTCCGGCACGCGTGCGAGGCGGGCCGCCAGCTCCGCCGCATGGGCAAGGAGATGATCGGGATCAGGCTCGATTCCGGCGACCTCGCCTACCTCTCCATCGAAGCGCGCCGCATCCTCGACGAGGAGGGGTTCCCGGATGCGGTGATCGTGGCGAGCAACGAGCTCGACGAGCACATCATCACGAGCCTCAAGGACCAGGGGGCCACGATCGCGGTCTGGGGGGTCGGGACGAAGCTCGCGACCGCGTTCGACCAGCCCGCCCTCGGCGGGGTGTACAAGCTGAGCGCGATCCGCAAGGACGGCGGCGACTGGCGGCACAAGGTCAAGATCTCCGAGCAGACCTCCAAGATCTCGACCCCCGGGGTCCTCCAGGTGCGGCGCTTCGGCGAGAACGGCCGCTTCGAGGGGGACATGACCTACGAGGTCGGCATCGGGGTGCCGGACAATCCGGTCATCATCGACCCCATCGACCACACCCACCGCAAGCAGATCCGCGCCGGGATGACCTGGGAGGACCTGCTGGTTCCGATCACGCGCGGCGGCCGGATGCTCTACGAGTGCCCGCCGCTCGCGGAGTCGAGGCAGCGCACGGTCGACCAGCTCGCGCACCTTCATCCCACCATCCGGCGCTTCGTGAACCCGCACCCCTACCCGGCGGGGCTCGAGCTCGGTCTGCACGAGCTCCGCACCCGGCTCATCCTCGAGGCGCGCCGGGGCGCGCACTGATCCCGGTACCCGGCCCGCCGCAATGGTTCCCCGCACGCCGGGGCGGCGGCGGGACGGCGGCTCACTCGGTCTCATGCAGTTTCGGGAGAAGGAAATGAGCAAGGAAACGGTTGGATTCATCGGGCTCGGGCACATGGGCCGGCCCATGGCGGAGCGGGTGGCGGCGGCCGGGACGCGACCCCGCGGTCCGTACCGAACGAACGCCCCGCCCGGAGAGGGTGCGTCCCCGGGAACCTCCTCGAGGAGAAGCGGATGACAACGACGGTCGCGCGATGCATCGAGCAGCGGTTCGGGATCCCGCCGGGCGAGGGCGTGCGCGACGCGCCGGAGCGGCGGGGCGAGGCCACGCTCGTTCGGGTCCTCGAGCGCCGGACCCATCGCCGCTACCGGGACGAGCCGGTCGACGAGGCGCTGGTGGAGACGCTGCTCGCCTGCGCGCTCTCCGCGAGCTCGAAGTCCGACCTGCAGCAGGCCTCCATCGTGCGGGTCCGGAGTGCGGAAAGCCAGGCGAAGATCGCAAGCTGGCTGCCGGCAATGCCCTGGATCGGCGAAGCGCCCCTCTTCCTCGTCTTCTGCGGAGACAACCTGCGCCTGCGTCGGGCCGCCGCACTTCGGGGGAAACCCTTTCCCAACGACAACGTGGACATGTTCATGAACGCGGCGGTCGACGCCGCGCTCGCGATGCAGACCTTCACCCTGGCCGCGGAGGCAGTCGGACTCGGCTGCTGCCCGATCAGCGAGGTCCGGACCCACATCGACCGGCTCACCGAGTTGCTCGAGCTGCCGCCGGGGGTGTTCCCCATCTCGGGGCTGTGCGTCGGATGGCCGGAGCGGGAAGGCTTCGTCAGCATGCGCCTGCCCCCCGCCCTCGCGGTCCACGAGGACGTCTACGATGCGTCCGACCTCGAGGAGAAGATCGACGCATACGACCGCCGGCGCGACGCGCGGTACCGGATCCCGGCCGAGCGGCAGCGCGAGGTGGAGCGCTTCGGGACCGCGGACTTCTACGGCTGGTCGGAGGACAAGACGCGCCAGTACTCGCGGCCGGCCCGGCCGGGGTTCCGCGACTACCTCCACCGCCAGGGCTTCGCCCTCGAATGAACCTGTTGGGGGCAAGATGAACGCGCGGCGCGTCCGGACGCGGACGGCGGACTCGATTGAACGTGCAAGGTGATACCCTCGCGGACGCCCCGCGCGCCTGACTCGAATTGCCGGGCGTGGGCCGCCCGGGAAGCGGCCGGCCGGACCCGGAGAAGCGGCCGGACAGAGAACACCCGAATCGGAGAGAAACACGATGGATCTCGGTATCACAGGGCGCCGCGCGATCGTCTGTGCGGCGAGCAAGGGCCTCGGACGCGGGTGCGCCCAGGCGCTCGCGGCGGAAGGCGTGGAGGTATGGATCACGGCTCGCACCGCCTCCACCCTGGAGGAGACGGCGGCCGCGATCCGATCCGACACCGGGGCCCGCGTCACCGCCGTGCCCGGCGACATCACGACCCCGGAGGGTCGCGCGGCGGTGCTCGCGGCCTGCCCCGACCCCGACATCCTCGTCAACAATGCGGGCGGACCGCCGCCCGGCGACTTCCGGGAGTGGACCCTCGACGACTGGAACGCGGCGCTCAACGCGAACATGCTGACCGCCATCGAGCTCATCCGGGCGACGGTGGACGGGATGATGGAGCGCGAGTTCGGCCGGGTGGTGAACATCACCTCGGCGGCGGTCAAGTCCCCCATCGACATCCTGGGCCTCTCGAACGGCGCCCGGGCCGGCCTCACCGGCTTCGTCGCCGGCGTCGCGAGAAAGACGGTGCGCCGCAACGTCACCATCAACGGCCTGCTCCCCGGGCCATTCGAGACCGACCGGCTTAACAGCACCTTCGTCGCGCGCTCGAACGCGACCGGCCGTCCTGTCGAGGAGCTCAAGGCGGAAGGGGCGGCGGCCAATCCGGCCGGCCGGTTCGGCACCGCGGAGGAGTTCGGGCACGCCTGCGCGTTCCTGTGCAGCGCCCACGCGGGCTTCATCACCGGGCAGAACCTGCTCATGGATGGAGGCTCGTTTCCGGGCACTCTCTAGGCAGGGCCCGCAGGCGTCGGACGGCCTCCTGGGAGCGCGGGCATCCTGCCCGCGCAGACCGCCGGGGGGCCGCACCGCGCGGGCTGGAAGCCCGCGCTCCCAGGAGGTCGTGCTCTAGCTACGACCGCGCTCCCGGCAAGCCTGTGGTCCCTGTCCGAATCTTGTGCGCAATCGGGATGGGGTATGCTTCGGGACATCAATCCGCGGATGGAGGGATCGACATGAGACCAGCCAGGACGTTGAGCTGGACGATCGGCGCCGGACTCGCGGCGTTCGTGGCCCTTGGCGCGAGCGGCCAGGGCCAGGTCGCGAGCGAGGAAGAGGCAATGGAGGTGGCCGAGAAGCGCAGCGAGGCCATGAAGTCCATGGGACAGTCCATGCGCACCCTCAAGCGCTTTGCGGAGGGGCGCGGGTCGGCGGAGGATGCGGCGGCGGCGGCGACCGTCATCGCCGACACGGCACCGGCCCTCCCGTCGCTCTTCCCGGCCGGGACCGGTATGGCCGCCCTCCCCGACTCCGAATCCAAGGAGGTGATCTGGGAAGAGTGGGACGACTTCGTCGCCGCGACGGAGCGCCTCGGCGAGAAGGCGGCCGCGCTCCAGGCCGCTCTCGATGCAGGCGACTCCGGTGGTATCGGCGCCGCGTTCGGCGACCTCGGCAAGAACGGCTGCGGCGGCTGCCACTCGAAGTTCCGCGAGAAGCGCGACTCCTGACCGCCCGCGCCCGCCGCCGCCGTCCCGAGCGGCGGCGGCCTCCTCTCGTTCGCGAGACGATCCGCTGCCCGCCCCCCTGCCGCATTCGGCCCTGTTTGCGGGCCGGGATCCTTGCGCCGCCATCATCGTTGCGGTTTGAGCGAGGTCTCCCGCACACCTCGCTCTCTTGATGGGATTCCTCGCAAGAATTCACCCCTTTCTCGCGGGAATATCTCGGGAACACGGCGCAGGACTTCTCAGGCGGCGACCCTTCGCCACGGGCTCGGGTCTTTGCGGATACTAGCGTCGGTATAGTACGCTGCCCCGCACGGTTGCCTTGGCCATCCGGGTCGACGAAGAACCCAACGGTGAACGTCGCGGACTGGCTTGGTGAGCAGCCCGAAGCGGTCGCCGGAGAACGGGTCTCCGTGTCGGAGGGAATCGGGAATACCCGTCGCGTCGGCTCGCCGAGGCGGCGCCTCGGGATCGAAATGTCGCCACGGAAGGGAGCGAGGTTGCCGGAAGATGACCGCGAGGAACGGACACCTGGACCAGAATGGCCCTGCGGGAACGGTCGTGGACCTGTTCTGTGGCGCGGGAGCCCTGTCGCATGGTTTCCTGCTGGAAGGCTTTCCGATCGCGTGCGGCTACGATCTCGACGAAGCATGTCGGTTCCCCTTCGAAGAGAACAACGAAGCGCCGTTCGTACGACGTGACGTGGCTGAAATCGACCCCGCCGCGTTGTCCCAGGAGTTCTCCTCGGACTTGCCGCGGATCCTGACCGGGTGCGCGCCGTGCCAACCGTTCTCGCGCTATTCTCAGGGGCACGAGAACCCGAAATGGAGGCTGCTGCGGGACTTCGCCCGCTTGGTCGTCGAGGTGCAGCCGGATATCGTGACCATGGAGAACGTCCCCCAGCTCTCCCGGTTCAGGGGCGGATGTGTCTTCGGGGATTTCGTCGCGAGGCTGCGGGAAGGCGGCTACCGTGTCCGATGGACGATAGCGAGCTGTTTGGACTTCGGCGTACCGCAGGACCGGTCGCGTCTCGTGTTGATCGCCTCGCGGCACGGCGAGCCGAGCCTTCCGCAACCCACTCACACGGCGGACGAACGGGTCACGGTCTCGCAGACGATCGGCGACATGCCGCCACTGGCCGCGGGGAACTCCGATGCGTCGGACCGCCTTCACTGCGCGAGCGGCCTCTCGGAGATGAACCTTGCACGCATTCGTGCCTCGCGGCCGGGCGGCACATGGAGAGACTGGCCTCCCGGACTCGTGGCGAAGTGCCATCGGAAGGCCACCGGTCGCGGCTACGCTTCGGTATATGGCCGGATGCGGTGGGATCGGCCTTCCCCGACCATCACGACGCAGTTCCACGGATTCGGCAACGGACGCTTCGGCCATCCCGAACAGGACCGGGCGATCTCCCTTCGGGAAGGCGCGATGCTCCAGACCTTTCCCCGAAGCTATGCGTTCGTCCGACCCGGTGAACCGCTCCACTTCGCGACCGTCGGCCGAATGATCGGAAACGCCGTGCCGGTCCGGCTAGCGCGGGCGATCGCACGCGCCATCAAGGTCCACTTGGAGGAGTACGGACCTCGATGAATCCGCGCCCGCTCAAGATGAGGTTGAGCCTGGATGTCTTGCGGCATCTGGGACTCAATCTCTACAGCAACGTTCCCGCGGTTCTCTCCGAAATCGTCGCGAATGCCTGGGACGCGGACGCCGAACGGGTTCGTGTCGAGCTGGACAAGGCGAACGATCGCATCGTGCTCGAAGACGACGGAAGCGGCATGACCCGGGACGAAGTCATCGATCGGTTCCTCCTGGTCGGTTACCAGCGGCGAAGCCGGCAGCCCGGACCGACCCCCAAGGGGCGCTCACCCATGGGCCGCAAGGGAATCGGGAAGCTCTCGCTGTTCTCCATCGCGAACGAAGTCGTCGTCGAGACGGTCGGGAACGGCCAAAAGACCGCCCTTCGAATGCACCTCGACACCATGAGGAAGGCGATAGAAGACAATCGGGACGAGTACGAGCCGGAAGAGTTGCCGGCGCCGGAGGTCGACTTCGACCATGGGACGAGGATCACGCTCCGTGAATTGCGAAAGCGTCAGACGATCAGCACCGCCGAGGGGCTGCGCAAACGCTTGGCGCGACGCTTCTCGATCATCGGGCCGAGCCACGGGTTCGAGATTACGGTCAACAGCGCTCGGATCGGTCCGGGAGATCGGGGGTACCACGATCGTCTGCAATACATATGGACGTACGGCAATCAGACCTCGCTGACATCGCTTTGCGGGAATCTGGACAAGCACGAGGAACGCGAACCACGCTTCCCGGTATCGGGAGGCCCGGCTCTGATTGTCGATGGTTGGCTCGGAACAGTCCGCGAGAGTGGGCAACTTCGCGACGAACACGGGGAGAATCTGAACCGAATCGCGATCTTCGTCCGCGGAAAGATGGCGCAGGAGGATCTGCTGAGCGACTTCACCGAGCGAGGCATCTACGCGAGCTACTTGATCGGGGAGCTGCGGGTAGACGGCCTGGACACCGCGTCCGGCGCCGAGCTGGATCATGACGAGGACGCCGCGACCAGCAGCCGGCAACGGATCGTGGAGGATGATCCGCGTTATGTCGCTTTGAAGGAGTTCGTTCGTGGGGAGCTCAAGTTTCTTCAAGGACGATGGTCCGAATGGCGGATCGATGCCGGCACCCGCACCGCCATGGAGATCCCCGAAATCAAGGATTGGATCGAGAGTCTTCCGAAGCAGTTCTCTGGGAAGGCGAAGCGCTGGTTGGGAAAGATCAACCGGATCAACGTCGGGGACATCTCCGAACGCCGGCAGCTCGTCAAGCACGCGGTGCTCGCCTTCGAGTTCTATCGCTGGAACGAGAACCTGGACAGTCTGGACGCGATCGGCGACGAGAATCTCGAGGCCGCGATTCGCATGTTTCGTGAGCTCGACGGTCTCGAAGCGACCTTGTACGGGCAGATCGTGCGGCAACGCATCGCGGTGATCAGAGCCCTGCAGGAAAAGGTCGATCGGAATGCGAAGGAAAAGGCCATTCAGGACTACATCTTCGACCACCTCTGGCTGCTCGATCCATCCTGGGAGCGGGTGGAGGCGTCTGAAGTCATGGAGAAGCGCGTAGGCTCCCTGTTCGCCGACGTGGGCGCCGGACTCTCGGACGAGGAGAAGCTCGCCCGACTGGACATCAAGTACAGGAAGACGGCGGGCAAGCACGTCATCATCGAGTTGAAACGGCCGGAACGAACCGTGTCCGTGTACGATCTCGCCAAGCAGATTCAGAAGTATCGCAGCGGTATGCTGAAAATTCTGGACAACGCAGGAACCCCGCATGAACCAGTCGAGTTCGTCTGCTTGCTGGGCAAAGCGCCGACGGAATGGGATGGCCCCGACGGCAAACGAACCGTCGAAGACGTGTTGGGTGTTCACAACGCCCGATACGTGAATTACGACGAACTGCTTGAAAATTCGTTCCTGGCGTATTCGGATTACCTGCAGCGAGCCCGGATCGTGGATCGTCTCGGTGAAGTGATTGACGCCATCGACGACTACACCGAAGGATGACGTCGATCGACCCGCCCGACTCCGCGCGAAGCGCGCTGATGCGCAAGGTTCGCGGCCGGGACACGCGACCGGAAATGATCGTTCGGAGAATCCTGCATCAAGAGGGATATCGGTATCGCCTTCATGCGGGCGACCTTCCCGGGCGGCCCGATATCGTGTTCCGCCGTCTCCGCAAGGCGCTCTTCGTCCACGGTTGTTTCTGGCACCGCCACGAAGGTTGCAAACGAACCACGACACCCAAGACCCGCCGAGAGTTCTGGGAGGACAAGTTCGCGACGAACCGGAAGCGTGACACCGCCGCGGTGGCGGCCCTGGAACGGTTGGGGTGGGAGGTGGCGATCGTGTGGGAATGCGAAACCGAGGACGCCGAGGGACTACTGGACCGCTTGGTATCCTTCCTCGAAGGATCCCCATCCCCACAGACCATTCCAGTGCGAACGAGATAGCCTACGCCTTTCGGGCAGTGTCGATTTCGACTGCAGTGTGCACGCTTTCTCCGATTCAGCCCAACCCTTATCCGAGCATCAGGGCACCTATGGGAAGGTAGGATCGAACTGACACTTAGAATGTTTCCCGTTACAATCCACAATCGATGGGGCACTCTTGCGCAGTTCCTTCAAACATGTCGCGATCCGCGCATCTTCGCCATTCTTGAGTCGCGCATATTCGCCCCAAGAACTGGCGACTGTATTTATCATGTCGTCAGTGAGCTTGGAACGAAGCAAGCACAGAGCGTCTTTCCGTGCCGATTTCGGATCGATGGACTTGGCGACAAACAATATTTCCCCTATAAGCTCCAATTTGGTGTAGTGTAGTCCTGCTCCAATTACATTTTCAGCAAACTCCTCGGATTTGCTACTCCGAAAAGTTGCCTGTATACACCGATTTTCGATATATCTCCAATACCGCTCGTTTGTGGATCGAGGTGCGAGACTCCATTTTTTCTGTATGGCGGGATAGATATATTGCCGCCAAGTATCTTCCATCCCCGCCTGATCTATAGGGGGCCTGCGCTTCAATTTCTGAATCTCCTTCAACCACTTTGGACGGAACAATGAATTATAGCGGAATTCTACTTTGGCAAACACAGAATCCCCGATTTTTCCGAGTTCAGGCAGAACTTTTAGAAAGACGGGAAGTAGCATCACCAAACCAATCCAGAAACTCTTACGGAAATTCACGACGCTATCTTTCTCTGGTATGGATAAGTGATTGCGATGGACCAACTCCCGTGAACCGTCGCTCGAAAGCCGCAGATGCCTCATGCGTGCTGTCCCGGGTCGTGGTGGTGACCAGCACCACGCGGAGCGTCCGCGCGTCCGTACGGCAACGAAAAAGGTCGAGCAAGCCATCACCTGATTGCGTACCAAGCTCATCCGTCTCAGAAATAGTTCTCAGCCAGCTTGAGGACTCGGTACGGCATGGGCGCGGTGCGCAGGGCGACGAACGCGAGGCGGGGAAACATCTCCCGGAGCGAGAACCGGCGGCTGAAGC
>JAJDXW010000081.1 GCA_022823045.1 Gammaproteobacteria bacterium
CCCCAGGGTGTGGAAATCACTCTTCGCCCGCGACCCCCTGCCCTCGGCGCTCGGACATCACGCACACAACCCCCCATCACACTGATTCCCACATCGCAAGTACGTCCTCGTTTGCCCGCTTACTCTCCAAGCACTTCTTCATGCGGGAGATGCTCTACAGCGAGATCGCGAACTTCCACGGGATCCCCAACATCCCCGACGATCCCGACCTCGCGATCGCGGCCGGCACCCGGCTCTGCGAGGAGCTGCTGGAACCGCTGCACGCCACCTTCGGGCATGTGACGGTGCGCTCCGCGTTCCGCTCCGTCGAGGTCAACACTTACGGCCACGACCGGATCGACAAGGGTTACGGATGCGGCGAGACGACGTGGAACTTCTCCCGCCACGTGTGGGACCGGCGCGACGCGGACGGCTGCATGGGAGCGACGGCGAGCATCGTCATCCCCTGGTTCCTCCCGCGCTTCGAGGCGGGAGCCCCGTGGGAGGCGCTCGCCTGGTGGATACACGACCGCCTGCCCTACTCGGACATGATGTTCTTCGCCGTCAAGGGAAAGTACTGCGCGTTCAACCTGCGGTGGCACGAGAAGCCGGCTCGCAGTATCCGTGCTTTTTCGCCCCGCAACTTTCTCCTCACCAAGCCGGGGATGGCGAACCACGCGGGGGACCACTCCGCCGAGTACCCCGGCTTCCCGGAGCTCAGGCGCTACTGACTCCCGGGGCCGCGCTCAGGGCGAGACCGGGTTGACGAGGGGTTCGTCGGCGCGCCAGCGGTCGAGGTTGTCCGCGAAGAGCTCCGCGAACCGGCGCGGCCAGCCGACGATGTTGTCCGACGCGTGGGGGGTGAGGATGACGTTCGGCATCGACCAGAGCGGGCTCTCGGAGGGGAGCGGCTCGGTCTCGAAGACGTCGAGGTAGGCCCCGCCGAGATGGCCGGAGCGAAGCGCGTCGACGAGGGCCGCCTCGTCGACCACCGCCCCCCGCGAGGTGTTGACGAGGCACGCCCCCGGCTTCATGGCCGCGATGGCCTCCCGGGAGAGGAGCCCGCGGGTCGTCGCGTCGAGGCGCACGTGGAGCGACACGAAGTCCGCCTCGGGGAAGAGCGAGGCGAGCGCATCCGGGCCGTGCATCTCGTCGGCGGCCGGATGCGGGGCCGGCGTCGCCCGGGTCGCGAGCACCCGCATCCCGAGGGCCTTCGCATTGCGCGCGACGCATTCGCCGATGTGGCCGAACCCGACGACGAGGAGGGTCCGCCCCCGGAGCGGGGTGAACGGGACCGGCCGCCACCGGCGCGCGCGCTGCTGCTCGGCGTAGTTCGGGAACCCGCAGGCGAGGGCGAGCATCGCGCCGGTCACGCTCTCCGCGAGATACGGCGCGAGCACCCCCGCGCCGTTCGTCACCGTGATCCGCCCCGCGTCCCAGGGCGAGAGGTGGTCGAACCCCGACCCGCCCACCTGGATCCAGCGTACCGACGGGTGACGCGGGATCGGCGCATGCACGGGATCCGGAGACCCGGGATGCTTGATCGAGAAGACGACCTCGGGGTCGTGCTCCCGCAGCCCCGCGAGAACTTCCTCAGCCGTCGCCGCGTAGACGAAACGCAGGTCCGGAAACCGCGCGGCGAGGAGATCCCGGAAGTCGTCCGGTTCGTTGTGGGCGATCAGCACGGGACGCATCGCTTGGCTCCGAGGTTCGTGGCGCGCTCACTCTTGACACATCGTGGGGGACGAAGCAACGCCGCGCCCCCTCCCCATATGCGATCATCCGAAGCGATCATGAGCGCGTACGAAGACTACACCGCAGTCTCGGCGGACTACGACCGCACCCGGGTTCCCATCGGGGTCGAGATCATCCTCGGCTGCCTTGCCGCCACCGCCGCAACCGCCGGCGGCGGCGAGCTCTCGTCCCTTCGCGTGCTCGATGCCGGGTGCGGGACGGGCAGCTACGCGGCCGCCCTCCGCCCCCACGTCGGCGCCATCGACGCGGTGGATCTCAACCGGTCGATGCTCGAAGTCGCGGGGGCGAAGATCGACCGCACCCCCGGGTGCCCGATCACCCTCCACGAGGCGGGCATCGATGCGCTCCCCTTCGAGGACGCGCGCTTCGACGCGGTGATGGTGAACCAGGTGCTCCACCATCTTCCCGATGCGCCGCGCGAGGGCCGGCCCCTCCTCCGTCGCGTGCTCGGGGAGCTCGCGCGGGTGCTCCGTCCGGGCGGGGCGGTGGTCGTCAACATCTGCTCCCACGAGCAGATCCGGGAGGGATGGTGGTACGCGGCCCTCGTTCCGGACGCGGCGGCGACGATGTGCGGTCGTCACGCGGACACCGGGGTCCTCGCCCGCCTCCTCGCCGATGCCGGTCTCGAGCCGCGCGGCCGGTTCGTGCCGAGCGACGCCCTCATGCGCGGCGACGCGTACTTCGACGGGCGGGGCCCCCTCGACCCCGCGTGGCGTCGCGGTGACTCGCTGTGGTCGGACGTGTCGGAGGCGGAGCTCGCGCGGGCCCTCGAGAAGGTCCGCGCGCTCGACGCGGCGGGAACCCTCGACGCCTTCGTCGCCGGGCACGACCACCGCCGGCCCATCATCGGGCAGACCGGGTTCCACTACGCGGTCCGCGCACCCGGATCGGGTGCCCCCCGGGTCTCGGACGCCGACTGAAGATTCGGACGATGGGCGGGGCCGGGCGGGAGCCCGGCCCGGATCAGTCTGCGGCGGCGGGCTCGGGCGCCGCCTCCGCCCCGGCTTCGGCCCCGGCCGGCTCGACGCGCGCCGCGCAGAGCTTGAAGCCGGGGATCTTGCCGAAGGGATCGAGCTCCGGGCTCGTGAGGACGTTCGCCGCCGCCTCCGCGTAGCAGAAGGGCACGAACACCATGCCTTCCGGGACGGCCGGGTCGCGCCGGGTCGCGATCTCGATCTCGCCGCGCCGGGTCGAGATCCGCACCGGCGCCCCCGCCGCGAGCCCGAGCCGCCCGAGATCCGCCGGCGAGAGGCTCGCCACCGCCTCGGGCTCGAGCGCGTCGAGGATCTCCGCCCGCCGCGTGATCGCCCCCGTGTGCCAGTGTTCGAGCTGCCGGCCCGTCGTCAGCACCATGGGGTACTCGTCGTCCGGCTCCTCGACCGCACGCACGATGAGCGCCGGCACGAGCTTCGCCCGCCCGGTCGCGGTCGGGAACCCGTCGCCGAAGACGATGTCCTCGCCCGGCTGCTCCGGCCCGAGGCACGGATACGTCACCCCGCTCTCGCGCTCCAGCCGCTCCCAGGTGATGTTGTCGAGGGACGGCATCACCTCCGTCATCTCCCGGAACACGTCGCGCGGGTGCTCGTAGCGCCAGTCGAGCCCGAGGCGGCGCGCGATCTCCTGCACGATCCACCAGTCCTGGCGCGCGTCACCCGGCAGCGGCAGCGCCTGGCGCCCGAGCTGGACCTGCCGGTTCGTGTTGGTGACCGTGCCGTCCTTCTCCGGCCAGGCCGACGCCGGCAGGATGACATCCGCGTGGAACGCGGTCTCGGTGAGGAAGAGGTCCTGCACCACGAGGTGCTCGAGCTTCGCGAGCGCCTCCCGGGCGTGCTGCATGTCGGGGTCCGACATCGCGGGGTTCTCCCCCATGATGTACATGCCCTTGATCTCGTCGTCGAGGATGGCGTGCATGATCTCGACCACCGTGAGGCCCCGCTCCGGGTCGAGGGAGGTGCCCCACGCGTCCTCGAAGCGGGCCCGGATGTCCGCCGCATCCACCGCCTGGTAGTCGGGAAAGACCATCGGGATGAGGCCGACGTCGGAGGCGCCCTGCACGTTGTTCTGCCCGCGAAGCGGATGGAGCCCGGTCCCCGGGCGCCCCACGTGCCCGGTGATGGTGGCGAGCGCGATGAGGCAGCGCGCGTTGTCCGTCCCGTGGGTGCTCTGCGAGATCCCCATCCCCCAGAAGATGATCCCCCGTTCCGCCTTGGCGTAGGTGCGCGCCACCGTGCGGAGGGTGTCGGGGTCGATGCCGCAGACAGACGACATCGCCTCCGGGGTGAACGGCTCGATGTGGCGGCGAAGGTTCTCGAAGCCCTCGGTCTGGGCCTCGACGTACTGCCGGTCGTAGAGCTTCTCGGTGACGATGACGTTGAGGAGAGCGTTGAGGAG
>JAJDXW010000367.1 GCA_022823045.1 Gammaproteobacteria bacterium
AAGGGCGAAGCCGGTGCAGGCGACGACCACGGTCAGGGTCCCCGCCGCCATCGTCACCTTGTCCCCGAGCCGGGTGACCGCGACCCCGGCCGGAACGTCGGCGAGCATGGTGCCGATGCCGCGCATCCCGAGCACCGCGGCAGCGGCCGCCGCCCCGCCCCCGACCTCGAGGGCGTAGAGCGGAAGCAGGATGAGGGTCGCCTGGTGTCCGACCGCGATGCAGACGGCCGGAATGAAGACGGAGGGGGTCAGGCGCCGGAAGGCGGCCCGCCCGGCGGTTGACATCGGGCGGGCCAGCTCATCGACTCCGGGTGCCGCGCGCGCGAGCGCGTGGCCGGGCGCCCGGACCGGCGTGGACCGGCTCCGGGCGGACCAGGGAATTCCTGATTACGTACGAACCTCATCTTGGTCCCACAGCTACCCGGGGTCGCGGACTTCCCTCCAGGGAGCGCGGGCTTCCAGCCCGCGGCAAGCTCGGATGAGCGGCGCTACGAGCACCATCCGCGGGCAAGGATGCCCGCGAGCCCAGGAAGACTGCGACCCTGGCAAGCCCACCAGACCGGGATGAGCCTTGTACGTAATCAGGAGGGAAATTTGGGTCAGAGTGGGTTCTCGGGACCGAAAGTCCACTCTGGTCCCATTTTCGGGACGCCCGCCACTGGCGGCGGGCCGGACGGGCGCTATCGAGGAATCAATCGGCAGCGCTCTTCCGGGCCGCCGCGAGCGCGTCGAAGGTCGCCGCCTTCACCGCCGCCGGCACCACCGGCACGTCCTCGCGGGCGATGGGCGGCATGAAGCGCTTGCGGGCGACGGCGGCCTCGAGGTGGGGACGCAGCGACTGCGCCTTGCGCGCCTCGCGCCCGGCTGCCTCGGCCTGGAACTTCGGCATCACGGTGCGGGCGAAGAGCTCGAGCGACTCGCAGATGTTCCGGTGGGTATTGCGCCCCGCCTGCTGCATGAAGATGACCTGGTCGACCCCCGCCTCCTGGAAGGCCCGGAGGTGGCGCTCCATGTCGGCGGGCGTCCCGATCCCGGCCCCGTCGAACTCCGCCCGGGCGAGCGCGGCCTGGATGAGCCGATCGGAAGCGTCCCCCCGCTTCTCCTTGAACTCGGTCCACATGTCGCTGTAGCCCGGCACGAAGTCCTCCGCCACGAGCTTCTGCTGGGCGTATCGGAAGAACTCGAAGTGGTCCTGGCCGCGGCGGATCGCCTCTGCCCGGTCCTCGTGCATCGAGAAGGCGGAGACCATGGCGAGGTTCGGGTTAACGGCGTGGCCGAGGGGCACGCACTCGTCGCTTCGGATGATGTCGTAGTAGATGCCCGACCAGTTGCGGGCCTCGTCCGGGTCGAGGAAGGAGAACGCGAGCGCCCCGACCCCGTTGCGGGCCGCGACCTTGATCGTCTCGCGGTTCGTGCAGGCCATCCAGAGCGGCGGATGGGGCTGCTGGACCGGCTTCGGGAGGACGTTGCGGCAGGGCATGGAGAAGCCCTCCCCCTCGAAGCCGGGGTAGGGGGTGAGCACCATCATGTTGCAGATCTGCTCGGCCGCCTCGAGCGACCGCGCCCGCTTGGTCTTCGCCCGGATGCCGAAGGCGCCGAGCTCGAGGCGGGTCGCCCCTTCGCCGATCCCGAGGTCGACGCGGCCGTCGGACAGGAGGTCCAGGGTCGCGACGCACTCGGCGGTGCGCGCGGGGTGGTTGTAGTTCGGGATCACCTGGCGGATGCCGTGCCCGAGCCGGATCCCGGAGGTGCGGGCGGCGGCGGCGGCGAGGAACACCTCCGGCGCCGACGAATGGGAGTACTCGTCAAGGAAGTGGTGCTCGACCTGCCACGCGTAGTCGAAGCCGAGCCGGTCGGCGAGAACCACCTGCTCGAGCGCCTCCTTGAAGAGGCGGTGCTCGTCGCCGTCGCCCCACGGCTTGGGCAATTGCAGCTCGTAGAAGACCCCGAAGCGCATACTGATCGTCCCGATTGCGTCGTGCCGAACCCGAGAGGATGGCATTGTCGCGCGGCTTCGGCAACGATGGGAGCCGGACGCCGCGCCGCGGGACCTCCGGTCTCCCGGGAGCGCGGGCATCCTTGCCCGCGTGCGGTTGCGGTTGGCGAGATGCCCTCGCCCTCGCACGGCCGCCCGACTCGGGGCCGTGCACCGCGCAGACCACGCGGGCTGGAAGTCCGCGCTCCCAGGGGGTGCCGACCCTGAACTCGGGGGCGGACTGGTGGAAGGGCGGAAGATGGGAAGGACGGCGGTGGATGGACAAGGGTGAATCGGCGCCCCCGGTGATCGGGCTCACGGGGGGGATCGCGGCCGGCAAGTCGACGGTCTCGGAGCGCCTCGACGCCCTCGGCGCGCACGTCATCGACGCGGACCGGGTCGGCCACCGGGTCCTCATGCGCGAGGGCGGCGAGGCCTACGAAGGGGTGGTCGCCGCGTTCGGAGCGGAGATCCTCGA
This sequence comes from Gammaproteobacteria bacterium, assembly GCA_022823045.1. Lineage (GTDB taxonomy): Bacteria > Pseudomonadota > Gammaproteobacteria > HK1 > HK1 > JAJDXW01. Next base: position 2,454 of record JAJDXW010000367.1, read on the forward strand.
CGAGGCGGGGGAAATCGCGCGTCCCCGTCTCGGGCGGCTGGTCTTCGCCGATCCGGCGCGGCTTGCCGAGCTCAACCGCCTGACCCACCCCCCGATGCACGAACGGATGCGCCGTGAGATCGAGGACGTTCGGGGGCAGCCGTCCCCCCCGCCCTTCATCGTCCTCGACGCGGCGGTGCTGTTCGAGGCGGGGTGGGACGCGCTCTGCGACGAGGTCTGGGCGGTCAGCACGGCTCCCGAGCGGGCGCTCGAGCGCCTCGTCGCCCGCAACCGGCTCTCGCCCGAGGCGGCGCGCGCGCGCATCGACGCGCAGCTCGGCAACGCGGAGCGCGAGGCCCGCGCCGACCGCGTCATCCGCAACGACGGGACCCTCGACGCACTCGCCACCGCCGTCGAGGCCCTCGCCGCGGCGGCAGCGCGGGGTGCTTGAGCGAAACCCTCTCCCCCGCTACGCTCGCCCCGTTCGGAATCCCATTTCGCGAGAGCTACGGAACAGGAGCGCTGAAATAATGGAACTTGGTCTTTTCACCATGCCCCTGCATCCCCCCGGGTCCAACCTCACCGAGACCCTGAAGGCGGATCTGGACCAGATCGTCAAGCTCGACGAGCTCGGCTATTCCGAAGCCTGGATCGGCGAGCACTTCACGTCCCTGTGGGAGAACATTCCCTCCCCCGAGCTGCTCATCGCGCAGGCGATTCCGCTCACGAAGCAGATCCGGCTCGGGACCGGGGTGAGCTGCATGCCCAACCACGATCCCTTCGTCCTCGCCCACCGGATCGCCCAGCTCGACCACATGGCGGAGGGCCGGTTCAACTGGGGGATCGGCACCGGGGCGTTCCCCGGAGACATGCAGGTGTTCGGCTACTGGGGCGACAACCCGCGCATCAACGCCGCCGCGTACACGCGCGCAGCGGTGGACGCGATTCTGAAGCTCTGGAACGATCCGAAGCCCGGGCAGTACGAGAGCGAAGGGTTCAGCTTCGCGATCCCCGAGCCCGACAACGATTACGGGCTGCGCGCCCACGTCCGGCCGTACCAGCAGCCGCATCCGCCGATCGGGGTCGCAGGGGTGTCCGTGCGCTCCACAACCCTCAGGATGGCCGGGGTTCGGGGCTGGATCCCGATGTCGATCAACCTGATTCCGCCGGTGCTCCTCAAGACCCACCGGGAAGCCATCGAGGAGGGGGCGAACGAGGCGGGGCGCGAGCCGAACTGGGGAGAGTGGCGCGTGGCACGGGAAATCCTCGTCGCCGAAACCGGGTCCGAGGCAAGGAAGCTCGCGCGCGAGGGAGTCCTCGCCCGGGACTTCGAGGACTACTTCTTCAAGCTCCTCCCCAAGGTCGGGATGCTGGGGCTCATGAAGAACGACCCGGACATGGCCGACTCCGACGTGACCGTCGACTACCTCATCGACAACGTGTTCATCGTCGGCAGCGTCGACGAGGTCGCCCAGAAGCTCAGCGACCTCCAAGGCGAGATCGGAGAGTTCGGAACCCTCCTCGCCATGGGCCACGAATGGGACCCCTACGACGCGTGGCACGGGTCGATGTCCCTCCTCAAGAACGAGGTTCTCCCCAAGGTCTCGTAAGCCCCGGTGCTCGCACCGCGAGCCCGCGCCCCACTTCGGATATCCTCCACGGTTCCGTGGCGGCCGGTCAGCATGTATTCTGGCCGGCCGCCTATCCAAAGACCGGAGGAACGAAATGTTCGCAACCCATCGAACCCTGACCACGGCCGCAATCGGCGCCGCGGCTCTTGGCGCGGCCGCATTCGCGCCCCTCGCCGGCGCCGAGATGAAGCACGAGGGCGTCACCGTCAACATCCTCACCCGGCCGGGGCCGGTCATCGCTGGCCGCCTCGAGGAGCGGGGCGAAGAGTTCAAGGCGATGACCGGCGCGACGATCAACGTGTCGTCGGTGCCGTTCGCCGACCTCTTCCAGAAGCTGCTCACCGACTGGTCGACCGGCACCAACTCGATCGACGTCGGGGTGTTCGCCTCCGGGTGGGCGGTCGAGCTGGCGGACAGCGGCCTCCTCGCCGACCTGAGCGACTTCGTCGCGAACGACCCGGACATCCAGTTCGACGACATCGCGCCCTACTTCCGGGAGTTCAACCAGAAGATCGACGGCAAGACCTACCTCATCACCGTGGACGGCGACTTCCACATGCTGTACTACCGCACCGACGTGCTCGAGAAGAACGGCCTCGAGCCGCCGGACACCTGGGACGAGTATCTCGAGGTCGCGGCCGCGGTCCACGGCCAGGACATGAACGGCGACGGCGAGGGCGACTACGGCTCGTGCCTGTTCAAGAAGCGCAACGCGCAGAGCTTCTGGCTGATCCTCTCGTTCGCGGGCGCCTTCCTCCAGAGCCAGGGGACGGGCCAGGGCATCTTCTTCGACACCGAGACGATGGAGCCCCTGGTGCGCAACGAAGGCTTCGCGGAGGCGCTCCGGCTTCTCAAGGCGACCGGCCAGTACGGCCCGCCCGACGAGCTCAACCTCGACGTGACGGACACCCGGCCCATCGTGCTCTCCGGGCGGTGCGCCCTCCTCCTCGAGTGGGGCGACATCGGGCCGCTCTCGATCGACCTCGAGCAGTCGAAGATCAAGGGCCTCGTGGCCTCGAAGATCCTGCCGGGCTCGACCCGGGTGGTGGACCGGGCGACCGGCAAGCTCGTCGACTGCACCCCCGAGCTCTGCCCGCACGCGATCGATGGCGTCAACCACACCCCGTTCGCCGCGTTCGGCGGCTGGTCGGGAGCGGTCAACGCCAAGGCCGATCCGAAGGTGATCGCGGCCGCGTACGACTTCCTGTCCTACATGAACGCGCCGGCGCAGTCCAACTACGACGTGACGCTCGGCTGGACAGGCTACGACCCGTACCGGATCTCGCAGTTCGAGAATGTCCAGCTTTGGGTCGACCAGGGCTTCTCGAAGGAAGGGGCGGAGAACTACCTCGGGGCCATCGCGCAGAGCCTCAACAGCCCGAACATGGCTTCCGACCTTCGCATCCCCGGCACCCAGCAGTACGAGGGCATCTGCCTCGACCGCGAGATCGCCCGGTTCCTCGCCGACGAGATCACGGCCGAGGAGACGATGGACAACATCTACGAGTGCTGGGAGGAGGTCACCGAGGACTTCGGGCGCGAGCGGCAGGCCGAGCTGTACCGCGCGTCCCTCGGCATCACCAACTAGCGGGAAGTCCGTCCCGCCACGACTGAGACCGGGTTCCGGAAATCGTGGCCACACGGGACGGCGCAACGGCCAGGCGGCGGCCGGGAGGGAACCCGGCCGCCGCCGCAATCGCGACCGCGGATGCGGTCGCGGCCGCGACGGCACGACGCGGCGGGCGGTGGTCGGAGTGGTTCGACCGCCAGTCCCGCACCCTCTTCGTCATGCCCGCCGTGGTCATGATCCTCATCTTCTCGATCTTCCCCCTCATCGCGACCTTCATCCTCTCCCTTTCCAGGGTGAGGCTTCGCGGCGGCGGTTATCAGATGCGATACGTCGGCGCCCGCAACTACGAGAAGCAGATATTCGGGTCGGAGCAGTGGCACTTCCTCGGCACCTTCGAAGGGGTGAGCGTGCTCGGGTGGATCGTGACCACCGCGGTGGCGGGCCTTCTCGCCTGGTGGCTCGTGCGCTACTTCCAGGGCCGGACCGGGCGGGTCAGCGTGGTGGGGTCCATCGGGCGGCTCATCACCGCGAGCGTCCTCTTCGGCCTCACCTTCATGTTCGCCGCGACCCTGTTCAGCGGAACGCAGCTCGGCACCCTCGGGGTGACCCTCTTCTACGTCGTCGTCGGCTGCGGCATCCAGTTCCTCATCGGCCTCGGGCTCGCGTTCCTCTGCTCACAGCCCATCCGCGGGCGAACGTTCTTCCGCGTCGTCTTCTTCCTGCCCCTCATGGTGACCCCCATCGGCATCGGCTTCACCTTCCGCATGATGGCAGACACCGGCAAGGGCCCGTTCGCCCCGGTCTGGCAGTGGTTCGGCCTCGGGGACTTCGCGTGGGCGGTGAACCCCTGGACGGCGCGGGCGTTCATCATCGTCGGCGACTCCTGGCAGTGGATCCCTTTCATCTTCGTGGTCATGCTCGCCGCGCTCGAGAACGTCCCGCGCGACCTCGTCGAGGCCGGCCACGTGGACGGGGCGGGGGGCTGGCAGATCTTCCGCGAGATCACCTGGCCGCACATCGTGCCGGTAGCCGCCACCGTGATGCTCATCCGGGTCATCGAGGCGTTCAAGCTGGTGGACCTCCCGAACATGATGACGGGCGGCGGCCCCGGCATCGCGACGGAGTCGATGACCCTGCACTCGTTCTTCGCCTGGCGGGCGCTCGACCCGGGGCAGTCGGCGGCGATCTCGTACCTGCTGCTCTTCGTGACGGTGGTCCTTTGCGTCTCCTACTTCATGCTCGTGGTCCGAAGGCGGGCCGCGGTGCACGGATGAGAACGATGGCGATGTCCGGAACGTCGAAAGGTTGACGAGCATGGCGGAAATCCCGGCTCCCTTGCCCTTCGAGAAACGCACGAGCGGCCTCGGGCGCTGGTTCGAGCCGAAACGCATCGGCCAGATGTCCCCCGGAAGCACGGTCATCGTCTACGGGCTCCTCGCCCTGTGGTCGGCGTTCGTCCTGTTCCCGTTCTACTGGCTCGCCATCACGTCGTTCAAGCTCCCGGTCGACGTGTTCGACGGGCCGGCGTATCTCCCCTGGGTCGATTTCACTCCCAACCTCCACGCCTGGGCGGACCTCGCCGACTTCAGCGCCAAGTCGGCCCTCTCGGAGACGCTCACTCCCTACCGGAACTCCGTCATCATCGCGTTCTGCTCGACCGCGCTCTGCGTGCTCGTCGGCGCCATGGCGGCCTACGCCCTCGCCCGGATCGAGTACAAGCCCCGGTTCGGCAACATCCTCGTCTTCGTCCTGCTCATGATCGCGGCGGCGGTCGCGGTCGGCATCTACGGCGTCGACCTCTGGATTGCGGGGGCGGTGGCGGTGGCCCTCTTCGTCCTGCTCGCGCGTTCGCTGGGACGGCGCTACTTCAGGCGAAGCGTCGGCAACGCCGACATCCTGTTCTGGATGATCTCGCAGCGGATCCTGCCCCCGGTCGTCGCGGTGGTGCCGATCTACATGATGTTCCAGAAGGTCGGGATGCTCGACACCCACCTCGCGATCATCCTCACCTACACCGTCGTGAACCTCCCGATCGTGGTCTGGCTGATGCACGACTTCTTCGCGTCGATCCCCATCGACCTCGAGGAGAGCGCGCAGCTCGACGGCGCCTCGCGGCTCATGACGTTCTTCGAGATCGTGGTGCCACTCGCGCGGGCGGGGCTCGCCGCGACCACCCTGCTCGTGCTCATCCTCTCCTGGAACGAGTATCTGGTCGCCCTCTTTCTCTCGACCACCAAGGCCCAGACCCTGCCGATCCTCGTCGCGGGCATGAACGGCGGCGAGAAGGGCATCCTGTGGTGGACGATGGCGGTGGTCATCATCATCATGATCGTCCCCGTCATCGCGATGGCGCTCCTCCTGCAGCGCTTCATCTCGAAGGGGATCCTGCTCGGAGCGGTAAAGGGATGAGCGGGCGGCGGGCGGCGGCAAGGAGCTGCGCGGACGATGAAGGGGCGAGCCACGGCGCGGGGATGAACGAAGGATGAGCGACATCGGCACGATGGCCGGCAACGGGGCGGCGGAATCCGGCACGCACGCGCACTCCCGCGCCCGGCGGCTGTCGATCCGGGGGCTGAACAAGTGGTTCGGCTCGAACCACGTGGTGAAGGACCTGAGCATCGCCGTCGAGCCGAGCGAGTTCCTGGTGCTGCTCGGCCCGTCCGGGTGCGGCAAGACGACGGCGCTCCGGATCATCGCGGGGCTCGAGGAGGCGGACTCGGGAGAGGTGGTCCTCGGCGACACCGACGTCACCAACGAGCTCCCGAAGTACCGCGACATCGCGATGGTGTTCCAGTCCTACGCGCTCTACCCCCACAAGACGGTGGCGGAGAACATCGGCTTTCCGCTCAAGGTGAGGGGGCTCAAGCCCGACGAACGGGCGGCGGCGGTGCGCGACGCGGCCGCCCAGGTCCACATGGAGGACCTCCTCGAGCGCTATCCACGCCAGCTCTCCGGGGGGCAGCGCCAGCGGGTGGCCCTCGCGCGGGCAATCGTGCGCCGGCCCTCGGCGTTCCTGATGGACGAGCCCCTCTCCAACCTCGACGCGAAGCTCCGCGGCTACATGCGCGCGGAACTCAAGCACATGCAGCACGAGCTCGGGGTGACCACGGTCTACGTGACCCACGACCAGGTCGAGGCGATGACCCTCGCGCACCGGGTCGCGATCCTCGACGAAGGGGCGCTGCAGCAGATTGGCACCCCGAGAGAGGTGTACGACAACCCCGCGAACCTCTTCGTCGCCGGCTTCATGGGGTCGCCGCCGATGAACTTCATCCGCGGCAGCATCGAGAACGGCCGGTTCGAGAGCGGGGGCGGGGTCAGCGTCCCGGTGGAAGGCGCGGGCGACGCGGGGGCGGCGGGATTGCACGACGGCGCGGCGGCGGTCATGGGCTTCCGCCCGGAGGACGCGGAGGTGTCCGACCCCGGGACCGGACTCTTCGACGCCACGGTCTACGCGGCGGAGCTGACGGGCGACGTCACCCTCGTCACCGTCGCCCTCGGCGACGACGCGAGCATCGCGATCAAGATGCCGAAGGAGTACGACGTCGACTTCGACCGCAAGGTGGCGGTGGGCTTCCCCCTGGAGCGGGGCTTCCTCTTCGACGCGGCCTCCGGCGACCGTCTGCCCACCCGCTTCGTCGCCCCGCCGCCCGGTACCTGAGGTGCCGATCCCGGACGGCAGGAGAATGACGGCGACCGGTCCAGCCTGGAGGTAGCGGCATGCTGCAAACACTGGGAGAGGTGCTGCCCGAATCGGCCCGCCGGTTCGGCGACAAGACCGCGCTCGTGATGGGCGGCCGACGGTTCAGCTTCAACGAGCTGAACGAGCTCTCGAACCGACTCGCCAACAGCTTTCGGGGAATCGGCGTCGAGGCGGGCGACCGCGTCACCCTGTACGCCCTCAACTCCTGGGAGTGGATCGTGAGCTACTACGCGATCCACAAGCTGGGCGCGGTCGCGAACCCGATCAACGTGATGCTGACCCCGGAGGAGGTGGGCTTCGTCGTCGGCGACTGCGGGGCGAAGGTGCTCATCGCGTCGCGCGACAAGGGCGAGCCGCTGCTCGGGCTCACCGGCGGTGGGGCGGCCGGCGGGAGCGAAGGCGCGCGCGGAAGCCTTCGCGAGATCGTCCTCTTCGGCGACGGCGCGCCGCCCGCGGGAGCGAAGGCCTTCGACGACCTCGTCGCCGCGGGGAGCCCGGACATGCAGGTCGCCCCGGTACCGACCGACTCGCTCTCGACCATCTGCTACACCTCGGGCACGACCGGGCATCCCAAGGGAGCGATGCACAGTCACCGCAACGTCATCGTCAACACCGCGATGACCGCGGTCCTGCACATGCGGACGAGGGAGGACACGGTGGTGACCGCCCTCCCCTGCCCGCATGTCTACGGCAATGTGGTGATGAACGCGAGCGTGCTCTACGGCATGACCCTCGTGCTCCTTCCCTCCTTCGACCCGGCGGAGGTGATGGCGGCGATCGAGGAGCACCGGGCCACCCTGTTCGAGGGCGTTCCGACCATGTTCATGTACATGCTCGCCCACCCGGAGTTCGACCGCTTCGACCTCTCCTCCCTCACCCGCTGCACGGTGGGCGGCCAGACCATGCCGGCGGCCAAGATGGAGGAGTTCGAGCGGCGCGCCGGCTGCCCGCTCATCGAGCTCTGGGGCATGACGGAGATCGCGGGGCCGGGCACCACCACCCCGCTCTACGGCGAGAACCGGCACGGCTCGATCGGAATCGAGCTTCCTCACGTCGAGTGCCGCATCGCCGACATCGAGGACGCCGCGAAGACCCTGCCGGCGGGCGAGGTCGGGGAGCTGATGGTGCGGGGCCCCATCGTCATGCAGGGCTACTACGGCAACGAGACGGCGACCCGGGAGACCATCGAGCCCGACGGCTGGCTGCATTCGGGAGACCTGGCCCGCGAGGACGAGGACGGGTACTTCTGGATCGTGGACCGCCGCAAGGACATGATCCTGACCGCCGGCTTCAACGTGTACCCGGCCGAGCTCGAGCGGGTCATCGCCATGCACCCGGCCGTCGCACTCGTCGCGGTCGGCCCGCAGCCGGACGAGATGAAGGGCGAGATCGCGAAAGCCTACGTGGTGCGAAAGCCGGGGGAGGCGGCGGACGAGGAGAGCATCGTCGCCCACTGCCGCGAGCACCTCGCCGCCTACAAGGTGCCGCGCGAGATACAGTTCGTCGACGACGTGCCGAAGACCAGCACCGGCAAGATCATGCGCCGCGAGCTGAAGACCCTCGACGCCTGAGCCCGCCGCCCCCACGCTCGGGCCGACCGAACCCCGTCGCGCGCGAGCTTCGGAGGCTCGGAGCGGCGGGGTATTCGCCCGGCACTACGCCCCGAACGCTTGGCGGTAGGTCGCTTCGGTGAGGACGGACGCGCCCGTGAGCAGCAGGGCGGCGCGAGCTTGCGCGAGGCGCGGATCGGCGAGCGCCGCGAACAATCCCTCCCGAATTCGCGTGAGCTCGCCCTCGGCGGTCTCCGCGCCGGTGATGAAGGGGAGGGCCGGCTGAAGCGGCGAGCGGCCAAGGATGAGGGTGCCGGCCAGCTCGTCCGGTGACCGGGCGCCGAGCAGTGCGTGGCTCACGCAGTCGACGGCGCAGACGTCCGCGCCGCCCTCCCGCACCTGGCGGACGCTCTCCCGGTGCGAGCCCGTGATCACGACGTCGCCGAACATCTCCTCGACGTCGACACCCCGGGAAAGGATGCGGCGCCACACGCGATAGCCGGACCAGGAGTCCCGGCCGTTGACGGCGAGCCGCTTCCCGCGGAGCTCGCCGATGCTCCGCTCCTCCGTGTCCTCGCGTACCAGGACGAAGCTCCGGTACTTCGGCCCCTCGCATCCGGGCGCTTCGTAGTGGGGCGTGGCGACGACCTGCACAGAGCTTCCGACCGTATGGACGAGCGGATGGCCGCAGGTCTGGCTGAAGAGGAGGTCCGGAGACCGCCACGGCCGGTACCGGTCCTCCGACCAAGTGAGCGCATCGGGCACGTCCGCGACCCCGTGATCGCGAAGATGGCCCGCGACGCCGGTCCACCACCGCTCGATGGCCGGCCGCAGCTCCGGCTCCGCGTACATCGGCAAGGTCGCGCACCGCATCCGCCCGTCTCCCGATACCCTGTCCCTCGACGTCCCGGTCCGTCTCGTCCGGTACGCGAGCATACCCGCAAGCCGGACGCTTCCGTACGAGCGGGCACTATGCTCTCCTGGGGCGGAGCGGTATTCCGGTTCTCCGGCGCTCCCAGCCGGCCGGCCGCCGGGAGGGGACTCCGAGAAGCGGGAACGCGATGGAAGATCGGAATGCACTGTCCTATATTGCCAATCGATCATATGGAGGGTCCGACGAGTGGCCACGAGGAACGTCGTATTGACCGTTGCGCAGTCCGATCTCGTCAACCGATTGGGCTCTTTCGGCCGTTATCAGAACCCGAGCGAAACCTTGCGGGCCGGCTTGCGGCTCCTCGAACGAGAAGAGGCCGAGCTGAGCGAGCTGCGCGCACGCCTTTCCGCCGGACTCGAACCGGCAAGGTCAGTTGATCTCGCCGACGGTGACGGCGAACGCGTCGTTCGCCGCGCGTTTGCGGCGGATCGAGCACGAGGCTGATGCGGACAGAGCCTTTCTCCTCGCCCGCGGAGATGGAGGAGTTCTTTCGGGCGTGTGACGCCCTGGACGGTCCGGCGAGCGAACCGGACTGGAACCAGCACCTGAAGACCATCGACGCATCTCGCCGCGCCGGCGCCGGGGAGTCGGCGAGATCATGACTTTCGACCGAGCCCTCGGCGCGGTCGGACTGACGCCAGCCTCGCGGGTCGAATAGGCGATGACCGTACGCCACGGCCGATTCTCGCGCCGGGGAACTTGAGCGATGCGCGCGCGCCACGTCATCCACGTCGTGAGCTGCCACGCCGAGGGCGAGGTGGGGGATGTCATCGTCGGCGGGGTGGCGCCGCCGCCCGGCGCGACCCTCTGGGAGCAGAGCCGCTTCATCGCGGAGGACGGGTGGCTCCGCGACGTGGTCCTCAACGAGCCGCGGGGCGGAGTCTTCCGGCACGTGAACCTGCTCGTGCCGCCGGTGAACCCGGCCGCGAACATGGGCTTCGTCATCATGGAGCCCGCCGACACCCCGCCCATGTCGGGCTCCAACAGCCTCTGCGTCGCGACGGTGCTCCTCGAGACCGGGATCCTCCCGATGGAGGAGCCGGAAACCCGCATCGTGCTCGAAGCCCCGGGTGGGCTCATCGAGGCCACGGCGACCTGCCGCAGCGGCAAGGTCGAGAGGGTGCGGGTCCGGAACGTCCCGTCCTTCGCGGACCGCCTCGATGCCCCGCTCGAGGTGGAAGGGTTCGGCACCCTCGCGGCCGACACCGCGTACGGCGGCGACAGCTTCGTCATCGTGGACGCGCACGCGCTCGGCTTCGCGCTCGTTCCCGACGAGGCGCGGGACCTCGCCGAGACCGGGGTGCGGATCACCCGCGCGGCGAACGAGCAGCTCGGGTTCCGGCACCCCGAGCAACCGGAGTGGGCGCACCTCTCCTTCTGCCAGTTCGCCAACCCCGTAGCACACCAGGACGGGGTCGCCCACGGCCGGAACGCGGTCGCCATCCGGCCGGGGAAGATCGACCGTTCCCCCTGCGGAACCGGATGCTCGGCACGGCTCGCGGTGCTGCACGCGAGGGGCGTGCTCGCCGCCGGAGACCCGTTCGTCGGGATCTCGCCGATCGACTCGCGTTTCGAGTGCCGGATCGAGAGCGAAGCGACGGTCGGGGACCGCCCCGCGATCGTCCCTTCGCTCGCGGGACGGGCGTGGATCACGGGGACCCACCAGCACACCGTCGACCCGGATGATCCCTGGCCCCGAGGCTACCGCCTGAGCGACACCTGGCCGCAATACTCCTGAGCGCTGGGGCGGGCGCGGCGAGGCCGAGCGCGACGGTCGGCTACCCGGCGTGGTTCCGGGCGTGGTGGGCCGCGATCACCTCCGCGACGCAGCAGGTGAGCCGCTTGCCCGTGGGGATGTGCAGGAACTCGTTCGGGCCGTGGGCGTTGGACTCGGGGCCGAGCACGCCGGTGATGAGGAACTGCGCCCGCGGAAACTCTTCGCCGAGCATCCCCATGAACGGGATCGTGCCCCCTTCGCCCATGTATACCGCCTCGGGGCCGAAGTAGGTCGCGGACGCGCGCCGCACCGCGCGGTCGAGCCAGGGAGCGACCGCCGGCGCCTCCCAGCCGGGGGCGGCGTGGTCGGCCGAGAACCGTACCCGCGCCCCGTGCGGAGGGTCGCGCTCCAGAACGCCGCGCATCGTCGCCGCCGCCGCCTCCGGTTCGCAGGTCGGCGGGAGGCGAAGGGAGAGCTTCGCGTCGGTGCGGGGGCGGGCGACGTTCCCCGCGTTGCCGATCTCCGGAAGCCCGCCCGCGCCGGTCACCTCGAGGGCCGGGCGCCAGGTGCGGCTCAGCACGAGCTCGACGGGGTCGGCGGTCGCCGGCCCGGCCCCGTCCACGAAGGGGAACCGCGTGTGGAGACGCTCGCCGAGCACGGCCGCCGCCTCCTCGGCCTGGGCGCGCCGCTCGGGCGGGATCTGCGCATGCAGGGAGTCGACGAGGATCCGCCCGTCGCGCTCGTCCTCGATGCGCGAGAGGAGACCGCGGAGGATCCGGAACGTCGAGGGCACGATCCCGCCCGCGTCCCCGGAGTGGACGCCCTCGGCCAGCACTTCCACGCTGAGAGTGCCGCCCGCGAGGCCGCGGAGCGACGTGGTGCACCAGAGCCGGTCGTAGTCCCCGCACCCCGAATCGAGGCAGACGACGAGGCTCGGCGTCCCGATGCGGGCGCGGAGCGCCTCGATGTAATGGGGCAGATCGTAGCTCCCGCTCTCCTCGCAGGCCTCGATGATCACCACGCAGCGCGCGTGCGGCACCCCCTGCTCCGCGAGCGCCCCGAGGGCCGCGAGGGAGCCGTAGATCGCGTAGCCGTCGTCCGCCCCGCCCCGCCCGTAGAGCCGGTCCCCCTCGATCTTCGGCGTCCAGGGCCCGAGGCCGTCCCGCCAGCCGGTCATCTCGGGCTGCTTGTCGAGGTGGCCGTAGAGGAGGAGGCAGTCGTCTCCCTCTCCCGGCACCTCGATGAAGATGAGGGGAGTCCTCCCGGGGAGCCGGACCACCTCGAGCTCCATCCCGCGCGGCGCGTTCGCCTCGCACCAGCGCACCATTTGGTCGACCGCGGCCTCCATGTAGCCGTGCTCCTCCCAGTCCGGGTCGAAGTGCGGCGACTTGTTGGGGATGCGGATGTACTCGACGAGCTCGGGCACGATGGAATCGTCCCAGAGCGCTTCGACGTGTCGGCGGACTCGGTCGGGGTTCATGCGTTTCTCATGCCAATGCAAAGGACGTCCGGCGCGGCGGCCACCGAATCGATGCCCGCCGGCCGGAGCGGAGGGTCAGGCGGCTCCGGCGGCGTCAACGGCCGGCGGCGTTGGTGTCGTTCATGCCGACCGCACGCTCGATGGCGACCACGTCCGTCGGGCGCTCGAACGGGGGCGGGGCGGGCTCGCCGCGGGTGCGCTCACGGCCGATCGCGGCGAAGAACTCCTCGAGGCCGGCCGGCGAGATGAGCCACATCATGACGAGGTCCTCGTCCGCGCTCTCGTTCACGATCTCGTGCTTGACGTCCGGGCCGAGGAAGCACACGGTCCCCGGGACGAGCGGATGACGCTCCCCGTCCGCGACCGCGTGACCGCGGCCCCGGAAGCAGATCTGGAGCTCGACCTGCTCGCCGTGCGAGTGGGGCCGGATCCGGCTGCCGGGGGCGATCGTCTGAAAGCCCATCGACAGGGTGCCGAAACCGGTCTCGGACGGGACGAGCTTCGGTTCGGCGTGGCCGTTCGCCGGCGCCGGCTGCCACCAGGAGCGTCCCTCCTCGGGCTGCACGACGACGGCGCGTCCGCGGGCGGATTCCATCGGGTTCATGGCGTGCTCCTCGCTTCTCGTGGGGCCGCAGACCGCATTATGCGCGGCCGGGCGGGCGTTGGCGACCGGCCGCCCGTGGCGGCGCGGTCCCCAGCTTTGGCAACCGCGGAGCGTTCCCCTATCCTTGGCGGCGGCGTCAGCGGCGGCGCCGGGAGCCGGAAGCCGGGATGTGGAGGAAGCGAAGGCATGAAATTCATCGGGGTCGACATCGGCGGGACGTTCACCGACGTCGTCTTCGCCGACACCGAGTCGAGCGACATCCGGATCCACAAGGTGCCGACGACCCCGGACGACCCGTCCCTCGGGATGCTGCACTCGGTGCGCGAGCTCTGCGAGCGCGAGGGCCTCGCCCCCGGCGAGGTCGATCACCTCTTCCACGGCACCACCATCGCGACCAACGCGGTGCTCACCCACGATGGCGCCCGCACCGGCATGATCACGAACGAGGGCTACCGCGACATCGTCCACATCGGGCGGCACCAGCGGCCCCAGCACTACTCGATCCGGCAGGAGATCCCGTGGCAGGACCGGCCGTTCGTCCGCCGCCGCCACCGTCTCACCGTGCCCGAGCGCATCACCCCACCGGCGGGCGAGGTCCTCGTTCCGCTCGACGAGGAGGCGGTTCGGCGGGCCGCGCGGCGGCTCCGCGACGACGGCGTGGAGGCAGTCGCGGTCTGCTTCCTCTTCTCCTGGGTCGACCCCGGCCACGAGGAGCGGGCGGCGGCGATCGTCCGGGAGGAATTTCCGGAGTGCTTCGTCACCACCTCGGCCGCCGTCTCGCCCCAGTTCCGCGAGTTCGAGCGATTCACCACCACCGCGATGAACGCGTTCATCGGCCCCCGGATGCGCGACTACATGAACCGCATCGGCGACCGCATGGAGGAAGCGGGAGTCTCCGCGGAGTTCCACGTCATGAGCTCGAACGGCGGCGTCGCGACGGTGCGGACGGTCTCCGAGCGCCCCGTCGTCACCCTGCTCTCGGGGCCGGCGGCGGGGGTCCTCGGCGGGCGGTGGACCGGCGAGCTCTCCGGGCGCCGCAAGCTCATCACTTTCGACATGGGCGGCACTTCGGCCGACATCGGCATCGTCGACGAGGGCCGCTTCGCCGAGGCGACCGCGCGCGACACCTGGATCGCCGGCTATCCGGTGCTGGTCTCGATGATCGACATCCACACCATCGGGGCGGGGGGCGGCTCGATCGCCCGCGTCGACCAGGGCGGCGGCTTCCGGGTCGGCCCGGAGAGCGCGGGCGCGGTGCCGGGGCCCGCCGCGTACGGACGGGGCGGCCGCGAGCCCACCGTCACCGACGCGAACGTGGTGCTCGGGCGGCTCGACCGCGACTACTTCCTCGGCGGGGCGATGGCCCTCGACGAGGGGGCGGCAGGGGCGGCCATCGGCCGGCTCGCGGCCCGGATCGGCCTCGACGACCGCGAGGCGGCGGAGGGGGTGCTCGCGATCGTGAACGCGAACATGGCGAACGCGATCAGCTCGCGCACGGTGCAAAAGGGGGTCGACCCGCGCGACTTCTCCCTCGTCGCGTTCGGCGGGGCGGGGCCGCTGCACGCCGTCGAGGTCGCGGCCCGGATCGGGATCCCGGAGGTCATCGTCCCGCCCTATCCCGGCATCACCTCGGCGGTCGGGCTCCTCACGACGGAGCTTCGCTACGACGCGGTCAAGACCGAGTTCCAGGTGAGCGACGGCCTCGACCTCGACCGCCTGAACCGCGATCTTGCGACCGTCGAGGCAGGGATCGCGAGCCAGTTCCGCGACGACGGGGTGGAGCGGTCGGAGGTCGGGTTCGAGCGCTCGGGCGATCTGCGCTACGTCGGACAGGGCTACGAGCTCCGGGTGCCGTTCCCGGCCGGCGAGATCGGGCCGGCCGAGGCGAAGGAGCTCTTCGCCCGGTTCCACGAGCAGCACCGGGCGGAGTACGGGCACGTCTTCGAGGAGAGCCCCATCGAGATCGTGAACGTCCGGGTCGTGGGGGTGGGCCACACCCCCACCATCGGCGCCCCCCCGGCCGCCCGCGGCGAATCGCTCGACGCGGCGCGCGTGCGGACCGGCCGCGGCGCGTTCCGCACTGCGGGCGGCGAGCTCGCCGAGGTCGAGACGCAGTTCTATCTCCGTGACCGTCTTCCGGTCGGCGAATCGTTCCCCGGCCCGGCCGTGGTGCTCCAGCGCGACTCGACGACCGTCATCCCGCCCCGAAGCGCCGCCCGCGCCGACGAGGCGGGCAATCTCATCATCACCATCGAGGTATCGCCATGAGCGAGCGTCCGACGACGACCCGCCGCCCGGACGGCGACAGCCGCGCCGGCGCCGGAAACGGTGCGGGCGGAAACGGAAACGGCGGCGGAAACGGCCGCGCCGGCAGCTCCAACCGCCGGGTGGACCCGGTCACCGTCAGCGTCATCCAGGGTGCGCTCGAGAACATCGCGACCGAGATGGGCTACAAGCTCATGCGCATGTCGTACTCGTCGATCATCCGCGAATCGGAGGACTTCGGAGCCGGGCTCGTGGACGCCGACGGGCAGGGGCTCGCGGAATCCGCGCAGTCCACACCCCTCCAGTCGGGCCCCATTCCGGGCTACGTGCAGGGGATGCTCCGCCAGCTCGCCGAGCGCGGCGACCCGATCCGGCCGGGCGACGTCATCATGCACAACGACGCCTACGCCGGAGCGAGCCACGGGCCGGACGTCGCCTTCATCGTGCCCGCCTTCCACCGCGAGCGCCTCGTCGGCTTCGCGGCCACCACCGCCCACCACCTCGACATCGGCGCCCTCACGCCCGGGAGCTGCGGCATCGTGGACGCCATCGACGCGTACGCGGAGGGGCTCCAGTTCAAGTCGATCAAGGTGTACGAGGCGGGGCGGAAGATCGAGCCCGTCTGGCAGCTCCTTCGCGACAACATCCGGGCCTCGGACCTCGTGGTCGGCGACATGGAGGCCCAGATCGCGGCCTCGCGGATCGGGGCGGAACGCTTCGTCGCCCTGCACGAGCGCTACGGGCTCGAGACGGTGGAGGCGGCGGGCGAAGCGGCCAAGGACCACGCCGAGCGGCTGATGCGCTCCGCCATCGGGGGCCTCCCGGACGGCACCTGGACGGCGACGACCTTCATCGACGGCTTCCTCGACAGCGAGGACCCGACGAAACGCAACCTTCCCCTCGTCGCCACCATCACCGTGGAGGGCGACGAGATGACCGTTGACCTCACCGGCACCGCCGACCAGGTACCCGACCGCCCCATCAACATGCCGCTGGTCGGAACCGTGGACATCGCGGTATGGCTCACCGTGCGCTCGGTGCTCCTCGACACCGCGGTGCACGGGCACATCCCGGTCAACTCGGGGCTCGTACGCCCGATCCGGATCGTCGCCCCGCGCGGCTGCCTCGCGAACCCCGTCTTCCCCGCCCCCACCATCGCCCGCTTCTGCCCCGGCAACCAGCTCGCGGACACGGTGATGAAGGCGCTCGCGGAAGCGGTGCCGGAGCAGGTGTCGGCCGGGATCGGCAACCTCAACGTCATCGCCTTCTCGGGGCTTCGCGGCGGGACCCACTGGGTCCACATGGAGATCTTCGAGGGCTCCTACGGGGGACGCCACGGGATGGACGGCATGGATGCGGTCGACACCCTGTACGCCAACACCCGCAACAACCCCATCGAGGACATCGAGTCGCACCTGCCGCTCCGGGTGCGCCGCTACGAGCTGCGCGAGGACGTGTGCGGCGCCGGACGCTGGCGGGGCGGTCTCGGGTCGGTGCGCGAGTTCGAGTACCTCGACGACGGCGGCGGCTCGGTCGAGGGCGAGGGACACGGCTACCGGCCGTGGGGCTTCCGGGGCGGGGGCGACGGACGGCCCGCTTCGCTCGTGCTCGCGCGGGCGGACGGATCGAGCGCCGGCCTCCCCTCCAAGGTGCCCCACACGGTGGTCGCAGCGGGAGACGCCTTCGTCTGCGAGGGGCCGGCAGGCGGCGGCTACGGGGACCCGCTCGAGCGCGATGCGGCCCAGGTCCTGGACGACGTGCTGGACGGCCTCATCTCGGCGGAGACGGCCGAGCGCGACTACGGGGTCGTGATCGCGGGGGGCGACACCCTCGACAAGGCGGCGACGGAGGCGGCCCGCGCCGCCCGCCGGGCCTGACCCGCCGAGTCGCGCAACCAGCCCCAGGCTGTCCGGATGCGCACTCGGGGCTCGTCCGCGTCAAGGCCACGACGAACTCGTTGCTTTCGAGCCGGAGGTCGGGCTCGAGGCCGGTCTTCTCGCGGAGCAGCCGGATCATGCGCGGGATGCCGCTGCCCGCGTCGGTGACCATACCGCGCTTGAGGAGGAGGTTGTACACCGTGGGATTGCGCAGGACGTGGATGCCAACCGGCAACTGGTCCAGCCGGATGGAGATCGGCAGCCCGCCCGGCGTCCGCACCTCCACCCGGTCGTCGAAGACCAGCAGGCGAATCGGGCCGGCGATCGTGTAGTCCCGGTGCGCGACCGCTTGGCTGTTCGGCGATGGGGAATGAGCCTGCCGAATAGCGGCGCCGGGGTCCGAACAGTCCACGCATTCTGTTTACCCAACGAGGCACGCTGGCCGTGGGTCTTCCCATTGGTTCATGCCTCATCGGCAGGCCAGGGTGAAGGGGTGACGCCAAGCAAGCTCATCGCCAGGTGGCGTTGTTGCCTCCGAGTCTCGCGCGTGAGATGGTGTTGAACGTCCGGAGGAGGGGCGAGAGAATCCGGACCGAATCGGCGTTCGCGGCGCGCCGTCAGGGATTCGGACGAAGGAGGCGCAAGCGATGGAAGTCGGACCCGAGAGGTCAAGCGACGCTGCGGAGCCCATCCACGAACGTACGTCGCGCCCGCCGGCCGTAGAAGGCCGGCCCTGCCCGCTCCCCGAGTTTCCCGGCTGCCGATCGTTCAGGCTGCGGCGGGACGAAGTCGAGGCGTACGAGCGGCACATCGAGTTCTGGGACGCAGCGACGGAGACGGCATGGGAGCTCCGCAACGTGACCGGCGCCCACGAGGTGCCGGGCCAGCGCCTCGTGGGGCTTTGCGCGGTCATCGCCGGGGTGCGCGGCGCAGGGATCACGTGCTTCGGCCATACGAGCTTCATCGAGTGCAACGAACGCGGCGAGCGCCTGCGTCTTCTCGAAGCGGACGAGGCGGTGTACCTGTACCCAGGGCGGGCGAGGATGCCGCTCGACACCGTATTGACGGTGGGCAAGCACGACCTTCCCGACGTGATTCTCGAGGTCGACAACACGACGGACGTCCGCCGGGGAAAGCTCCAGCTCTACGAATCGTTCGGTCTCCCGGAAGTCTGGGTGGAGGTCCCGGACGTGCAGACACGGGGTCGCCCGCGGGGTCTCGTCCGCGGCCTCACGATCTACCGGCTCGAGAGCGGCCGGTATCGGGTGGTGGCGGAGAGCGGAGTGTTTCCGGGTTGGAGGGCGTCGGAGATCCACACGGCGCTGAACGAGCTCGAGGTGTCGGCCCGCACGAGTAGCGCGCTCACGCGAGTGGGGCGGGCGCTTGGGTGTAGGGACGGCACCCGGCCCGACGACATGCCGTGGCTTCGCATCCAGCGCGAGGAGAGTCGCGAGGAGGGGCGGGCCGAAGGCCGTGCCCAAGGTCGTGCCGAGGGACACGAACAAGGCATCGAGAGGGCGATCGACGCCATCCTCGCCGGCCGCGGCTTCACCTGGACGCAGACGGTGCGCGAAGCCCGCAGGCGGTCCCGCGCGACGGATGCGGACGTGATCGCGGCCCTCCTGCATTGCGAGAATGAGACGGACTTTCGGGCCCGACTCCGCCTGCCCCCGCCCTGAGCCCCGCTCCGCCCGCGCTGCGGGCCGAAAGCCAAGGGTGAGGTCAGCGGCCTCGGAAACGGCGCCGGAGCGCGACTACGGGGTCTTGATCGCCGGGGGCAACACCCTCGACGAGGCGGCGACGGAGGCCGCCCGCCGGGCCTGACCTCCCGGCCCGCGGCCGCCTACGAAGGGGGGCGAGTCCGCGGGCGCGGGCGGCGGAGGGCGATCGGGCGGTCGATCACCTCGCGGAGGAGGAAGAGTTCGCGGAGCGAGTCCGGATCGTGGATCCGCCCGCGAAACCGCTGCAAGCGGGTCGACCCGCGGGTTCCGGCGCGACCGAGCTCGCGGGGAGATGAGGAGCGGGCCGCGGCCGGGCGGTCGGCGGCCCGGCCCGGCATCGGCGCTTCCCGGGTCGGCGCTGAAGGGGCGTCCCGCCGAATCCCACCGCCGGACTGCCTCTCTCGGACTCCGAACGGGTCGAATGTCTCCGCGCGTGCCGCGGCACGGCGATGCTTGGGTGCCGGCCTCTGCAGTACCGCCTCGGTCACGGGCGCTCCAAGGGCTTGGTCGACGGCACGCGCGGCGGCCATGCTTTCCGGCGCGGGCGCCGCTCGTGCCTCACCGCTCCCGGGCCGTCGCCACGGCGACTCCTCCTCCTCGTCGAGAGCGATTTCCTCGAACGTCGCGTCCTCTTCTTCGTCCTCGTAACCGTACGCGCGGCGGTCGAAGCCTGCGGCCTCGGGCTGCAGCTCCGTCTGGAGCTGCTCCATCCTCTCCCGCAGCCGCGCCATGAACGAACCGGCCATCTCGACTCCTCAGCTCGCCGCGCCCTTGCGGGCCGCGGCGCTCATCCGTTCCCGTCCCGGCCTCAGCGCGGATCGGCGACCGGGGCCGTCGTGCCCCCTTCGTCCTCGCCCCGTTCGCCGGCGGCGAGACTTCCCCGCATCCGCGTGTCGGCCTGGATGTTCTGCATCCCGTAGTAGTCCATGATCCCGAGGTTGCCGCTCCGGAACGCGTCCGCGATCGCCTTCGGCACTTCCGCCTCGGCGAGCACTACCTTGGCCTGGTTCTCCTGGACGAGGGCGACCATCTCCTGCTCCCGGGCCACCGCCAGCGCGCGCTGGCGCTCGGCCTGCGCCTGGGCGACCTGCTTCTCGGCCTCGGCCTGGTCGATCTTGAGCCGCGCCCCGACGTTGTCGCCGACGTCGATGTCCGCGATGTCGATCGAGAGGATCTCGAACGCGGTCCCCGAATCGAGGCCGCGCTCGAGCACCACCTTCGAGATCTGGTCCGGGTTCTCGAGCACCCGCATGTGGTTCTCGGCCGACCCGATGGTGGTCACGATGCCCTCGCCGACCCGGGCCACGATCGTCTCTTCGGTCGCGCCGCCGACCAGCCGTTCGAGGTTCGTCCGCACCGTGACCCGGGCCTTCACCTTGAGCTGGATCCCGTCCCCCGCGATCGCGTCGATGGTGCTGCGCGCCATCGTGCCCGACGGCACGTCGATCACCTTCGGGTTGACGGAGGTGTCGACGGCCTCCTTGGCGTCCCGCCCGGCGAGGTCGATCGCGCAGCACCGATCGTAGGTCAGCTCGATGTTCGCCTTGTTGGCGGAGATGATCGCCTGCACCACCCGCACGACGTTGCCGCCCGCGAGGTAGTGCGCCTCGAGCTCGTCTCCGGTCACCTCGATTCCCGCCTTCCGGGCGGTGATGCGGGCGGTGACGATGGTGCCGGGATTCACCTTGCGGAACCGCATGAAGATGATCTGGACGAGGCTCACCGGGGCGTTGGAGAGGATGGATTGCCACCAGAGCCAGAACGAGTTCCAGATGAGGGCGAAGATCACGAGAACGACGATTGCGCCGATCGCGAGGCCGATGAGTTCGATGATCATGTCAGGCTGACCTCCTCGGTTCCTGTGGTGAGTCCCTGGGGCGGGCGGTGCATGGGGTGGCCCGCGATCAGGACGGCGGCTGCGTCACGAAGATGATGGGGCCGTCGATGCGTTCGACGACCACCGTGGCCCCCGCCTCCAGCACCGGGCCGTGCACCTGCACGTCGCACTCGCCCCCCGCGAAGCGTGCCCGGCCGATCGGCCGCGCCGGGGTGACGAGCTCCCCCTCGGAGCCGGGGCCGATCGCGAGCCGGTCGGCGACGTGCCGGTAGCCGGCGTCGGCGACGACCTCGGACTTCGGCACCGCGGACCGCGACGCGCGGATCCGGACGAGCCCCCATCGGGCGGCGAAGAGCGCCCCGACCGGGATCAGGGTCACGCTCGTCCAGCCCGCCACGTCGTGGGCGTCGAACGCGTAGACGATCGAGCCGACCGCGCACGCGATGGCCGCGATGAGGAGCAGCCCGAAGGAGACCACGAAGACCTCGAGGACGACGAGCACCGCGGCCGCGCCGAGCAGCCCGAGCGATACGAGGAGCGCCGTCCAGTCGAGTTCCACGCGATCCTCCCCACCCTCCTGGCGCCGAGAGCGGCCGGCCTTGCCAATCGGCCCCGCGATTCTACCCCTCCGAACGCCGTCGTGGTGAAGCGGGACGATTGCCTACGGCCGAGGGCGCCGATTCCTACGAACGTCGGCCCGATATCTCGCGAAAGTCGCGCCAGTCCACCCTGTTCCGGCCCGCCGGTCCCCTCGCAGAATCCCGGCACGGTGAAGACGGACCCGTGGCATGGGCGACACGAATCGAACGCGACGCGAGCGGAGCGGAGCAAGACCGGGGCTCGGGATGGGCGCCGCCGTCGTGCTCTCCCTCGCGACCGGCTGCGCGGCCCCGCCTCCCGCGGACCCCGCTCGCGATCTCGCCGCGCCCGAACCCGCGCGCATCCCGGCCCCGGTCCTGACGCCGCCCCCCGTGCCGAAGCCCGTCCCGGGCGAGCCGGTCGAGACCTGGTCCGTCTCGGTCGAGGGCGTCCCCGTCCGCGAGCTCCTCTTCGCCCTCGCCCGGGATGCGGCCGTGGACGCGGACATCGACCCGGGCATCGAGGAGCGGGTAACCATGAACGCGATCGACGAGCCGCTCCCCCGCCTGCTCGACCGCATATCCCGGCACGCGGATCTGCGCGTCGAGATCGAGGATGGCGTCCTCGTCGTCCGGAGGGACGAGCCGGTGCTTCGCACCTATCCGATCGACTACGTCCCCCTCGCCCGGGAAACGGAGACGGTGAACGAGGTGGGAACCGGTGTCGGGGGCGGGATCGAGGCGCCGGCCGGCGAGGAGAACGGCTCTGCCGCGAACGTGCGGGCGCGGGCCGAACACCGGTTCTGGGACGCGCTCGTCGAGTCGGTGCGCGGGGTGCTCGGTGAGGCGCCGGACGAGGCGGCGAGCGTGTTCGCCCATCGCGAAACCAGCCTCATCGCGGTGCGGGCGAACGCCGCCGGGCATCGCGAGGTGGCGCTCCTCCTCGATCGCATTCTCGCGAGCGCCCGGCGCCAGGTCCTGATCGAAGCGACCATCGTCGAGGTCGAGCTCGACGACCGCTTCCGGGCCGGGGTCGACCTGTCGCGGGTCTTCGGCGACGCCGCGATCGAGTGGAGCCTCCTCGCCGGCAACCTCCGCGCCCCGCCCTTCGCCGGACTCTCCATCCCCGACCTCTCGCTCACGGTCCGGCTCCTCAGCGAGTTCGGGGACGTGCGGGTGCTCTCCACCCCGCTCGTCATGGCCCTCAACAACCAGACCGCGATCGTCAAGATCGCCGAGAACCGGGTGTTCTTCACCTCCGAGGTCCGGACCGAGACGAACGAGACCACGGTCGAGCGCAACGTCCAGACCAAGCTGCACACGGTCCCGGTCGGACTCATCCTCCTCGTGACTCCGTCGGTCGCGGCGGACGGCGAGATCATCCTCAAGGTACGCCCCACCGTCACCCGGGAGAGCGGGTTCGTGGTCGACCCGAACCCGGAGCTCGCGGCGGCCGGGGTGGTGAGCCGGATCCCGGAGATCGCGGTCCGCGAGATCGAGTCCGTGCTGCGCCTTCGAAGCGGCGAAGTTGCGGTGCTGGGGGGACTCATGCGGGAGGAGGCGCACGAGGACACGACGGGGGTCCCGCTCCTCTCCCGCCTCCCGGGGATCGGGGCCGCGTTCCGGTACCGGGACCGGGTCCGCGACAAGACCGAGCTCATCGTGTTCCTGCGCCCGACGGTGGTCCGGGAGCCGGGCCTCGCGGGGGACCTCGCGAAGTACCGCCGGTGGTGGCCGGCGGTGGGCAGGGCGGTCGTGCCGGAGCGGGGCGCGCAGATGCGGGGCGCACCGGAGCCAGGCGTTCGAGATCACGGCCCTACGCGGTCCGGCGCGGGCGGCGAGGCTCGGCTCCTCATCGAGCGGGCGCGAGCCGGGAACCCCGCGGACGGGCTGCTCTTGCGGGCCTGGACCGCGCTTCGGCGAGGAGACTACCCGACCGCGCGGGCCGCCTACCTCGAAGCGTTGGACGCTCGCCCGGACGAGGCCCTGGCCGGCCTTGCCGCCGCCGCCCTCCGCGAGGGACGGATCGCGGCGGCGCGGGGGTGGTACCTCCACCTTGCCGCCCGCGATCCGGAGCAGGAGATCGGCGGAACGATGTCCTTCGTGCTCGACCCTGACCGGGACCCGACGGTGCGCGAACGCGAGCTCGCGCGGCGGGTGTCGCGGGCATCGGAGGCCGCGTGGCTCAACGTGGCGCGCGGGAACGCGCTTGCCGAACAGGGCCGGTGGGAGGCGGCGGCGAGCGCCTACCGGGACGCCCGCCGGGACGCCCCGTCGAACCCCGATCCGGCATACAACCTCGCGGTGAGCTCAGAGCGACGCGGCCGGCCCCGTCGGGCCCTGTCGCACTACCGCGACGCGCTCGACCTCGCCCGGCTCGCGCCCCCCGCTTTCGACGTGCGCGCCGTCCGCGATCGGATTGCGGCCCTCGAAGGGCGGGCCGCGGGACGCCCATGACGGCGCGCCCGGCCACCGCAGGGAGGGCCGCCCCCTCGCCCTTCCCCGAAGGCGCGGACCTCGACCCGCTCGGAACCCTGCTCCTCGAGGCCGGTGCGATCAGCGAGGACCAGGCCCGGATCGCACTCACCGAGCATTCGAGAACCGGCGCGAGGTTCGCCGACATCCTCGCCAGGTTCGGGTTCGTCACCGAGGCGATCGTTCGCGACGCGGTCGGCGGGGCCCTCGGAGTGGAGAGCGTGGACCTGGGCCGCACGGTGGCCGAGGCCGAGGCGACGAAGGCAGTTCCGGAGGCCGTCGCGCGGCGCTTCCTGGCCGTCGGCCTCACCCTGGAGCACGCGGCGGACGGCGCCCCCCGGCGGCTCACCGTCGCGATGGCGGATCCCTTCGACGTGATCGCGCTCGATCACCTCCGATCGCTCTTCGGCGACCGGGTGGAGATCGTTCCCTTCCTCGCGGGGCGCTCGGACATCGAGCGGTTTCTGGAACGCGCCTACCGCCACGAACTCTCGGTGGCCGGGATCCTTCGCGAGATCGAGACCGGGGAGGTCGATCCGGGGACGGTACCGGGGTCCGCCGACGAGTACAGTCAGCCGATCGTTCGTCTCGTCGACGTGCTCCTCACCGACGCGGTGAAGCGAGGAGCCTCGGACATCCACTTCGAGCCGGAGGCGGGGTTCCTGCGGGTTCGCTACCGGATCGACGGCGTCCTGCGCCAGGTGCGGAGCCTGCACCGCAGCTACTGGTCTGCCATCGCGGTGCGCCTCAAGGTGATGTGCGGCATGAACATCGCGGAGACGCGCGCCCCCCAGGACGGGCGCATGACCCTCTCCGTCTCCGGCCACGACATCGACTACCGGGTGTCCTCCCTCCCGACCGCGCACGGCGAGAACATCGTGCTGCGGGTGCTCGACCGGAGCCGAGGGATCGTGGCCCTGGGCGAGCTCGGCATGTCCGCCCACGCGCTCGCTGCGCTCCGCCGGATGATGGAACGCCCCGAGGGCGTGATCCTCGTGACCGGGCCGACGGGCAGCGGCAAGACCACCACCCTGTACTCGATCCTCGCCCACCTCGACCACGAGGGGATCAACATCATGACCCTCGAGGACCCGGTCGAGTACCCGATGGCCCGGATCCGCCAGACCTCGGTGAACGAAGCGGTCAAGCTCGACTTCGCGAACGGGGTGCGGAGCCTCATGCGGCAGGATCCGGACGTCATCCTGGTCGGTGAGATCCGCGACGCGGACACCGCCGCGATGACCTTCCGGGCCGCGATGACCGGGCACCAGGTCTACTCCACCCTGCACACGAACTCCGCGATCGGCGCGATACCGCGGCTCCTCGACATCGGGGTCGCCCCCGGGGTGCTGGCGGGGAACATCATCGGAATCGTCGCCCAGCGACTGGTGCGCCGGCTCTGCCCGGAATGCCGGGAACCGGTGCCTTCGCCGACCGGCCCGCTCGCGGCGGCGGGAGGACGAACGCGAGCCGCGAACGGAGACCCGTCCGCCGGAAGCGGGGGCATGCCCGGCGGCGGAGACGGCAGCCGGACCGGAGAGGAGCTCGACACGGAGCGACCGCCCTTTCGGCCGGTCGGCTGCCCCCGGTGCGACCACCAGGGCTACCGGGGACGGATCGCGCTCACCGAGGTCCTTCGCTTCGACTCGGTGCTGGACGCCCTCGTCGCCCGGCGCGCACCCGCCCACGAGCTGCTCGAAGCTGCGCAAGCCCAAGGGTTCGTCACCCTCGCCCGCGACGCGATGCGCCGAGTCGCGGACGGATCATCGACGATCGAAGAGGTCTCGCGAGTCGTGGACCTGACGCGGGACGCCTCCCGAGCACCGGCGTCCACCGCAAGCGCACGGTCCGGCACCCTCGATCCCGCGGCCCCGGTGGAGCCAGGCCTGGCGCGAGGGCGCTCGTAGTGGCCCTCGTCCCGATGCGCTATCGGGCGATGGACGCGCGCGGACGCATCCGGCGCGGCCGCATGGAGGCCGCGAACGAGCTCGACCTCGAGGCCCGCCTTCGCCGGCTCGACCTCGACCTCGTCTCGTGCACGCGCGCCCCCGCGGCGAGGACGTGGTCGCTCCGCCCCCCGGTCCGCCGCGGCCAGCTCATCAACTTCTGCTTCCATCTCGAGCAGCTCCTCGCCGCGAGCGTGCCCATTCCCGAAGCGCTCGCGGACCTCCGCGACTCCGTCAAGGGGTTCCGCCTCCGCGAGGTGATCACGTCCATGGTCGAGGCAATTCACGCCGGGGCGAGGCTCTCCGAAGCGATGGCCCGACATCCCGAGGCGTTCGACTCGATGATGGTCAACCTGGTTCGCGCCGGCGAGTCGAGCGGGCAGCTTCCCGCGGTTCTCCAACGGCTCACCGAGACCCTGCGCTGGCACGACGAGCAGGCGATGCAGTTCCGCAAGGCGCTCATGGCCCCGGCCCTCGTCGCATTGGTCATCGGCGCGGTCGTCGTGTTCCTCATGCTCTATCTCGTCCCCCGGCTCGCCGGGTTCATCGAGACCATGGGGGAGGAGCTGCCCGCGCACGCCCGTGCCCTCATCGCGCTGTCGCGGTTCTTCCAGGACTGGTGGTTCCTCCTGCCCGCGGCCGGGGTCCCCTGGGCGCTCCTCGCGGCGGGAGCGCGCCTGAGTCCGCGCCTTCGCCGAGCCAAGGACGCGCTGCGCCTGCGCATCTGGGTCGTCGGACCTCTCCGCAAGAAGCTCATCCTGGCCCGGTTCGTCAACTACTTCGCGCTCATGTACGCCTCAGGGATGTCCGTGCTCCAGAGCATCCGGATCGGCGAGGGGCTGCTCGGCAACCGAGTGGTGGAAGAGGCGGCGCGCACTGCCGCGAAGCGGATCGCGGAAGGGGCCAGCATCAGCGAAGGCTTCGAACAGGCCGGCCTGTTCCCGCCGCTCGTTCTGAGGATGCTGCGGGTGGGGGAGAGCACCGGCGCCCTCGACACCGCTCTTTCCAACATCAGTTACTTCTACGAGCGCGACGTGCGGGACGCGGCGGAGCGGGTGCAGGGGCTCGTCGGACCGGCGTGCACCCTGTTGCTGGGCGCACTGCTGCTGTGGGTGGTGGTGTCGGTGATGGGTCCGATCTATGAGATGGTCGCCGGCATTTCCCTCTAGGCGCTCCGAACGCTGGGTGCTGGTGGTCCGGGCGGGCGGGGCCGGCCTGTTCCGGGGAACCCGCAGGGCCGTCCGCGCGGTCGCGGACTTAACCGCGGACGAGGCCGGATACACCGAGCTCCGGCGGAATGTCGAACGCGCCGCCCGACGGCCGATTCACATTCTCGTCGATCTCGTCGAGGAGGACTTCCGGCG
Source organism: Gammaproteobacteria bacterium (assembly GCA_022823045.1). Classification (GTDB taxonomy): domain Bacteria; phylum Pseudomonadota; class Gammaproteobacteria; order HK1; family HK1; genus JAJDXW01. The sequence goes on from JAJDXW010000367.1 coordinate 29,685, forward strand.
CGAGACGGCCCCCCACGTGCACGGCCCCACGCGGCGGTCGATCCTCAAGACTCGGAGCGCCCGACTGTTTCCCGGTACGCCCTTCGTCTCGGCCCGGCGGGAGGGACGGATGCCCGATGGGCGGCGCGACGACCGGATCCTGTTCTCCGCCATCGTCCGGCCCGAGCGGATCGAGCCCTGGCTCGACGCGCTTCGCGGGCACGAGGTTGCCGGAGTCCACTCGCTTCCCATGGTCAGCGCAGGGCTGCTTCCGTTCCTCGGGGCGGGTTCCGGACCGGTGCTCCTCGTCACCGAGAGCGGCGATCGGGATCTGCGCCAGACGTGCTTCGAGAACGGACGCGTGACACTCAGCCGGCTCGCGACCCTCCCGCCCGGGGAGCCGGTGGAAAGGGCGCGGCGCATTGTGGAGGAAGTGGAGCGGATCATGCATCACCTCGAGCGCTCCTCCGGACGCTCCACGGAGGGGCTGGGTTTCCGCCTCGTGGGAGGCGCTCCGCTCCTCGCCGCGCTGCGGGATTCCAAGCTTCCCGGCGAACTGGCCGAAGGGCTCGTCGACACGGCGGCGCTCGAGGGCCGGCTCGGCGGTCGCTCCCGTCCGTACACCGCCGACCGCAACGTCGGCTCGAAGGGCGGGAGCGACCGCATGTTCGCGTACCTGGCCCTCAACCGCCCGCTCCCAAATCACTACGCGTCGGCGCCGGTCCTCGCGATGTACCGGACAAAGCAGGCCGGCCGCGCGTTCAAGACGGCGGGAGTCGCGATGCTCCTCGCGGGTACGGCCCTTGGCGGGGCAGCGTGGCATCGCGGCGGTGAGCTCGCCGCCGCGGCGGAGGCCCTCGAGCGGCAAGCGGCCGACGTCGAGTCCCTCTACCGGACGGAACGGCTGCCGGAGTCGGAAGTCGGGCCGGACGACCTCCGGGTCGTGGTCGAGGCCGCGGAGCGGCTCGACGCCAACCGGATCGGAGCGCTCCCGATCCTCCGAACGGTGAGTGACGCGCTTGCGGTATTCCCCGATCTCGAGCTCGGGAGCCTCGAGTGGTTCGAGATCTCCGAGCGCGATGGGTGGCCGTCGCCTCCCGCCGAGGACGCCCCCCGAACGGGATTCCGGGTGGTGCATCTGCGCGGCCGGGTGGAGCCATTCACCGGGCACTATCGGGCCGCCGCCGACGAAGTGTTCCGGTTCGTGGACAGGCTCGAAGCCATGCCCGGACTGAGCGGAGTCGACGTGACCGACCTGCCGCAAGACGGGGATGACGGGAACCGCCGTCGCCGCCCGGATGCCGGCTTCGAGTTGAGGATGGTGGTGGATGCCCGGGCCGGTTGAGATCCGGTGGCGCCGCCTGCGGTTCTCCCTGGCCGCGTTCACCGCCGCGGCCCTGGTCGGGGGGGCCGCCGCGGCCGCCGCATGGTGGCAGGAGCACCGCGCCGCCGAACGGATGGAAGCGGCCGAGACCCGTCTCACGGCGGCGCGCGGACGCTACTCCGCGCTCGCCGGAGAGCGGGAGAAGTGGCGCCGGTTCGGCCCCCTTTACCGCCGGCTGGCGGCACAGGGACGGCTCGGCGGGGAGCAGCCGGCGCGCTGGACGGAAGCGGTGAGGCACGCGATGGCCGGATTGCCCGCCGCCCGCTACCGGTTCGGCTCGACCCACGTCGTCGAGAACGACGGTCCGATCGAGGTTCGGGCGACCGACATGTCGCTCGAGCTCGAGATGCGACATGAAGCCGAGCTGACGCGGTTCCTCGCCGCCCTGGAACGCGAGGCGCCCGGCACGTTCACCGTTTCGGGCTGCCGCCTCCTGCGAACGGACGGACCTGGTGCGAGGGAGCCGCCGCTCGTCGCCGCGGGCGGCGACTCGGACGCCGTCGTCGATGCGGCGTGCCGCATTCGATGGCAGTCCGTCGTCCTCTCCGGAACCGCCCCCGGCTGGACCCCCGCCGCCGGCCTGGACGGCGGGAAGGCCGCCGGGGCGGCATTGACCGGATGGGAGGCAGCCCCCTTCGACCCGCCGCGGGACACCTTTGGCCGGCTGTTCACGACCGCGGCGGAACGCGCTCGAATCGATGCGGCCCTCGTGGCCCCGGAAGCGGACGAGGCCCCGGTCCGTTCCGGACCGCCGGCGCAGCCAAGGCCGGCCCGCTGGGTGCACGTCGGCGGAATCGTCGCCCGTTCCGGCGGTTCGGTGTTTGCCTGGATTGACGGCCGGCGAGTCGCGTACGGCGACCCGCCTTCGAAGCGGCCCGCTCCGGCCGAATCCCGAGCGACGGTAATTCGCGTCGACGCGGGAGGCCATTCGATCCTGGTTCGACCCGGACAGCGATTCGACCCCCGCACGGGTGCGGTGAGCGACCCGATCCGTAGGCCGGAGGACCGGTCACGTCGCGCCCGATCCCTACGAGAGTCGTCCACCGCACCTCTCACGGATCCCCCGGCCCCCGGCCAGAATTGAACGCCCGGCCGCGCCGCGAACGGGGTCCGGGCCCGGGAGCGGGGAGCCCTCCCCCGCAGCCGGTCTCGCCGCAGATCGGTCGGCCCGCGGCTCGCGGCGCCGACGCGCGCGCGGCCGGGTCAGAAGGGAGAGAAGCGGTTGCAAGTGATCACGGGATTGCCCGACGCAAGGCGGCGGCGGCGACGCGACGCGCTCCCCGCGCACCCGGAACGCACGGGGCCGGGGGAGCTCCCGGACCGGGCGGCCCGCTCGACTCGCAACGCGGCGCCGCCCTCCTCGCGCTCGTCCTTGCCCTCGCCCTGGGGTCCGGGCTGGTGACCATGGAGTGGCTCGAGGCGGCGGCCCGCTCCGCCCACACCATGCGCCGCACCGAGTCCGCGCTTGCGGCGGCCCGTGATGCGCTCATCGGATACGCCGCGTCCTATCCGGACCAGCACGCCGGCCGCCATGGCCCGGGCTACCTCCCCTGCCCCGATACGAGCGGCAACGGCTCGCCGAATACGCCTTGTCGCGCCACCGCGCTCGGGCGGTTGCCCTGGCGCCGGCTGGGCCTGCACGACCCGCGTGACGGGGCCGGGGAACGGCTCTGGTACGCACTCGATCGTCGGTTCCGGGCGAACGGCTACAAGCATCGTCCACTCAACGGCGATACCGCCACGAACCTCGTGGTGAGCGGACGAGGCGGCATCGCCGCCGTGATCCTCGCGCCGGGCCCTGCCCTGCCCTTCCAGGATCGGAGTCGGGACCGCTTCGATCCCGTGCAATACCTGGAGGGGGGCAACGAGTCACCCGGGGACGGCGCATACGTCTCACAGGAGGCGTCGCCCTCCCGGACCAACGACCGGTTCAACGACCGGGTGGCCGCGATTCCCCGGGACGAGCTGATGGCGGCCGCCGCGCGCCGCGCGCTCGCCGCCGCCCGCGAATCCCTCGAGGAGTATCGCGCTGCACCCTGGAACACCGGGGTCCTGCCGTGGCTCGCGCCCTGGACTGCGCCGGCCGAAGGGGGGCTCCCGGTTCCCGGCGTCACCGCCGGCCGTCTTCCCCTTCTTCGAAGCGGGAGCACGTTCGAGACCTCTTTCCGGGTGACCGGCGCAGTCGCGGGTGGCGTCGCCTCCGCGTCGGGAACGGTGCCCCCCGCCGTCCTGAGCCTGACTGGCCAAGTGCTGCACGTGGCCGCCGGGGAATGCTCCTGGGCGGGAGCATGGCGGATCGAATGCACGGGCGAGAGCCGCACCGTCCCCGCGCCCGGTCAAGAGCGGGTGTTCCGGTTCGACCTGCACTTCAGCGGAGAGGAACAGATCACGCTCCCGACTCGCACGGACATCCGCCGACGAAAGGTCCGTGGAGTCGAATGGGTGGCGAACTCGCATATCGAGGTCCTCGACTTCGCGGGAGGCACGCAGACCGGGCGCGGTGTGCTCCGGTTCTCCCCGGGGCCAATCCAGGGGACCCTGGCCGTCGATGGGGTCGCCCATCCGTTCGGAGCCGGCGACGAAGTGCCGGAATGGCTGCTCGCAAACGAATGGCACCGATTCCTGGCAACGGCGGTCGCCCCGGCGTTCACGGCCGGCGGCGCAGGCACCTGCGGGATACCGGGCCGTTGCCTCGAGCTCGCTCGTACCGGATTCGACAGACTGACGGATGAACGCGACGCGATCGCGGTCGTGGTCCACGCCGGGAAGGAGCTCGCCCACCAGCATCGCGGCCGACCCGGTCCCGCCGAATGGTTCGAGGGCGAGAACGCCAATCCCCTCAATCTACGGTACGAAGCGAAGCACGCGAGCGATTCGTTCAACGACCAGGTGGCGGCGATCGGGCCGCCTCCGGGGCTTCCCACCCCATGATCCCGGCTCTCCGGACGAAGAAGGGGACGCGGCCGCCGGGGGCGGCAAGGGACATGGAGGGGCTGTCGCTCATCGAAGTGGCGATCGCCCTCGCGGTGAGCGCCCTTCTGATCGGAGGGCTGATGGTCCCGCTCGCCGCCCAGATCGACCGATACCGGCTGCGGGAGACAGAGGCCGCCCTCGGCCATGCGCTGGAAGCGCTGCTCGGTTACGCGGCGGCGCACGACAACCGGCTGCCCTGCCCGGACATCGACGGTGACGGGAGGGAAGACCGGCCCGGACCGGTCTCCGCGCCCTGCCGCGGCATCGAAGGCGAGCTCCCTCGCGCGACGCTGGGGGTCCCGGGAAGGGACGGATGGGGACGGCCGCTCCGCTACCGGGGCAACGACGCCCTCACTGGACCGGGGGGGATCCCCCGGCCGCCGAACACCCGGGGCGGCCGTCGAATCGACAATCCGCGCACCGGCGAACGCCTGACCGTCGGCGATCCGGAAGCGCCGGCCGCAATCCTCTTCTCGTGCGGCGCGAACGGCCATCCGGACGACGAGAACGACGGGACCGGAGGGAGCCCCGCCGGGTGCTCCAACCCCCTCCGCCCCGACCCCCGCTACGCGCACGCGGTGCCGGGCCGTCCCGGCTCCGGCGGATTCGACGACGTCCTCATCTGGATGTCGAAGAACGTGCTCCTCGGCCGGCTGGTGCGGGCGGGTACCTGGCCGTGAGGGGAGCTCGAAGCATGTGGTCTCCGGACCAGTCGGCGGCAACGCCGGCGGTCCGGGTCCCCCGGTCGTCGCCCCCAGCATGAAGCGCCGGATACGTCCCCGGCGCGGGAGAAAGTCACATGGACGCAAGGAAAGCCGCCGGCTTTACCCTCATCGAAATCGCCATCGTGCTCGTCGTCATCGGATTGCTCGTCGGCGCGGTCCTCACCGGCCAGGAGCTCATCGCGAGCGCGAGGGTCCGCAACCTCGCGGATTCGAATGCCGGGATCCGGTCCGCGTACTTCGCCTTCGTCGATCGCTATCGCCGGGTCCCCGGCGACTGGAACGCGACCGAAGCCGGCGAAGCGCTCGGCGCTGCCGTGAACGGGGGCGGAAACGACAATGGCCTCATCGACAACGATTCCGGCACCGAATGGGTCGAGCCGAACGCCCTCTGGGAGCAGCTCGCCAAGGCCGGGTTCCTGCAGGGCGAGTTCGCGGGCGACGCGGTCGCGCCCACCCCGACCAATCAGAGGGCTCCCCTCAACCCCTTCAACCGGGTCATGGTGCTCGGACGGACGGACGACTACCTCCACGCGGGCGGCACGCCCCCGGTGCGCCTCAACCTCGTCCTCGGCCGCGGGGTTCCGGTCGACCTCGCCCGCGAGCTCGACGTCAAGATCGACGACGGCGCCCCGGACACCGGGGCATTGCGCCTTACCGTGAGCAGCGGGGCGACCTTCGGCGAGGCGGCGGAAGGCGAGGCGGGCTGTTCGCGATCCGGTGGAGCCGGAGCCCTCATCTACGACATCGGCGCCGACAGCCAGGACTGCAACGTCACCTATCTTTACTGATCCGGAAGTCCTCTCGCCATACAATCCGGAGCCGAGCCACGGGCCAACGTACAGGATGAAACTGTACGGAGAGTTGGAAATGGAGGAACGGACATGGAACGATCCCGTCCGATTGAACGTCTGGCCGATGCCTTGCAGGAATGCCTGAACGAGGCTGCCGAGCGCGGTGCGGAACGCGCTGCGCAAAGGCTGGTCCCGCGCCTCGATCGCCAGGATGAGACCCTTCGCCTTATCTGGAAGCAGGTGAAGGGCAGCGGTCGCCTGCCGATTGACGACTGAAGGGAGGTTCGCGGCGGAGCGTCAGGTGCCGGGTACTTCCCCTGGCCCCATTTCGCCCGGAAGGGGGATCCCGAGGCTCTCCCACATCGTGTCGACCCGTTCGAGGACCTCCCGCCCCATGACGATGGGCCGGCCCCAGGCGCGCTCCGTCTCTCCGGGCCACTTTCCGGTCGCGTCGATGCCCATCTTGGAGCCGAGCCCGGCAACCGGGGAGGCGAAGTCGAGGTAGTCGATCGGGGTGTTCTCGACGAGGGTGATGTCGCGGACCGGGTCCACCCGGGTCGAGAGCGCCCACGCTACGTCCTTCCAGCTCCGGACGTCGATGTCCTCGTCCACCACAATGATGATCTTGGTGTACATGAACTGGCGGAGCACCGTCCACAGGCCGAACATTACCCGCTTCGCGTGCCCCGCGAACTCCTTCCTCATCGAGACGATGCCGATCCGGTACGAGCACCCCTCGGGGGGCAGGTAGAAGTCGCGGATCTCGGGAAGCTGGCGGCGAAGGAGGGGGATGAAGAGCTCGTTCATTGCCGCGCCGAGGACGGCCGGCTCGTCGGGCGGGCGGCCGGTATAGGTGCTGTGGTAGATGGGATCGCGGCGGTGGGTGATGCGGTCGATGGTGAAGACCGGGAACGTCTCGACGTCGTTGTAGTACCCGGTGTGATCCCCGAACGGGCCCTCCGGGGCCTCGTCCCCGGGATGGATGGCGCCCTCGAGCACGACCTCCGCGCTCGCCGGCACCTGGAGGTCGGAGCCGAGCGCGCGCGCGACCTCGGTGCGCCCGCCCCGGAGGAGCCCCGCGAAGGCGTACTCGGAGAGTGAGTCCGGGATCGGGGTGACCGCGGCAAGGGTCGTCGCGGGGTCCGCCCCGAGAGCGACGGCGACCGGGAACGGCTCCCCCGGGCGCGCCTCGCGCCACGCCCGGTAGTCGAGAGCGCCGCCCCGGTGCGCGAGCCAGCGCATGATGACCCGGTTGCGCGCGATGACCTGCTGGCGGTAGATGCCGAGGTTCTGCCGGCCCCCGTGCGGCCCCCGGGTGATGACGAGGGCCCAGGTGATGAGCGGCCCCGCATCGTCCGGCCAGCACGTCTGTACCGGCCACGCGCCGAGGTCCACCGCATCGCCCTCCAGCACCACCTCCCGGCAGGGCGGGGAGCGGGCCTCGCGCGGGGACATCGAGAGGATCTGCCGGAAGATGGGAAGCGACTTCCACGCCTCGCGGAGGTCCCGGGGCGGGTCCGGCTGGCGGAGGAAGGCGAGGAGCTCGCCGATCTCGCGAAGGGCCTCGACGTTCTCCACCCCCATCGCCCGCGCGACCCGGCTCCGGGTCCCGAAGAGGTTGGCGAGCACCGGGATCCGATGCCCCGCCGGTCGCTCGAAGAGAATCGCGGGGCCGCCGCCGCGCAGGGTCCGGTCGCACACCGCGGTCATCTCGAGGCGAGGGTCGACTTCGG
>JAJDXW010000279.1 GCA_022823045.1 Gammaproteobacteria bacterium
CCTCGAGCGCCCGGTGCGCGTCCGGCGCTTCCCCGAGCGGGAAGGTCTGGTTGGTCCGGATCTTCACCGCCCCCGAGGTCACCACCTCGAAGAGGTCCTCGGCCATCGCGACCAGGTCCTCGCGCCGGGCGGTGTACGACATCAGGGTGGGACGCTGGAGGTAGAGCGAGCCCTTCTGCCCCAGCACCCCGATCTCGAACGGCGGGATCGGGCCCGAGGACTGTCCGAAGCTCACCATCGCGCCGGCCGGCCGCAGGCAGTCGAGGGAGTCGTTGAAGGTGTCCCGGCCCACCGAGTCGTAGACGGCGGGCACCCCCGCCCCGCCGGTCAGCTCGCGGACCCGCTCCACCACGTTCTCGCGGGTGTACACGATGGGGTGGTCGCACCCGTGGGCGCGCGCCAGCTCGGCCTTCTCGTCGCTCCCCACCGTGCCGATGACGGTGGCCCCGAGATGCTTCGCCCACTGGCAGGCGATGAGCCCGACCCCGCCGGCCGCGGCATGGAACAGGACGGTGTCGCCGGCCTTGACCGGATAGCTGCTCTTCACGAGGTACTGGACGGTCATGCCCTGGAGCATCATGGACGCGGCGGTCACGTCGCTCACCGAATCGGGAGTCCGCACCAGCCGGTCCGCGGCGATGATCCGTTCCTCGGCGTAGGCGCCGAGCGGGCCCGCGTAGGCCACCCGGTCGCCGACCGCGAGGTCGGTGACCCCCTCCCCGAGCGCAAGGACCTCGCCCGCGCCTTCCATCCCGGGGGAGAACGGAAAGGGGGGCGACGGATAGAGCCCCGTCCGGAAGTAGACGTCGATGTAGTTGAGCCCGACGGCAGTGTGACGGATGCGGGCTTCTCCGGGGCCCGGCTCGCCGACCGTCACCTCTTCGAGGCGCATGACTTCGGGGCCGCCGGTCTCGTGGATCTGGATGGCTCGGGGCATTCGGGTTTCTCCGTGAACTGGACGGGTTCGGCGCCGCTCGGCGAGCGGGCGGCGCAACGGGCGCGAATGATCGCGCGTCGGCCGGGTCGAACGCAATCACCGCCCCCCGGCGCGCGGGAATTGCAATCGCCCGGCCGATTCCATTAGCGTAGCGAGAGACCCTTCTCCGGCGCAGCAAGAGGCCTTGAATGAACGAGCGAAGCGTCATCCGTGTCCGCGATCTCATGGCCGAGACGTTCGGCACCATCGAGGGCCGGGCCACGGTCTCGGAGGCCCTCACCCGGATGAAGGAGCTCGGCACGGCGGTGCTCATCGTCGAGCCGCGCAACGAGGACGACGAGCCCGGCATGCTCCTCGTGTCGGACATCGCGCGCGAGGTCCTCGCGAAGGACCGCTCGCCCCGACGGGTCAACGTGTACGAGATCATGCTCAAGCCCGTGGTCAGCGTGCACCCGGACATGGACATCCGCTACTGCTCGCGGCTCTTCGTGCAGCACAGCCTCACCCGCGCTCCGGTCGTCGAGAACGGGCGCATCATCGGGATCATCAGCCCCAACCGGCTCGTGCTCGACGGTCTCTACGCGCTGCTGGGCGACGAGTAGTGGGCGGCACCGCGAGTTCCAGCGGAGCGGAGCCGGTGAACGGAGGCGCCGCGGTTCGCCGTCGGACCGGCTTCGTCTACGACCCGGCCTGCCTCCGCCACGACCCGGGGCGCGCCCATCCGGAACGCAGCGCGCGCCTCACCGCGACCATGGACCGGCTCGAGCGCGAGCCCTGGTTCGGGGAGCTCGAGCGGACCGCGGCCGACCCGTGCCCGGTGGAGTGGCTCGAATCGGTGCACGCCGCCGAGTACGTCGCACGCGCGGAGGAAGTGTGCCGGGCGGGCGCCCCGTACCTCGACGTCCCCGACGTCGGGGTCAGCCGGGACTCCTTCGACGTGGCGCGGATCGCGGCCGGGGCGGGGCTCGCCCTCGCCGACCGTCTCCTCGCCGGCGAGATCGACAACGGGTTCAGCCTCGCCCGCCCCCCCGGCCACCATGCCGAGCGCGCTCTCGCCCTCGGCTTCTGCCTGTTCAACAACGCCGCCGTCCTCGCCCGCTACCTCCAGCGCCGGCACGGGCTCGAGAAGATCCTCGTCCTCGACTGGGACGTCCACCACGGGAACGGCACCCAGCACACCTTCGAGGAGGACCCCACCGTCCTCTACGCGAGCCTGCACCAGTACCCGTTCTATCCCGGCACGGGGGCGGCGAGCGAGGAAGGCACCGGGCGCGGCAAGGGGGCGACGGTCAACTGCCCGATGCCGGCCGGGGCGCGCGACGCCCTCTACGAGGAGGCGTTCCGCACCCGGATCCTCCCCGCGATCGACGCGTTCGGGCCGGATGCGGTGGTGCTCTCGGCCGGGTTCGACGCCCACGCCGAGGACCCTCTCGCCTCCGTCGAGCTCTCCACCGGGTGCTACCGCTGGATGAGCGAGCGGATCCTCGAGGCGGCGGACCGGCACGCGGGGGGTCGGGTCCTGTCGCTCCTCGAGGGGGGCTACAGCCTGGAGGCGCTGCCGGAATGCGTCGGCGCCCACCTCGAATGCCTGGCCGGAGTGTCCACCGATGCATGAACGTCCGAGCGGCCGCCGGAGAGGTCCGGGGACGCGGCAGGAGGCGGGCGCCCGTAACCTGCGTTCGCTCGCCGGGGTGCTCGCCGGCGCTGGCGCCGCCGTCCTCGCCGCCGCCACCCTCGCCGCCGCTCCGCCGGCCGGCGCCGAGAGCACGATCAGCCACGCGACGGCCATCCGGGAGACGCCGCGATACCCCGTCGGATTCCCCCACTACGACCATGTCAATCCGAACGCCCCCAAGGGCGGCACGGTTCATCAGGCGTCGGTCGGCTCGACCTACGACAGCCTCAACCCCTTCATCGTCAAGGGGAACCCGGCGGCCGGGATCGGCCTCCTCTTCGATACCCTGACCGAGGACTCGCCGGACGAGGCAACCGCCTCCTACGGCCTCGTCGCGGAGTGGATCGAGATCGCCGACGACGGGTCCTGGACAACGTTCTGGCTGCGTCCGGAGGCGCGCTTCAGCGACGGCAGCCCCGTCACCCCGGAGGACGTGGCCTTCTCGCTCGAGATCCTGAAGACGAGGGGGCACCCCTTCTACCGGGGCTACTACGAAGACGTGCGCGCCGCGGAGCCGGTCGAGGGGGACACCCCCTCCGGGCCACGCCGGGGGGTCCGATTCGTCTTCGGGGAGGGCATCAACCAGGAGCTCCCGAGCATCCTCGGCCAGCTCCAGGTGCTGTCGAAGGCCGACTGGGAGGGGAAGGACTTCGGCGAGACCACCCTCGAGCCCCCGCTAGGGAGCGGCCCCTACGTCATCGAGGAGGGGTCGATCGACCCCGGGCGCTCCATCGTCTACCGGCGGAGCCCCGACTACTGGGCCCGCGACCTCGCGGTGAACATCGGGCGCTACAACTTCGACCGCATCCGCTACGACTACTACCGGGACGCGACAGTCGCGGTCGAGGCGCTCAAGGCCGGAGAGTACGACTTCCGCCAGGAGACGAGCTCCAAGCGCTGGGCGACGGGCTACGACGGGCCGGCCCTTGAAGCGGGGATGCTCCGCCAGGAGCTGCTCTCGCACCGAAGGCCGGCCGGGATGCAGTCCTTCGTCTTCAACACGCGGCGTCCGATCTTCGCGGACGCGCGGGTGCGCGAGGCGCTCGCCTACGCCTTCGACTTCGAGTGGACCAACCGCCAGCTCTTCTACGGCCAGTACGAGCGAAGCCCGAGCTTCTTCTCGAACTCCGAGCTCGCCTCGTCGGGCCTCCCCTCCCCGGCCGAGCTCGCGATCCTCAAGCCCTATCGGGGCCGGGTCCCGGAGCGGGTGTTCACCACCGCCTACGAGCCGCCCCGCACCGACGGGACGGGAGGGATCCGGCAGAACCTCCGCCGGGCGCGCGCCCTGCTTCGCGACGCGGGCTGGACAGTGCGGGACGGGCGGCTCGTCGAGGCGTCGACGGGGGCCGCGATGGAGTTCGAGATGCTCCTCGTCAACCCGGATTTCGAACGGATCGTCCTCCCCTTCGGCAAGAACCTCGAGCGGCTCGGGGTGCGGATGACGGTCCGCACCGTGGACCCCGCGCAGTACACGCGGCGGGTCTCGGACTTCGACTTCGACATGGTGGTGGGCTCGTTCGGCATCACCCTCTCCCCCGGCAACGAGCAGCGCGACTTCTGGGGCTCCGCCGCCGCGGACCTCCCGGGAAGCCGCAACCTCGCGGGCGCCCGGGACCCGGTGGTGGACGAGCTGGTGGAGCTCGTCATCTCGGCCCCCGGCCGGAAGGCGCTCATCGACCGGAGCCGCGCCCTCGACCGGGTGCTCCTCTGGAGCCACTACGTCATCCCGAACTGGCACCTCAACGCCTTCCGGATCGCATCGTGGGACCTCTTCGGCCGCCCGGAGACGCGGCCCGCCTACGGGCTCGGCCTTCATTCCTGGTGGATCGACGAAGCGAAGGCGGAGCGGGTGCGGGCGTGGCGCGAGAAGCGTGCGGAGAGCGAATGAGCGCGCGTCGCTGACGGACGGCCGCCCTCTTTGCCGGAGGGGGAGGAGGCGCCGCCGACGGCCCCCGGCCCGGGAGGATGGGCGGCGGCGGCTGACGGCGGCCGACCGCGGCTGAGGACGGGCTGCGACCGATGGCCGCCTACATCGTCCGCCGGCTCCTGTTCATGATCCCGACCCTGTTCGGGATCATGGTCCTCAACTTCATCATCATCCACGTTGCCCCGGGCGGCCCCGTGGAGCAGCTCCTCGCCGAGATCGGCGAGGCCGACATGGGCACGGGCATCGACGTCACGTCCCGGATCTCCGGCACCGGCGGAGGGGAGACGGTCGCGGGCCCGGGCGGGGACGTCACCTCGCGGTACCGGGGCGCGCGGGGCCTCGACCCCGATTTCGTGCGCGAGATCGAGCGCATGTACGGCTTCGACCGCCCGCCCCTCGAGCGCTTCTTCACCATGATGTGGAACTATCTCCGCTTCGACTTCGGGGAGAGCTACTTCCGAGACCGGTCGGTGGTCCTCCTCGTCGTCGACAAGATGGACGTGTCGATCTCGCTCGGGCTGTGGACGACCCTCCTCGTGTACCTCGTGTCGATCCCCCTCGGGATCGCCAAGGCGGTGCGCGACGGCTCCTCGTTCGACGTG
>JAJDXW010000432.1 GCA_022823045.1 Gammaproteobacteria bacterium
TGGGGCGCCAAGGACCAGCATGCGGCGGTCTCCTCTCTCACTTCCCACGCGCTCTTTCTTCGAGCGCCGAGTGCGGAGAACCGCCTTCGGCTGACTCATCGATCAGGCATTGGCACCGCACTTGGCGGTTGCCGCGGCTTCGAAGGGCCTGTCCCTCCACCGCTCTGGATGAGCGCGTCCTGACCCGATCAGTGAATCAAATCTCTCCGCCCGCGTCAACGGGTACCGGCACCCGGGCAGGGCTCGTTTTTTGTCCTGCAAAGGGCAGCGTGGACATGTTCAGCGGTCCGTTTCGGAGAGCATTTCGTTGTCGACATGCCGGTTTCAGGCTCACGGAGGCGCCATCAACCTCGAGAACGGCAAATCCTCACCGGCTGACAGCATCCGAGCGCGACAAAAAAATGTTCCTGGGCACCCGGGGCGGGTGGTGGCGGTGGCCCGCCGGCCCGGGGGCTGGCCCCTTCCTCCGCGGATCGTGCAATCCGCTCCGGAAGGGACCCGCCTCGGGCCGGCTACGCCGCGGCATTCCCTGATGAAGGGATGTCGGCCCCGAATCCCCAGGTAGCCGCGACCCGATCCGCTTTGACGGGCCCGCGGCCGGCTCGTACGATGCACCGAGGCGGATGCACCGCGGAAGCGCTCCGCCGACCGGACCGCGATTCGGGCGGTCGGACCGCGCCGCGAACGGAGACTCGATCGACCGATGGCAGATCCCGAGGCCCGACCATACGTCATCGAACACCGCGAGGTGGTGGCCAGGACCGAGGCACTGCGCGTCAGCATCCTGACCCTCGCGGAAGGGCAAGAGGTGCCCTGGCACCACCACAGCCAGGTCACCGACACGTTCTATTGCCTCGAAGGCGTCCTGTCCGTGGAAACCCGCGCTCCGAATGCACACCACCGGCTGGAGGTCGGGGAGAGCTGCGCCGTCCCGCCGATGACCGCGCATCGAGTCACCGGACACGACGGGGGCCGCGCCCGCTTTCTGATCGTGCAGGGGATCGGCACCTACGACTACTGCCCGGCGGCCTGAGGCCCACGTCCGCCACGCCCGTGACGCGGCGCCGAATGCCCGGCCGCGAGCACGGGCCCGACCCATCGTCGTTCGATCTCGGGGCGCATGCGAAGTCGCCCCTCCAGCAAGCTCGGAGCCGCTTCGAACTCGCCCTGCCGGACCGCATTCGCCGCCGGACCGTGGAGAACGAGTCGCGAAGGTCGCTCTACCCTCGGGAACTGCCCGCCGAAGGCTGGCCGGAAGACCGGCAGAGAACCGTCTTCGTTCGATCCGCCAATCTCGCGTTGCGAGCGTCATCCATGCGAACCCGCCCACGGGTTGACGAACCTGGCTCCCGTGTTCCGGAAGTCCTTCTCGTTTCGGGTGATGATGGCGATGCCTCGATTGACGGCCGTGCCCGCGAGCATGGCGTCCGGAAGATGGTCGTCGAGCGGCTCTCCGCGCCGACGCTTCTCTTCCATGATTCGGGCACAAGCTCGGGCATCGGTGCCAGTCCAATCCAGCACCCGCTCTTCGAAGAGGTCGTCCAGGAGAAATTGAACCCGTTCGGCCAGGGTGTTCCGACGTTGGCCGGGATTGAGCAGACCGATGCCGTTCAGGATCTCCCATACGGTGATGGCCGCCAGACCGATTCCTTCCTCGGCGACCGAATCCAGAAACCTCGCGACGCGCGCCTCCGGCCTCGGGCGGATCATCTCGGACACGACGTTGGTGTCGAGAAGCCAGGCGACCGGCGCGTTCACGCCTTGCTCTCATCGGAAAACTCGACCGGTCGGTAGGGATAGCGGGGGGGTGGCGGCAGCTCGATGCCGTTGTCCGGTCCGAAATACCGTCTGAACGCCTCGGAAGGCTTCGGGCGGCGCCGGGATTGCTCGCGCTTTTCGCGGATCAGGCGGCGGACGAACTCTTCCATGGAGACTCCGACCTGACGCGCTTCACGCTTGAGCCAGGACTTGTCCCCCGGGTCCACATCGCGAACGGTGATGGTGGACTTCATCCGAACGTCCCCTTTGGAACCTTGCGACCTCAGGGCCGGTGAACGGCAATGCTAGCAAACACTGCTGTCATCGTGCCGATATTGGACAAAGGAGCCGCCGTTCCATCCGGACGGCGCGGTTCCTGCCCGTCCGGCCAGTCCTCCCCGGCGCATTTCACTGCTCACCCCCTCGTCGAACCACCCGGCAGCGCACCGGTCTCGACGGTGCGGCGGCGAAGGCTCAGCGGTCGATGAGCCCGGGGAGGTACAGGGTGAGCTCCGGAACGCGACGAGGAAGCTCGCCCACGTGAGGCGGCGCGGGGCGGGCGACGCCACCCCCGGTGGAAGCGGGGGAATGCGACGGCGACTCCGCGAGCGGGGCTCCGCTACACTGCCGGCACGGCTTGGCCCGTACTTGAGGGGGAGCGGCATCGTGCACGTCGTCGTCTGCGGAGGCGGGGTCATCGGCGCCGCAACCGCCTTCTACCTGACCGAGCTCGGCGTCGAGGTGACCCTCGTCGAGCGCCGCGAGCTCGCGGCCGCCGCCTCGGGCAAGGCGGGCGGCTTCCTTGCCCGCGACTGGTGCGACGGCAACTCGATGGGGCCGCTCGCCCGCGCGAGCTTCGACCTGCACGCGGAGCTCGCCGACCGGCTCGACGCCGACTACGGCTACCGCCGCGTCGATACCCTGATGGTCGTGGGAGCCGACGAGGGATCGGTCGCACGGTACGCGCTCCATCCCGCATCCGGCTGGCTCGACGGCAACTGCGCGGTCAACGGGCGCATCGGCACCCCGGAGACCACTGCCCAGGTCGAGCCCGGCGCGTTCACCCGGGCGCTCGTCGATGCCGCCTGCCGGGGCGGCGGGGCGCGGGTCCGTATCGGCGCCGTGGAGGGTTTGCTCGCCGCGGGCGGGGCGCGCGGGGCAGTGGCGGGGGTGGTGGTGGACGGGGACCACGTCGCCGCCGACGCGGTGGTCCTTGCCATGGGGCCGTGGACCGCCCTCGCGCGGGCGTGGCTTCCGCTCCCCCCGATCGGCGGGCTCAAGGGGTTCAGCATCACCCTTCGCCCCGACTTCGAGGTCCCCGCCGAGATGTTGTTCTGCGAGTACCGCACCGCGTCAGGCGAGGTCCTCTCGCCCGAGATCTACCCCCGCCCGGACGGCGAGGTGTGGGTGTGCGGAATGTCGGACGACCAGCCGGTGCCGATCGATCCGGCGGATGTCCGGGTCGACGACGCACGCTGCGACGAGCTCCAGCGGATCGCCGGCACCCTCGCGACGGGCCTCGGCGACGCGGAGATCACCCGCCGCCAGGCCTGCTACCGGCCGATCTGCGCCGACGCGATGCCCCTCCTCGGGCCCGCCCCGGGCGGCCGCGCGGGCATCTACGTCGCGACCGGCCACAACTGCTGGGGGATCCTGAACGCCCCCGCGAGCGGCAAGGCGATGGCGGAGCTCGTCGCAACCGGCGAGGCGCGCTGCGTCGACCTCGCCTCCTTCGACCCCGCCCGGCTCCTCGAAGCGGCGGCGTAGCCCGACGCACGGAGCGACCGCCGGGCGTTCACCCGCGATGGGAGCGACCGCCGGTGGTACGATTCCCGGCCCGACGGAGGCTGCGCATTCCACCATGAGCGACCACGGGGACCACGCGAGCGATATTCTCGGCCCCGATGCGACCTGCGAAGCGACGGGTCGGCAACAAATGCCGGATCGCGATCCCGCCGGGGTCGTTGGAGAGATGAGGTCGACCCGGCACCTTCCACCGTGACACTCGAACGGCGCGGCAGCTTCCTCGTCGCGGTTCCGAAGCAGGATCGGCCGGTCTTGATGGCGGCGGCCGTCGAGGACGAAATCGCGGCAGTTCGCAATCACGCGATCGCCGGCCAATTCCATTCCGACCACGAGCGGCTCGAGGCGCGCAGCCTCGCGCTGCATTCGGCAATTGTCCGGAAGATAGACCGCGATCCCGATCTCCTTCGCATTCCGAAGCGAAACCTGAAGCGGTGGCGAGCCCGGACCATCGGCCCGGCGCCCATCTATCTCGACGAGTGGGACCGGTTCTTGCGCAAGCCGTGGGCGGAGATCTCGGAGTTCCTGGTGAGCCGTTCCGAAGACGCGATCCGATTGCGGCAGTCATCGCCCTTTGCCGGGGTCCTGACGGCCGTGGAACGAAAGCGAATCTACGACGGATTCCGACGATGAACGTCTGGTATCCGGAGGCTCGCGCATTCCCGACATGACGCGTTCCGAGCTCGAACATCTCATTCGCGCGAGCGGGGCCATCGCCAACGACCCCGAACTGATCATCATCGGAAGCCAAGCGATCCTCGGCCAGTACCCCGATGCACCAGCCGTCCTGCTCGCTTCGATGGAAGCGGACATCTACCCTCGAAACCATCCCGAGCGGGCCATTCTCATCGATGACGCCATCGGAGAGGGTTCGTACTTCCACGAACAGTTCGGCTATTTCGCGCAGGGTGTCGGCCCCGAGACCGCAGTCCTCCCGGAGGGTTGGGAATTGCGTCTGATCCGGGTCGGAAACGAGCAAACGGGTGGTTCGACCGGCTGGTGCCTGGAGGCAAATGATCTCGCGATCTCGAAGTACGCGGCAGGTCGGGAGAAGGACCGAAAATACACCGCCGAGCTGGCGCGCTCCGGGCTGACGACTCGCGAGACGCTCCACGAGCGTCTCGCCGCCACCACGGTCGATGGCGACCTGCTTCGCATGATCGCCAGTCGCATCGACAGGGACTTCGAGCCGCGCGAGCCATCCCGTCCCTGAACCGGCCGGTTCCGGTTTCGGGGCGCAGCGCGTACATTTGCGGCGGGACGACATCCGGGAGAAGCGGAAGATGGCGGTCGGCAAGCGGCTCGATAACAAGGTGGCGATGATCACCGGCGGCGCGTCCGGAATCGGGGCGGAGAGCGCCCGACTGTTCGCGGAGCACGGGGCGGCGGTGGCGATCGCCGACATCAACGACAACCTCGGCCCGAAGGTGGTCGGCGAGATCGAGTCGGCGGGGGGCTCGGCCATGTACGTCCACCTCGATGCCGCGTCGGAGGACGAGTGGCGCGAAGCCATGGCCGCCGTCGGCGAGCGCTTTGGTCGACTCGACATCATGCTCAACGCGGCGGGGGTCTCCGGGCGGCTTCCGGACGGCTCCGCCGCCCCCCGGGTCGGGGACGCCAACCTCGAGAACTGGAACCACGTCATGGCCGTCAACGCGACCGGGGTGTTCCTCGGCACGAAGTACGCAGTCATGGAGATGCTGAAGGCGGGCGGCGGCTCGATCATCAACATCTCGTCCATCTACGGCATCGTCGGCTCGGAGCACAACGCGGCCTACCACGCTTCCAAGGGGGCGGTGCGGACCTTCTCCAAGTCGGCCGCCGCCCAGTACGCGGCGGAGGGGATCCGGGTCAACTCGGTGCACCCGGGCTTCGTCGATTCCCCGATGACGCAAGTGATCCACGACAACCCCGAGCGGGCCGCGCCACGCCTCGCCCAGACCCCGATGGGGCACTTCGGACAGCCGATCGACATCGCGAATGGGTGCCTGTTCCTCGCCTCGGACGAGTCGCGCTGGATGACGGGGGCGGAGTTGGTGATCGACGGGGGGATGACCGCCGTCTGAAGGGACCGCGCGAGACCGGCCGCCGGGCCGTCCGGCCGGGCGGGTTGCCGGACAATCGAGAACGGGAGACAGGGTAGTGGCGGAGCGCCGGTACGACTACATCGTGGTGGGGGCGGGATCGGCGGGCTGCGCGCTCGCGAACCGGTTGTCCGAGAACGGCCGCTGGCGGGTGCTCCTCCTCGAGGCGGGGCCGAAGAGTCACTGGCTGAGCCCCATGCCGGTCAGCTTCGCGAAGCTCATCGACAACCCGGCCGCGAACTGGTGCTACCGCGCCGAGCCGGACGAAGGGTCGGGCGGGCGCTCGATTCCGATCCCGCGCGGCCGGGTGCTCGGCGGGTCGAGCTCGATCAACGGCCTCGTCTTCGTCCGCGGCCAGCGCATCGACTACGACACCTGGGCCCAGTTCGGGAACCGCGGCTGGAGCTACGACGACCTCCTGCCCGTCTTCCGGCGGATGGAACACTTCGAGAGCGGGGCGGACGAGTGGCGCGCACAGGGCGGGCCGCTCCGGGTGAGCGAGGTGCCGGACGAGAGCCCCCTCTACGAGGCGCTCTTCCGGGCCGGAGTGGAGGCGGGCCTTCCCCACAACCCCGACTACAACGGCGAGAGCCTCGAAGGGATCTGCAAGACCCAGGCCACCATCAGCCGCGGGCGGCGGATGAGCGCCGCTCACTGCTATCTGAAGCCCGCGAGGGGCCGCGCGAACCTCGAGGTGACGACGGGCGCGCTCGCGAGCCGCCTCCTCCTCGACGGCAAGCGGTGCACCGGGGTCCGCTACCGGCGAAACGGCCGCGACGAAGAGGCGCTGGCCGCGCGCGAGGTGGTGCTCTGCGGGGGCTCGATCAACTCCCCCCAGCTCCTCGAGCTCTCCGGGATCGGCCGGCCCGAGGTGCTTGGCGAGCACGGGATCGATGTCGCGCACGAGCTCCCCGGGGTGGGAGAGAACTTGAGCGACCACATGGCGCCGCGGGTGATCTGGCGGCTCAAGCCTCGCGGCGCGACGTACAACGAACGGGCGCGGGGGCTCGGGCTCGTGTGGCAGGTCATTCGCTACGCGACGACGGGGGGCGGGTTCCTCAGCCTCCCCTCCGCTCCGGTGCTCGCCTTCCTCCGAAGCCGCGAAGGGCTCGACGCTCCGGACGTCCAGCTCCATTTCGCGCCCTACGCGATCCGCGGGCCGACCGATCGGAGCCTCCTCCCCGAGCCGGGCATGACCTGCACTGCCTACATCCTCCGGCCCGACAGCCGGGGCTCGATCCACATCCGTTCGCGCGACCCGTCCGAGGCGCCCGCCATCCGCCTCAACTTCCTCTCCGACCCGCTCGACCGCCGGGTCCTCGTCGACAGCGTGCGCTGGGTCCGGAAGATCGTCGGAGCGAGCGCGATGGACGACTTCCGTGACTTCGAGATGAAGCCCGGAGCCGAGGTCGAGTCGGACGACGAGATCGTCGAGTGGATCCGGGCGACGGCGGAGACCGCCTTCCATCCCGTCGGCACCTGCAAGATGGGCCAGGACCCGATGGCGGTGGTGGACGAGAGGCTGCGGGTGCGGGGCATGGAGAGTCTGCGCATCGCGGACGGCTCCATCATGCCGACCCTCGTCTCCGGCAACACCAACGCCGCGTGCATCATGATCGGCGAGAAGGCGTCCGAGATGATGCTCGCCGACGCCGCCTGATGCCGCCAGAAGAGGTTGGCTCGCGGTGAGCCGTACGACGACGGTCAGCGGGACCCGGTTCCCGGAGATCGCATGTACCGATTCAGGAGGCCAGGACGCAGCGAGTCTCGCGTTCGGAGGCTGTCGGTTGACATGCCGCGCCGGGAACGGGTTCCGGCGGAAGCGCGCCCGGCAGGGGAGTCCGGAGTTCGCAGGGCGGCCTCTTCGAGCCTGAACGACGATGCCTGAGCTCCCCGAGGTCGAGCGGGGCCGCCGGCTCGCGGAGTCGGTGGCCGCCGGCAAGCGCATCGAGCGGGTCGAGTGCGCGGACGACGCCATCGTCTTCGCCGGCGTGCCGGCTGCCGCGTGGGCGTCGCTCCGGGGCCGGCGCGTGCTCGCGGCCTGCCGGTGGGGCAAGCAGCTCTGGTTCGACCTCGATGCGCCGCCCCACCCGCTCTTCCACTTCGGGATGTCCGGCGGGTTCCGGGTGCCGGGGGACACGCCCCTCAAGCTCGCTTCCGGCCCGGCGCACCGGCCGGACGAGTGGCCGCCCCGCTACTGGAAGGTCCGGTTGACATTCGACGACGGGGGAGAGGTCGTCATGACCGATGCGCGGCGGCTCGGGAAGCTGCTGCTGAGGGACGCGCCGCGCGACGAGCCGCCGGTCAGCCGGCTCGGCTTCGACCCGCTGCTCGCGCTCCCGCCGCCCCGCCGCTTCGTCGAGCTGCTCGCCGCCCGTTCCGTCGTCATCAAGTCGCTGCTGCTGAACCAGGGGTTCGCGGCCGGGGTCGGGAACTGGATCGCGGACGAGGTCCTCTACCAGGCCCGCATCGATCCGAGGCGGCGGGCGCGGGATCTCGACGAGCGCGAGGCGAAGCGCCTTCGCACCGTGCTCCGGCGGGTGGTGGAGGCGGCGGTGGCGGTCGACGCAGAGAGCAGCCGCTACCCCGCGGGCTGGCTCTTCCATCGCCGTTGGGGGAAACAGGCGGAGGCGACGACCGCGCGCGGCGAGGCAATCGAGCACATCGAGATCGGCGGGCGCACCACCGCCTGGGTGCCCGCCGTCCAGCGCTGAGCGCTACCGCCCGAGCCCGGCGGGCTAGCCGCCGTCGGCCAATGCCCGCGGGGTCAGGCCTCCCATCGAGGCCGCGAGCGGGTCCACCTCCGCGCGCGAGTCGCCGGCCGGGGCGGGCACCGGGGTGTCGTACTCGTAGCCGGGCTCGTCCTGCTGGCGCCGCCACGTCTCGCGCATCTCCCGCCAGGCGCCGATGAGCGTGCGCGGTGCCGGCATGTCGTGCGCAACGGCGTGGTGCAGCCGCTTCAGGTTGTAACAGGGCACGGCCGCGTACATGTGGT
>JAJDXW010000390.1 GCA_022823045.1 Gammaproteobacteria bacterium
GCGCTCGCGGACCTCGCGGTCCCCGCCGCCAAGCGCTACACGGCCCAGATCGCGGCCGGGCAGAGCCCCTGGAACTCGGTCGAGCCGCTCGCGGTCGGGCCGGAGGAGATCGAGCGCACCGAGCCCCCGAGCCGCCTCACCGAGACGTTCCGGGAGGCTTCCGTGGTGCTCGTGGTGTGCGTCGACCTTCGCCTCGTCGCGTCCACCGACCAGTACCTGGAGCGAGTCGGGGTCATCAGCGGCGCCTCCATCTATCCCTTCGTCTGGAACGTCCTGATGGCCGCCCGGCACGAAGGCTACGGCGGCACCATCACCACCCTCGCGATCGCGCAGGAGAGCAAGGTGAAGGAGCTGCTCGGGGTGCCGGAGAACGTCGCGGTCTGCGCGGTGGTGCCCCTCGGCCGCCCCGTGAAGCAGTTGACGAAGCTGAGGCGCGGGCCGGTGGAAGGGTTCACGGTGCGGGAGCGCTGGGAGGGGGAGGCGTTCGCGCCGCCGGAGGGCGGCGGCTGACCCGCCGCTCACCCCGCCCTTCCCGCCCGCCCCCGACCGACCGACCGGCCGGCCGCTCCGGGCGACGGCGAGGGGCGATCCCCCACGCACACGGCGACGGAGTCGGAGGAAATGGCCGAAGTCGTACGAATCGAACGGGACGGCGACGGGATCGCCGTCCTCACCCTCAACCGGCCGCGGGCCCTCAACGCGGTCAGCATCGCGCTCGCCGAAGCGCTCGCCGCCGCCCTCGACGAGTGCGGCGCGGACCCCGCAACGCGCGCCGTCGTCCTCACCGGAGGCGGCGACCGGGCCTTCTCGGCCGGGGTCGATCTCCGCGAGGCGAGCACGATGGAGGTCTCGCGCATCGAGGAATGGTTCGGGACCGTCTGTCGGGCGTACACCGGGATCCTCGCCGTCGACAAGCCGGTGGTGGCCGCCCTCAACGGCCTTGCGGCGGGGGCCGGCTTCCAGATCGCGCTCGTGTCGGACCTTCGGGTCGGACATCCCGGGATCCGGATGGGGCAGCCCGAGATCAACGCGGGGCTTCCGAGCGTCATGGGCTCGTACTGGATGACCCTGCACCTCGGCTGGTCGAAGAACCAGGAGCTCTCCTATACCGGCCGCTTCATGGACTGCGACGAGTGCGAGCGCCTCGGGCTGCTCGCCGCGGTGGTGGAGGCGGACCGGGTGCTGGACAAGGCGAAGGAGCTTGCCGGGGAGCTCGCGGCCAAGGCGCCGGTCGCGTTCCGACGCACGAAGGCGCGCTTCCGGGAGCTCGCCATGCGGGGGTTCGAGGAGGCGTTCCGGACGGGGACGCTCGGCCAGCAGGCGGCCTACGCCGAAGGCGAGCCCCAGGCGATCATGGCGAGCTTCCTCGGCCGCCGCCGGTCCTGACCGGCTCGCGCCGGGTGGAGTGAGCGGGGACGGGCGCGAGACGGGCCGCGCCGCGCCCGGAGCGGCCCGATCCATTCCGGCCGGATCCGGCCTCATCCGGTCCGGGGCGGCCCGGCGGAGGCGAAGCGGTCCGAGACTGACTGAGGCGAACCGATGGCCGAAACCGTTCTCATCCCTCCCGCGAGGCGCTGGCGTATCTCGGTCACCTCGGTGGCCGTGTTCGGGCTCGGGGCACTCGTCGCGCTCGCCGCCGGGGCGGTGCTCTGGCTCGGGCTGGGGAGCGCCGCGGAGAGCACCCGGCGCCTCATCCACGAACGCTCGGACACCGTGCTCGACTCCCTGGAACGCGAGCTCGGCAGCCGCCTCGAGCCGATCCGGGAGCAGGCACGATGGATTGTCTCCCTCGTTGCCGACGGAAAGCTCGACCTCGAGGATGAGGCGCGTACGGACAACTTCATGTTCGGCGCGCTGGCGGCGACCCCCCAGGTAGCTGGAATCGGCTTCTTCCGCCCCGACGGCACGGGGCGAGTGTGGTATCGGGGGGAACGGGTCGCAGTCAGTGAAGACCGGTCGAAGGATCCGAACTTCCATCGGTGGATGATGACCGGAAAGCAGGCCGCGACGAGCGCCTGGCGCGACCCTATCTGGCTCGACACCCTGGGCAAGGCCGCCGTCCTCCACGACTCGCCGCTCAGGAAGGACGGACGGTTCCTCGGAATGTTCGGCCAGGTCGTACTGACCGAGGAGCTGTCGCGGGATCTCACCGTAAACGCCCTTCCGAACACGACTCCGTTCGTGCTCCACCAGGGCCACAGCGTTCTCGCCCATCCGCAGCTCGTCCACCGGTCGCCGCTCGGTACGGGCGAGTACAGGCCCCTCGCGGCCGTCGAGGAGGTCGGCGACCCGGTGCTCGCGGCGCTCGGAGCCGGTGCGACCCGTGAAGGGCAGTGGCTCATCCGCTCGGGACCTGGGCTCGACGTGAGCTGGGTGGTCCTGGGCGAGGACGTCTGGCACCTCGTGCTTCAGCGCGAGATGCCCCGCTACGGTGAGTGGACGGTCGGTGTCCACGTCGACGTCGAGAATAGCGAGGACCGCACCGTGCAGCACATGTTGCAGGCGGCGGCGGCCGGGAGCGCGGTGCTTGTCGTCGCGGTCGTGCTCGCGGTGCTCGTCGGGCGCCGGATCAGCCGCCCGGTGCGGGCCATCGCCGCCGCCGCCCGGGTGGTGGAGGGCAACCGCCTGGACGAGGTCCGCGATCTCCGGCCGAGCTGGATCCGGGAGATGGACGACGCCAACCGCTCGTTCAACCGGATGGTGGAGGGCCTTCGCGAGCGCCAGCTCATCCGCCAGACGCTGGGCCGCTACGTGCCGGAGAAGGTCGCCCACGAGCTGCTATCGGCCGGAGGGCGGATCGAGCCCACCGAGGTGCGGGCCACGGTGCTGTTCTGCGACCTCGTCGGCTTCACCTCCCTCACCGAGCGGCTCGGACCGACCGGGATCGTCGGCGTCCTCAACGACTGGTTCTCGCGCATGACGGAGATCCTCGAGCGGCGGGGCGGGACCGTGATCCAGTTCCAAGGGGACGCGATCCTCGCCACCTTCAACGTGCCGGTGGCCGATCCGGAACACCCGTGCCAGGCGGTCCGGGCCGCGCTCGAGATGCGGGCGGAAACGCGCCGGCTGAGTGCGGCGGGACACGGACTCGGATGCCGGATCGGGATCGGCACCGGGGCGGTGGTGGCGGGGGCGGTCGGGGCGTCCGGGCGGCTGAGCTACACGGTGTACGGAGATGCGGTGAACCTCGCGGCCCGGCTCGAGGCGCTCAACCGCGAGCACGGGACCACCATCCTCCTCTGCGGCGAGACGGCGGCGGCGACGGAGGACCTCCCCATCGAGCCCGCCGGCACCACGACGGTGCGGGGCCAGTCGGTCCCCACCCGCCTGTTCACGGTGCGCGAGGACGCGCCCCGCCCGCAAGCGTGAACCGGACGAAGCACAAGACTCCGGGCGACACCGGAGCCCCGCTGCCGACGCGGAAAGGGTGCCCACCCTCCCGGGAGGTCGGCGGTCGCGGACAGCCCTCGGGCGCAGCCCGAGCTTCGTGCATCATCACGAACTTGAGTGCCGGACCGACGTCCGGCCGGAGGAGCATGCAATGAGTGGAGTCGAACGATTCATGGTGCCGGGGCTCCTCGCCCCGGTGAGCCACTACTGCCACGTGGTGCGGTCCGGCGACCATGTCTGGATATCGGGCATGGTCGGCGCCCGCGAGGATCGGAACGACCTGCCCGAGTCGGTAGCGGAGCAGTTCCGGATCGCGCTCGGCGCGGTGGACACCGCGCTCCGGGCGGCGGGCGGCACCGGGCCGGAGAACATCGTCAAGGTGACCGTGTACCTCACCGACGTCAACGACCGCGCGAAGATCAACCCGATTCGCGAGGAGTACTTCGGCGAGCACCGGCCGGCGTCCACCCTCGTCGAGGTCTCCGCCCTCGTGTCGCCGGCCATGAAGGTCGAGATCGAGGCGGTGGCGTACGTCGGCGACTGAGCGCCCCGGGATGCGCGGCGGCGTCGAATCGCGCCGGGGCGGAGCCGCCGGTCGCCGGCCCCTGGCCACCGCCCCTCGGCCCTCGGCCCCCGGCGCCGGCCTCTCCAGGGAGTAATCGGCCCATGCAGGTACGGACATACGACTACGTGATCGTCGGGGCGGGCTCGGCGGGGTGCGTGCTCGCCAACCGGCTCTCCGCCGACCCCGGGGTGCGGGTCGCGCTCCTCGAGGCGGGCGGGAAGGACAGCTACTTCTGGATCCGCATCCCCATCGGCTACCTCTACACGATGAACAACCGCCGCACCGACTGGTGCCTCGAGACCGAGGCCGAGCCGGGGCTCAACGGGCGCGCCCTCCCCTATCCCCGGGGGCTCGGGCTCGGCGGCTGCTCGTCCATCAACGGGATGATCTACATGCGCGGCCAGGCCCGCGACTACGACCAGTGGCGCCAGCTCGGGAACGCGGGCTGGAGCTGGGAGGACGTCCTGCCCTACTTCAAGCGCTCCGAGGACCACGTCGACGGCGGGGACGAGATGCACGGGGCGGGGGGGGAATGGCGGGTCGAGCACCCCCGGATCTCCTGGGAGCTGCTCGACGCGTTCCGGGAGGCGGCGGCGGAGGTCGGGATCGCGAAGATCGACGACTTCAACCGCGGCGACAACGAGGGGTCGAGCTACTTCCAGGTGAACCAGCGCACCGGGATGCGCTGGAACACCGCGCGCGGGTTCCTGCGCCCGGCGCGGGGGCGAGCGAACCTCGACATCGTCACCCACGCGCGGGCGCGGCGGATCCTGATCGAGGGGCGGAACGGCGACCGGCGGGCGACCGGGATCGAGGCCCGGGTGGCGGGCGCGGACGTCGCGTTCCGGGCGACCCGGGAGGTCGTGCTCGCGGCGGGGGCGATCGGCTCGCCGCACCTCATGCAGGTGAGCGGAATCGGGGGCGGGGCGCGGCTCCAGGCGGCGGGGATCCCCGTCGTCCACGACCTTCCCGCGATCGGCGAGAACCTCCAGGACCACCTTCAGCTCCGCCTCATCTTCCGGGTGAGCAACATCCGCACCCTCAACGAGTGGTCCGGCCGGCTCACCGCCCGAATCGGCATGGCCCTCCAGTACCTCCTCTTCCGGCGGGGACCTCTCACCATGGCCCCGAGCCAGCTCGGCCTCTTCGCGAAGTCCGATCCGTCGCGAGAGACCGCGAACCTCCAGTACCACGTGCAGCCCCTGTCGCTCGACCGCTTCGGCGAGCCGCTGCATCCGTTTCCCGCGTTCACCGCCTCGGTGTGCAACGTCCGCCCGGAGAGCCGGGGCACGGTGCTCGCAACGAGCCCGGACCCGTTCGCGAGCCCCGAGATCCGGCCGAACTACCTGGCGACACCGGGAGACCGGCAGGTCGCGGTGAACGCGATCCGGCTGACGAGGCGGATCTGCGCGGCTCGCGCCCTTGCGCCCTACGCGCCGCGCGAGCACCTGCCGGGGGCGGAGCTCGAATCGGACGAGGAGCTTGCGCGGGCGGCGGGCGACATCGGCACCACCATCTTCCATCCGGTGGGCACGGCACGGATGGGGCCGGGCGGGGCGGTCGACGAGCGCCTCTCGGTACACGGCATCGAGGGGCTCCGGGTGGCGGACGCCTCCGTCATGCCCACCATCACCTCCGGCAACACCAACTCGCCGACCATCATGATCGCGGAGAAGGCGGCCGACTTCATCCGCGGCGCGGCCTGAACCGGCCGGACCACCGGAAGAACCGAACGTGAGCGTGTCCGTCCTCTCCCTCATCGCGTTGCCGGCGTCCATCCAGGACGAGATCCGTTCCGTCGACCCGTCGGTCGCCCTCACCATGGTTCCGGGGTGGTTCGACGGGGAGATCCGGGACACGTGGCCGGCCTTCACGACGGAGCGCTACCTGGGTCCAGCTTCCCGCGGGCACGGGACGCGGGAGGAACGCGACGGGCTCCTCGCGGCCGCGAGGGTCGTCGTCATCGGCTTCCCCTTCCCGCTCGACATCGGGGCGCGGGCACCGAACCTCGAATGGGTGCACCAGCGCCCGGCGGGGGCGTCGAACCTGCGACGGGGGGACCTCTGGGACGCCGGGGTGACGGTCACCTCGTCGCGCGGCCGCGCCCACAACCTGCCGATCGCGGAGTACGCGGTCGCCGGCATCCTGCACTTCGCGAAGGGCCTCCAGGTCGCAGAGACCGAACGCGC
>JAJDXW010000013.1 GCA_022823045.1 Gammaproteobacteria bacterium
GAAGTCGAGCGCGTCCTCCATGTCGGAGCGGCTCTTGAAGAGGTATCCGGTCTCCGAGCGGTAGTCGCCCCAGGCGGGGTCCTGGGCCTGCGCGTAGCCTTTCGCGGACGAGGGGCGTCCGAGCGGAACGAACCAGAACCACTCCATGGGAGGCTTGGCGTGGCTGCGGAAGCTCGATTCGTGCCGAACGAAGGCCATCTGGATGTGGATGGGCGTGCCCCACTTCCGCTCGGAGGCCTCCGCGTAGTCGTACCACTTCGGGAACTGGTCGAATACCGTGCAGACGTCGGACTGCCTCTCCGGCGTCGGCTTGGCGCACCCCGCCGCCATCGCGGCAACGAGGACGAGCAGCGCGGCGACGCGCCATGGCGGGAGGGCGCGGACGCGCTCCTTCGGGGTCGTGGGGCCAGCACCGGCGTCCGCAACGGGAAATCGGGGAGACAGGGCGGCAAGGTGTCGTCTCATGGCGCCCTTTGTGCTCCGCTTCGTCGGGGAGGGGGAGGGACGCACCCGTGAAGGCATGGCCGAAGGTCGCGGTGATAGGCGCCTCGATCGGGGGCCTCACCGCGGCGCTCGTGCTGCGGGGCCTGGGCGGCCGCGTGGACGTGCTCGAGCGCTCGCAGTTTCGTCACGACCGGGTTCCCGGGGACCCGTCGCCGCGGCGGGGGCTCTACGGTCCGGGGCGCCAGGCGCCGACGGGCGCTCAAGGCTTGCCGAAGGTCGCGATCCGGTCGACGCTGCACTCGAAGAGCACCCGCTTCTCTTCGATGGCCGGGTCTCGCAACCCGTAGGGGCCGTCGTTCCCGGTGTACTTCTTCCAGATACGGTTGACGTGCTCGCTCACTCTCTCGCCGCCGGGATCGTCCTCGTGGATCTCTTTCGCCACCGTGCACTTGATGCTGACCCAGTGGTAGGGATTGTCGGGATTGACCACCAGGACCGTGATCTGCGGGTTCTTGCGGATCCACGCGCACTTGGGGCGGTGCGAGGCGGTGTTGACGAGAATCTTCTCGCCGTCGTGATCGAACCACATGGGCGTCAGTCCGGGCCGTCCGTCCGGGCCGATTACCGCCATGGTCACCGTGATCGGCCGGTCGAGCAGATCCCGGTAGATGGGGTCGAGATCGTCGAGCGTGGTGCCCTTGCGCCGCTCCCCGACCGAGAACTGCCCTTCCTGGAGGCCGTCGGCGACATCCTTGAAGCTGGCGATGACGAATTCCTGCGACATGTGATGCCCCCTCGCTGATTGCGCTCCGGGGGGAGTATCCGGGCAGGCCCGGATCGGGTCAAACTGCGCCGAGCCTGGGGCCGCGCGGGGTGCGGACCGGTGAAGATGGGTTGCTCCGGCAAGAAGGTCGTCGTCACGGGCGGCGCCAGGGGCATCGGGCGGGCGCCGAGGCCCCGTAGAATGCGGCCCCTGGAGTGACGACACCCGGAGGTCGCCGAGCTCATGCCGAAGATCGTCTATCCCGACGCGGGGGAGAATCTCGAAGAAGAGCTGAGCGAGGCGAGCCGGCAGCGCCTCGACGCGCTCGGCGGGCTGGAGGCGCACTATGGCCGCCCGGAGAGTCACGAGGCGTACCTTCGCCGCATCGGGGACGCCCGGGCGATCCTGCTCGGCTGGGATCTGCCGGCGGAAGTGATGCTGGCGGCGCCCGCGCTCGAGCTCGTGGTCTTCACCGGCATCGGCGCGGCAAGGTTCGTCGATCTCCCCCGAGCGGCGGCGCGAGGCATCACGGTGTGCAACACCCCGGGATACTCGGACAACACCGTGGCGGAGCATGCGCTCGCCCTGCTGCTCGCCGCCGCGCGGCATGTCCCCCGACTCGATGCGGAGCTGCGTGCCGGACGCTGGAACCAGTCGTCGATGGGGATGGAGCTGCGGGGGCGCCGGCTCGGAATCGTCGGCTTCGGGGGTATCGGCCAGCGATTCGCCGCGCTCGCCCGCGCCGTCGGGATGGAGGTGGTGGCGTGGACCCGCAACCCCGACCCGGAGAGGGCGCGCGCGGCGGGAGTGGAGTTCGTGTCCCTCGATCGCCTGCTCGCGGAGTGCGACGCAGTCTCCCTGCACCTGGCGGGGACGCCGGAGACGGAGGGCATCATCGATGCGGCGGCCATCGCCCGGATGAAGCCCGAAGCGCTCTTCGTCAACACCGCCCGGGGCGAGCTGGTGGACGAGGCCGCACTTGTGGAGGCGCTGCGAGAGGGACGGATCCGGGCCGCCGGCATCGACGTGTACCGTGAGGAGCCCCTGCCCGCTTCCCACCCCTTCCTCGGGCTCGACAACGTGGTGCTGAGCCCGCATGTCGCCTACAACACGCCGGAGGCGGCCGTCGCGCTCCACGACATCGCGGTGGAGTGCCTCGTGCGCTACTTCGCGGGTGACCCCATCCACGTCGTGGCCGCGCCGGCCTGAAACGAAGCCTCGCCCGCATCGCCCCGCAGCCGTCGCGAAGGCGCGCCGGTACAGTCGGCCCGCCGCGCACGACGGCGCTGGGCATCCCGTTGCCGGGGCCGGGCTCGAATGCCCGCCCCCTCTATCTTCGGGGTCTTCTTCCGAAGCCCCGCGCGGGAGGGTTGATGCTCGTCCGGGCGGATTCCGAAGCGCCCCGCTGCGCGCGGGACGCCTGCATGAGCAGGATCGCGGATATCACGAGGAAGGCGCCGAAGCCGACGGCGAGAGGCAGCGGCTCTCCGAGCACCGTGACCGCGACCGCAATCGCGGTCAGCGGCTCCACGTTGGTGAGCATCGCCGTCGGCACGGATCCCACCAGCTCGATGGCAAGAAACATGGTGGTGATCGCGATCATGAAGAGCACGGTGACGAGGGCCACGAGCATCAGGCCTTCGAGCGACTCGGGAACCGCCATGCCGCCCTCGGGCACCAGGGCGAGCGCGGAGAGGACGGCGGCGCCGACCGCCATGTAGAAGGTGGCTTCGACGAAGTCGGTCGCGTCCAGAACACGATTGGTCACCACGTACATGACCGCGCAGGTCAGCGCGGCACCCATCGCGAAGGCGAGGCCGAGGGGGTGCAGGGCGGTGAAGGAGACCTCGAGCGCGATGAAGAGCCCGCAGAAGGCCGCCGCGACCGCGGCGAACTCCACCGGGTTCACGGGGATGCGCAGCACCGCCGCGGTGGCGAGCACCACCAGGGCGGG
>JAJDXW010000235.1 GCA_022823045.1 Gammaproteobacteria bacterium
CCGTAGCCGAGGAGGTGCGGGAGCCAGAGGCTGATCTCCGGGAAGTAGGCGAGCACCAGGATGCAGAGCACGATCGCCGCGATGTGCGGCAGGACGTGCAGGCTCAGCCGTTCCAGCGACACGTTCGCGAGCTGGCTCGCCACGAACAGGTTCGCCCCGAGGGGCGGGGTGAGGAACGCGACCTCGTTCGTGACCACGAACAGGATCCCGAAGTGGATCGGGTCGATGCCGAGCTGGACGACGACCGGCAGGAGGACCGGGGTGACGATAATGATCGTCGAGAGCGTCTCCATGAACATGCCGAGGATGAAGAACGCGAGGATGATGATGAGGAGGATCGTGAACGGGTCGGTCGAGATGGTCGCGAGGAGCCCCGCGAGCTTCTGGGGTGCCTGGTTGAAGGTGAGCATCTGACCGAACACCGTCGAGGTCGCGACGATGATCATGGCCGTCGAGATGCGGGCGGCCTCGATGAGCGAGTCGAAGATCGCCCGGAGGTCCAGCATCCGATTGATGACGCCGCCGACGAGGAGCCCGTAGAGGACCGCGATGACGGAGGCCTCCACCGGGGTGAAGACGCCGGCATAGATCCCGCCGAGGATGAGGAACGGCGCGGCGAGCGCGAACTTGCCCCGCCAGCAGGCGCGCGCAAGCTGACGAAGGTCGAAGCGTTCTCCGGTCGCCTTGTAGCCGACCTGCCGGGCGACGAGATAGGCGACGAGGCAGTGGGCGACGCCGATGATCATCCCGGGCACGATGCCGGCCATGAAGAGGCCGACGATGGAGGTCTGGGCGATCACCCCGTAGATGATCATCGGATTGCTCGGGGGGATGAGGATCCCGAGCGTCCCCCCCGAGGACGAGACCGCCCCCGCGTAGTCCCGGCCGTGTCCCGCCCGGAGCATGGCCGGGATCATCACCGACCCGACGGCGGCCACCGTGCCCGGCCCCGAGCCGCTGATCGCGGAGAAGAACATGCAGGCGAGGATGGTCGCGATTCCGAGTCCGCCTCGCACCCGGCCGGTGAACTGGGAGACGACCGCGATGATCTGGTGGGTGACCCCGCCTCGCTCCATGAGGGAGCCGGCGAGGATGAAGCAGGGGATCGCGAGGAGGGGGAACTTGTCCACCCCCTGGTAGAGGGTCTGACCGAGGATGAGCATCGGGACGTCGGACACGGTGAGCGCGACCACCGTCGCGATCCCGAGGGCCATGAAGACCGGCACCCCGATGACGAGGCAGATGGCGAGAGTGCCGAGGAGGAGGGCGAGGGTCATGGCTCGTCCCTCCCGGCCGGTCCTCCGTTACCGTCCGCTTCACGCCCCGAGGGTTTCCGGTTCGTCCCGCTCCCGAAGGCGGGCTCCTCGACCGGCTGCCCGAGGGTCCCGGCGCGCCAGTCGCGCCAGTAGCCTTCGAGGATCCGGAAGCTCATGAGCAGGAAGCCGACCGGCACGACCGAGTAGATGAGGGCCATGTTCCATTGCATGGCGGGCGAGATGTAGCTGAAACGCATCAGGTGTCCGACCTGGAGAGCGCCCTGCCAGGCGAACGTGAGGTTGATCACGACCCACAGGAGATCGGCCACGGGAAGCACCCAACCGCGCGCGGCGACGGGGAGGAGGCGGTGGAATGCGGTCACCCGGATGTGGATCCGCTCCTTCGCGCCGAGCACCGCGCCCATGTAGACGAGCCAGATGAACGCGAAGCGGCTGAGCTCCTCGGACCAGGTGAGCGATGCGTTGAGCACGAAGCGGAAGAAGACCTGGGACCCGAGGCAGAACACCATGAGGACCATGAGGAACGCGCAGAAGTACTGCTCGAGGTTCCGGTAGAAGTGACCGAGGCCGACCCGGAGCATGGCTGCGTTCCCGCCGGAAGGTCCGTCGCTATGGCAACGGGACGATCGCCGAGCGGCGCATGACCCGGTCCCGGGTCACCAGGGGGACCCGGTGGACGACGCTCGTCGCCGCGATGATCTCGTCCGCCGGGTCTCCCTTGAAGTCGAGGCGTGTCGAAGTGAGTGCCACCGCGAGGTCAATCGGCCACACGTGCAGCCGGTTCAGGAGACCGGCTATCTCCCGGTCCTCGAGATCCAGCTCGATGCGGCCGAGCTCGCGGAGCTTCGCCAGCTCCCAGAGGACGATTCCGGATATGGACCACCGGTCCCGAGCCAGCAGAGCCCGTTCATGCGGCCGGAGCTCGCCCCGGACCGCGAACACCAGCATGTGCGTGTCAAGATTCAGCACTCGCGTTCCAGCGCATGCCCGTGCCCATGATGTCGCCGTGGATCTCGACCTTGTCGCGCAGGCTGCCGATGCAATCGGCAAACTCCTGCTCGTAGTGAACCACGCGCGCGATCGGCTTGCCGTGCTTCGTGATGACGAGCCCCTCGGAATCGAGCTGATCCAGCAGCGACAGGCACCGTTCCTTGAACTTGGCCGCTCCGATCGTCTTCATTCCGGAGTCTCCCTCGCTCGAGTGGACATAGTTTATGACTGGTCAATATAAGTGTCCAGTTTTTCATCCGGTGCCCAGCCGTGCTTCCCGTGAGTCCGAACCGAGTGCTGCGCATCGCGCGCGACTACGCGGGCCGCAAAGGGCGTAAAATCGCGTGCTGCAACGCAACCGCCCCCGCACTCGGAGCCATCCATGCCCCGTACCCAGATCCTGACCTCGGAATCCGTGGCCGAGGGACATCCCGACAAGATTGCCGATCAGGTCTCCGACTCCGTGGTCGACGCCGCGCTCGCCCAGGATCCGGCGAGCCGGGTCGCCTGCGAGACCATGGTCAAGACCGGGATGGTGGTGCTGGCCGGCGAGATCCGGACGAACGCCCACATCGAGTTCGAGCGCCTGGTGCGAGACCGGGTACGCGCGATCGGGTACGACGATCCCCTCTACGGGTTCGACGGCGAGACGTGCGCGGTGCTCGTCGCCCTCGGCCAACAGTCCGCGGACATCGCGATGGGGGTCGACGAATCGGGCAACAAGGACCTCGGGGCGGGTGACCAGGGGATGATGTTCGGCTATGCGACGCGCGAGACGGACGCCTACCTCCCCGCCCCGATCACCCTCGCCCACCGGCTCATGCGCCGCCATGCCGAGGTGCGGCGGTCCGGCAGCCTCGACTGGCTCCGGCCGGACGCCAAGAGCCAGGTCACGGTCCGCTACGTGGACGGCGAGCCGGCCGGGATCGACGCGGTGGTCCTCTCCGCCCAGCATCGCGAGGACGTCGGCCGGGGCGAGCTCGAGGCGGGGGTGATGGAGGAGATCATCCGCCCGGTCCTCCCCGAAGAGTGGCTCGACGATTCCACCCGGTACCACATCAACCCGACCGGGCGTTTCGTGGTCGGCGGGCCGGTCGGCGACTGCGGGCTGACCGGGCGGAAGATCATCGTCGACACCTACGGCGGGCTCGCGCGTCACGGGGGCGGGGCGTTCTCGGGCAAGGATCCCTCCAAGGTGGACCGCTCCGCCGCTTACGCCTGCCGGTACGTGGCGAAGAACGTGGTCGCGGCGGGGCTCGCGGAGCGTTGCGAGGTGCAGGTCGCGTACGCCATCGGCATATCGGAGCCGGTCTCGGTGGACGTCGAGACGTTCGGCACCGCTCGCGTCGACGAAGCGCGGCTCGCCGCCCTCGTCCGCGAGCACTTCGACCTGCGACCGGGCGGCATCATCGAGATGCTCGACCTCGCGCGGCCGATCTACCGCCCGACCGCCGTCTTCGGGCACTTCGGGCGCGATGAGCCCGACTTCACCTGGGAACGGACCGACCGGGCCGCCGCCCTCGCCGACGCGGCGGGCCGGCCGCTTTCCTGATCCCCGATCCTTCACCGCCCCGGTCCGGCCATGCCGATCCGCCCGGGCGGCCGGGGGAAGCGCCGGCCGGCGCTGCCGTTTCCGGACGCGCGACGAGGCCGGCCCCCAAGGGAAGTCGGGGGGCGGGCCGGCAAGAGGAGAACGAGAATTGAGCATCCACCCTGACGGCGGCGGCCCGGACTACAAGGTTGCGGATCTCGAGCTCGCGAGCTGGGGCCGCAAGGAGATCGGCATCGCGGAGAACGAGATGCCCGGCCTCATGGCAATGCGCGAGGAGTATGGCGGCACGCGCCCGCTTGCGGGAGCGCGGATCGCGGGCTGCCTGCACATGACCATCCAGACCGCGGTCCTCATCGAGACTCTCATCGAGCTCGGGGCGGAGGTCCGGTGGTCCTCCTGCAACGTCTTCTCCACCCAGGATCACGCCGCCGCCGCGATGGCCGCGGCCGGGGTTCCGGTGTTCGCCTGGAAGGGGGAGACCGAGGAGGAGTACTGGTGGTGCGTGGAGCGGACCATCTTCGGCCCGAATGACTGGCGGCCGAACATGCTCCTCGACGACGGAGGGGACCTCACCCTCGTCATGCACGAGCAGCACGGCGATCTTCTCGCGGGGGTGCGCGGGCTCACCGAGGAGACCACCACCGGGGTGGCCCGGCTCCACGAGATGGCGGCCGGCGGCTCCCTCCGGGTGCCCGCCTTCAACGTGAACGACTCGGTGACCAAGAGCAAGTTCGACAACCTGTACGGCTGCCGGGAATCCCTGGTGGACGGGATCAAGCGCGCCACGGACGTCATGGTGGCGGGCAAGATCGCGATCGTCGCCGGCTACGGCGACGTCGGCAAGGGTTGTGCACAGGCCCTTCGCTCGCTCGGCGCGATCGTCTGGGTGACCGAGATCGATCCCATCTGCGCGCTCCAGGCCGCGATGGAGGGCTTCCGGGTTGTGACCATGGAGGAGGCGGCCCCGGTCGGAGACATCTTCGTCACCGCGACCGGCAACATGCGGGTCATCGGCATCGAGCACATGCGCTCGATGAAGCACGACGCGATCCTCGCCAACATCGGCCACTTCGATGCCGAGATCGACGTCGAGGCCCTCCGCAACCACACTTGGGAGAACATCAAGCCGCAGGTCGATCACGTCGTCTTTCCGAACGGCAAGCGCCTCATTCTGCTCGCCGAGGGGCGGCTCGTGAACCTCGGCTGCGCGACCGGGCACCCGAGCTTCGTCATGTCGAGCTCGTTCACGAACCAGGTGGTGGCGCAGATCGAGCTCTGGACCAACCCCGGGAAGTACGAGAACCGGGTCTACGTGCTGCCCAAGAATCTGGACGAGAAAGTCGCGCGGCTGCATCTCGCGAAGCTCGGGGCGAAGCTGACCCGGCTTTCCGAGGAGCAGTCGGCGTACATCGGAGTCTCCGCCGAAGGGCCCTACAAGCCCGAGTACTACCGGTACTGAGCGGCGGGGACGGGGGTCGGATCAGCTTTGCTGATCCGACCTGGCGACGGCGCGCACCACCAGCTCGCCGAGCTCGGCCGCCACCACCTCCACCGGTTCGCCGGCCGCGATCCAGGTGCCGTGCTCGGCCCGGGCGCTGTGGTGGGCGCGTCCGATCACCACCGTCCCGGCCGGGCGCAGCATTCCTTCCGCGCGTCCCGTCCGGCCGACCAGGGACGGACCCGCGCCGCCGCTCGTGCCGGAGATCTCGGCCTCCACGGTGAGGCGGGACTTGAGCCTCGCGGCGTGGGGCAGGACCTTGACGAGGAGGAGGACCCCTCCGCCCGCCACCGCGAGGGCGAGGCCCCCCTGCAGGGCCGCGTCGAAAAGGGCGTCCTGGAAGTTCGGGTCGCTCGGCACGAGGTCCAGCTCGTTCGGGAGGAAGGCGAGCACCGCGCCGGCGAGGAGACAGAGGGCTCCTCCGATCGCGAACAGGCCGCCCAGCGGCAGCACCAGAACCTCGACCGCAATGAGCGCGAGCCCGAGGACGAGGAGGGCGACCTCGAAGTGCTCCACGAGGTCGAGGTAGTACTGTGCGAAGAGGAAGAGGCTCCCGAACACGGCGGCGAGGAGGGCCCAGATCCCGACCCCGGGGGTGTTGATCTCGAAGAACAGGAGCAGGAGGGCGAGACCCATGAGGAACGGGGCCACGCCTGCAAGCCAGGCCGCGGTCCGCTCGGCCGCACCGGGGCGGAGGTCCAGGATCGCGTCCGGGTCGATGCCGAGTTGGGTGTAGAGGGCGGGCAGGTCGTCGGCGAGGCCGGTCGCCATCCCGAGGGCTACCGCTTCCCGCCCGGTCAGGGTGAGCAGGCGGTCGTGCCCGCGGTACACCACCACCTGGGCGGGGTCCTCCCGGTCCACCTCGGGATGGTCGGCGAGCCACGCCGCGAGGTCGTCCTCGATCACGTAGATCGTCTCGCCGCCGGGCGGGGTCACGCGATAGAGGCTCTGGTTGCGGGCGGTCATCTTGAGGAGCGGCCCCCGCGGCCATCCCCGCTGTTCGGCGGCCTGAGCAAGGAGGGTGCGCACGACCGTCTCGATCTTCTCCGGGGCGTACTCGATCTTTCCGTCCGGCCCCCGGTAGATGACCCCGATGTCGCCGATGCTCGCTCCCTCGGTGAGGTAGATCTCGTGATGGGCGTAGGCGATCATCGCTCCGGCGGAAAGGGCCCGGAAGTCGACGAACGCGATCATGCGCGGGCCGTCGGGGTCCGCGGTGTCGGACCCTTGCTCCGTTGCGCCCGTTTCCGATTCACCGCCGGGCGCCGCCGAAGCGGGCTCTCGGCCGGCCGGCGCCTTTCCGGCAGCAAGGACGGCCCTGAACATCTCGCGCGCGTAGTGCACCTGTCCGCCGTCCGTGTCGAGGTGCAGGACGACCGTGCCGAGCCCGGCGGCCCGCGCGTCGGCGAGCGCGCGGGCGAGGTAGCGCGACTGGAGCCGGTCGATGACACCCTCGATGCGAACGTAGCCCACCCGATCGTTGGGGGCGGCGTCCGCCGTGCCCTCCGGCGGACCCTCGGCGCGCCCCGCGCCGAGGGCCGCGATGGCAAGGAGCAGGGCCGAGGCGAGGAACCGCGCGGTGCGGATCGGCGAGAGTCTTCGCTTAGCGCGCATCTTCCGAATCGGACTCGAGGAGGGCGGTCGCGAGCGGGTCCGGCAGCCGGGACAGCAAGGCCTCCGGGAGCGAGGTCGCGGCGGACCACAGCACTGCGTAGTCGCCGCCGTCGAGTTGCCGGTACACGAGATAGCAGCGCCCGTCGGCGCTCACCGAAAGCTCCGCCGAAGCGCGGTGATACATCCGGTCGAGGTCGGCATCCGCGGCGATCGGGGCGAGGCGAAGACGCATCGGACGGCTGACCGGATTCATCACCGTGAGGAGTTCCGGCTCGGCCTTTCCCGCCCGCGCAAGCGCCTCGTCGAGCAGGCGATCCAGGGCCTCCATCGCGGGGGCGGGGAATGCCCGCCAGCGAACCAGGAGCTGTTCCTTGGCGCGCGCCCGCGGGAGCGGCTCGTCCGGCGCCGCGGAACCGGAAGCCCGCTCGCCCTCCGCCGTCGGCGTCCCGCGATGCTCCGGACCCGCCGGTTCCGGTTCGTCCCGCGGGCGGTTCGCCCCCGCTGCCCGTTCGCCTTCCATAATCCGCCCATTTTCCGCGCCTCACCCGCTCCGGCACAAGACGCCGCCGCAGGGTCCAATCCGCGAGGATTTCAATCGGTCCGTGGATGAGCGGATTGCCGGCCTTCTCTCCTCACCCTCCGGGAGCTGTCGCAGCGGGTACGCTGCGCCGACGCGCAGGGCACATCGTGACGCGGCTCGTACAAGGCCCGGGTTTTCGGCGGACCAAGGCCGCGGATCAATGGGTTATTGGATGTTCCATGCGAAAGGGGCCTTGCCTCCCTCTGCGTGAAATGGCCCTGGCCGCAATATTTCACCGATGTTCGTCGCGAGGGCGCCAAGATGCTTGCGGAAATGCGGAAACATCTCAGATGTTTCCGCATGAGTGGACAACACGGAAAAATCGGAGATTTTTCCGTGTATGTGGGCCGCACGGACCGAAAGACGCTGAAGGCGTAGTCGACACTACGTTGAAGCGGCTTGAGGGAGTACGGCCCGCTACCGCAAGCAGATTGGTGTCCGCAGCAGGACATCGGTGAAATATTGCGGCTGGGGTCCCGCCGCCCGCGTGTTGCGCCACGTCGCGGCCCCGCGCTACGCTCCCCGCGACCACGGGACAACAGTCGGCCGGTCGCGCCGCGGTGGCGACGGCGAGAGAGTGGCTGCACCTGGAAACGAGGAGAATCTCGATGAAGCTCTACTACGATCCCCGCACCGTCAACTGCCGCAAGGTCGTTGCCGGGTACCAGCTCATGGGCGTGGACTACGAGACCGGGAATGTCGACTACTTCGCGCAGGGGCAGAAGGAGCCCGAGTTCCTCGCGATCAACCCCAACGGGGCGCTGCCGGCGCTCACCGACGGTGACCTCAAGCTCTGGGAGTCCAACGCCATCCTCCAGTACGGGGCCGACAAGGCGGGGGCCGAATCGGCCTATCCGAAGGACCTCGCGACGCGGGCGGACGTCAATCGCTGGCTCCTCTGGGAGGCGAGCGCCTGGTTCCCGACCTGCTACGTGTACCTCGTGGAGAACGTGGTGAAACCGATCCTCGAGCAGGAGCCGGACGCGGCCATCCTCGAGGCGGAGGGGCCGAACTTCCACAACCACGCGGCGATCCTCGATGATCGGCTCGATGGACAGACTTGGCTCTGCGGCACCGACGAGCCGACGATCGCCGACATCTCCGTCGCGTCGCCGATGCACCTTCACTCGTACCAGAAGCTCCCCCTCGACCCCCATCCGAACCTTCGCGCCTGGATGGCGAGGATGGAGGCCCTGCCGTGCTGGAAGAGCACCGACGTCGCCCCCCTCCTCGGTCTCGCCTGAGGAGCGGCTCGACCTGACGGGAGCCTTCTCCTCCCGCGCCTGACCGCGCGCGGAGAGGGGGCGGAGCGCGGACCCCATGGCGGACAGGGAGCTCGAGGGCCGCACCGCCCTCGTTACCGGCGGCTCGCGTGGGATCGGCCGGGCCATCTGTATCCGGCTCGCCGCGAGCGGGGCGCGCGTGGCGGTGAACTACGCCGCGGACCGGCGGGCGGCGGAATACACCCGTGACCGCATCAGGGAAGACGGAGGTGTCGCGGAAATCTACCTCGCCGATGTCGGCGACCGGGATTCGACGAGCGCGATGTTCGATGCCGTCGAGCGTGACCTCGGTCCGGTCGACCTCCTCGTCACCAACGCGGGCATCGCGCGCTCGGCCGATTCCCTGACCATGACCGCCGAGACCTGGCACGAGATCATGCGCGTCAACCTCGACGGCACCTTCCATGCCGTCTGGCGGGCGAAGGACGGCATGGCGGCGCGGGGCTTCGGCCGCATCGTCTGCATCTCCTCGGTGCTCGGCCTCGTCCCCAATCCCATCACCGCCGAGCGCATGATCGCCTACGGCACCTCCAAGGCGGCCGTTGTCGGCTTCGTCCGCCAGTGCGCGGCGGGGCTCGGCCCCGCGGTCCGGGTCAACGGGGTCGCTCCGGGCTATGTCGCGACGGACATGACGGCGGACGTGTCCGACGAGGCGCATGCGAGGCTCACGGCGGCGGCGGCGCTCCGGCGCTTCGGCCGCAGCGAGGAGATCGCCGAGCTGGTGCACTTCCTCCTCAGCGAGCGCTCGAGCTTCACCACCGGCCAGACCCACATCGCGGACGGCGGCTACAAGTTCGTCCCCTGACCTTTCCTGGACTCGCATGGAAGTCGGGGACGGCGGAAACTCCCGCTGCGATCGGCCTGGATGCCTACGGATGTGCGGACGTTCGTCTTACGAAAGCGGGTTGATGCCGGCGCCGGTTCGGCTGACACTACGGGCCTGCAGAGTGTCCGGGCGCGGTTGCTCGATCCGCCGGAGGCGGACGGTTGGAGGCGAGCCGGCTGCGAGGAGGCATGTCCCGGATGGCGGCGAAAGGCGATGTAATGGCGGAGGCTGGGACGACACCTCGTGAAGTCCGATCACGGCGGGCAGCGTTGTCGCCGGAGCTGATCGCGATCCTGGCCGTGGGAGTGACGCTGGCCGGGGTGATGCTCACGATGATGGTGGTGATAGCGGACTCGTTTGCCCGGGAACTGGGAGCGGTCCGAGGAGAGTTGCAAGTAGCCCGGGAAGAGGTGCGCGTGATCCGGGAAGAGGTGCGGGTGATCCGGGACGGGCAGATTGATCTCCGCGAGCGGATGGCCCGGGTCGAGTCCAAGGTGGACGTGCTGACGGGAGACTGGCCGCCGAATCGGGGCTCGGGGACGGCCGGATAGGCGCCCATGGCGGCGGAGGGCGCCGGTCGCGGGTCAGAAGCAGTTGGCCTCGACGAGGGGCTCACCGGCGAGGACCCGCTCGTAGCCGAAGCGCCGGAGGTCCAGGGTGCGGTACTCGCCGTGGAGGATGAGCTCGCTGGTTGCGCGCCCCATCGCGGGCGATTGCTGGAGGCCGTGGCCGGAGAAGCCCGCGAGCACGTAGAAGTTGTCGAGACCCGGCGTCGTCCCGACGATCGCGTTCTCGTCGAGGGTGTTGAAGTCGTAGTGGCAGCACCACGCGCTCGTGACCTTGATCGCCTCGAACGCCGGCACCCGCGCCGCGAGGGCCGGCCAGATGAGCTCCTCGAAGAGGTCGTGGTCGATGTCGGTGTCCCGGGTCGGCGGGTCCGACTCGGGAGGCGGCGCGCGGTTGGCGAGGAAGGTGCGGCCCTCGGGCCGGAAGCCGATCCCCTCGGGCAGGATGGTGAGGGGGACGGGCTCGACCCGCTCGCGGCACTCGAACACGAACGTGCAGCGCTTGCGCGACTCGATGGGAAGGTCCACCCCGACGGTGGCCGCGATCTCCTTCACTCCGCTCGCGCCGGCCGCGTTCACCACCGCGCCGGCCTCGATCTCCCCGCCCTTCGCGAGGGTCACGGATTCGACCCGCGAACCGGAGCGGGCGACGCGAAGGGCCTCGTCGTGCACCACCTCGACCCCCAGTGACCGGGCCTTGCGGCGGAATGCCTGGAGGAGCGAGTAGGGGTCCACCCACCCCTCGCCGCTCAGTCCGTTGCAGCCTCCCGCGATCCCGTCGGTGTTGAGCCAGTCGAACTTCCGCTCGAGCTCCGGCGGGGCGAGGAGCGCGATGTCGGCGCCCTCCGCCCGTTGCACGGCGTTGTTCTCGCGCATGACGGGCAGGGATTCGGGGGTCGCGAGGAGGAGGTAGCCGCCTTCGCGCCACGAGAGGTCCGGCGCTTCCCCGTCGATGGACAGGTAGTCGCTCGCGTTCCTCACGAAGTGGCTGCCGAAGAGGCCGATGCGCACGTTCTCCGGGGTCGAGAACTGCTGGCGGATGCCCCCCGTCGCGCGTGCCGACGGAGCGTCCTGGTAGGTCGGATCCCGTTCGACCACCAGGATGCGACCGTCGAACCCCGGGTCGGACGCGAGGAAGAAGGCGGTGGAGCAGCCGCTCACCCCGCCTCCGATCACGATGACGTCGTAGCGGTCTTCCACGCGCTCACCTCACGCGAGCCGCGGCGCGGGCCGGGCCGGGCGGCGCGCGCCGGAATGGGTCCCCGGAGAGGGGCGCCCCGGGGGGAGCCCCCGGAGCGCCTCGTGGTCGCCGGTCAGTCGGCCGCTTCCGGCAGGGTCGCGGCCGCTTCGTCGAGGGCCTCCAGCACCCGGGGAGGCGACATCGGGAGGCTCGTCATGCGGATGCCGATCGCGTTCGCCACCGCGTTCGTGATCGCGCCCATCGGGGGGACGATCGGGGTCTCGCCCACCCCGCGCACCCCGTAGGGATGGCGCGGGTTCGGCTCCTCGATGATGACCGCGTCGATCATCGGCACGTCGGAGCAGACGGGCACCCGGTAGTCCAGGAATCCCGGGTTCTCGAGCTGGCCTTTCTCGTTGTAGATGTATTCTTCGTTGAGCGCCCAGCCAATGCCCTGGACCGCTCCGCCCTGGATCTGGCCTTCGACGTAGCTCGGGTGGACCGCCTTGCCGGCGTCCTGGACCGCGGTGTAGCGCACCACCTGGACGAGCCCCGTCTCGCGGTCCACCTCCACGTCGACCACGTGGGTGGCGAAGGTGGGGCCCGCCCCCTGGGCGTTGAGCGAGGCGCTCGCGCTGAGCGGCCCGCCGGTCTTGCCCGCGGATCCCGCGAGGGCGGCGAGGTCGAGCGGCTCGAAGTCGCCAGCGTTGCTGCTGGTCGGCCGGGCTTCCCCGTTCTCCCACACCACCGCGTCGGCGGGGATGTCCCAGATCTTCGCCGCGCGCTCCCGGAGGTCCTGGATGAGGGAGCGGGCCGCCTCGACGACGGCCATCCCGCTCGCGAACGTGACGCGGCTTCCGCCGGTGAGGAAGGTGTAGCCGAGGGACGCGGTGTCGGCGATCATCGGACGGACCTTGTCGAGCTCGATGCCGAGCTCTTCCGCCGCCATCATGGCGAGCGAAGCGCGGGAACCGCCGATGTCCGGGGTGCCGGCGACGAGGGCGACGGTGCCGTCCTCGCCGACGTGCAGCGTCGCGCAGGTCTCGCCGCCGATGTTGAACCAGAATCCGGAGGCGACCCCACGGCCCTGGTTCGCACCGAGCGGGGTGCGGTAGTGCTCGGAGGCCTTCGCCGTCTCCAGGGTCTTGACCAGCCCGACGGGTCCGAACCTCGGACCGTAGGCGGCCTTGGTCCCTTCGCGGGCGGCGTTGTTGAGCCGGAACTCGATGGGGTCCATTCCCGTGGCCTCGGCGAGCTCGTCGACCACGGCTTCGACCGCGTACTCGGAAATGGGCGCCCCCGGCGCCCGGTAGGCGGCGACCTTGGGCCGGTTGGTGACGACGTCGTAGCCGATCACGTCGACGTTCGCGCAGTCGTAGGGGGCGAACGCGCACATGCAGCCGGGCTGGACCGGCGAGCCGCCGAACGCTCCCGCCTGGTACACGAGCTCCGCTTGCGCGGCGGTGATGCGGCCGTCCCTGGTGACCCCCATCCTGACCCGGACGTTGCCGCCGGAGGTGGGGCCGGTGGCCCGGAAGACCTCCGTGCGGCTCATGGTCATCTTGACCGGCTGGCACGCCTTGCGGGAGAGCCCGAGCGCGAGGGGCTCGAGGTACACCACCGTCTTGCCGCCGAAGCCGCCGCCGATCTCGGAAGGGGTCACCCGGATCTTCGAGATGTCCATGCCGAGCAGCTTCGCGCAGTACCCGCGGACGGTGTACTGCCCCTGGGTGCAGCACCAGACCTCCGCCTGACCGTCTTCCGACACGCTTCCCACGCAGGCGTGGGGCTCGATGTAGCCCTGGTGGACCGCTTGGGTGTCGAACTCGCGCTCGACCACGATGTCGGCTTCCGCGAACCCGGCATCGATGTCCCCCTGCCCTATGGAGACCCGCTTGACGATGTTGGATGCCTTGTCCGGCTTGGGGTCGACCCCGTCGGTGATGAGATCGTCGTGCAGGACGGGGGCGTCCGGCTTCATCGCCTCGACGGGGTCGATGACGTGCGGCAACACCTCGTAGTCCACCCCGATGAGCGCGACGGCCGCTTCCGCGGTGGCGAGGTCGACGGCGGCGACCGCCGCTACCGCGTGTCCGTCGTAGAGGACCTTCTTGTAGGCGAGGATGTTCTCGGACATGTCGCGGTAGTTGACCATCGCCTCGCCGGCGGGCTCGAAGCCGAAGGGGAGGCGCGGCAGGTCGGCGCTCGTCAGCACCGCCTTGACCCCCGGGAGGGCCTCCGCCTTCGAGGTGTCGAGGGAGCGGATCCGGGCGTGGGCGTGGGGGCTCCGCAGCACCGCGCCGACCAGCATGTTGGGCAGGGAGAAGTCCGCTCCGAAACGGGCCCGTCCCGTAACCTTGTCCACTCCGTCCGGCCGTACCGGCCGGGTGCCTACCCACCTGAGAGTCTTGCCGTTGCTCGACATCCGCCTGGCTCCTTGTCGTCGTGGCGCGCGCAGGTCTCCGCGCGTCGCGCTTGGG
Source organism: Gammaproteobacteria bacterium (assembly GCA_022823045.1). GTDB lineage: Bacteria > Pseudomonadota > Gammaproteobacteria > HK1 > HK1 > JAJDXW01. Next base: position 13,847 of record JAJDXW010000235.1, read on the forward strand.
TTTGGATAGAGGTTCGGGGAGTATTATTGCACGCACGGTCCGCCGCGCATCCGCCGGCGCCGCCACCGTCGACGGCACCGTCCGGAAACCGCCGGCCCGTCCGTTTCTTCAGGCTCGGTGCCTGGTTTGCCCTCCACGGAGGAGAAGAGAAGTTGAGCGAAATCATGTTCGGGACGGGGCTCCGCAGTCCCGACGGGGTGGCGGAGTTCGCGCGCCGCGCCGAGGACCTCGGGTTCGACGTGCTGGGGTGCGGAGAGCACGTGATGTTCCACGTCCCGACCGCCAACACGTTCATTTCGCTCGGTGTCGCGGCGGGGGCAACCACCCGCATCCGCCTCCTGAGCGCGGTGGTCCTGCTGCCCCTCTACCCCGCCGCGCTCGCGGCCAAGATGGGGGCCGCGCTCGATGTCGCGTCCGGCGGACGCTACCTCTTCGGGGTCGGGGTCGGCGGCGAGTTCCCGAAGGAGTTCGAGGCGTGCGGAGTGCCGGTGCGCGAGCGCGGCGCGCGCACCAACGAGGCGCTCGACGTCATCCGGCGCCTGTGGACCGGGCGGGACGTGTCGTACGCGGGCCGGTTCAACACGCTGAACGAGTTCTCGCTCGACCCGATGCCGGTGCAGTCGCCGCCCCCCATCTGGGTCGCCGGACGACGCGACGCGGCCATGAGGCGGGCCGCCCGCTTCGGCGACGGCTGGCTCCCCTACATGTACACCCCGGAGCAGCTCGCCGCGAGCACCGAGAAGATCCGGGCGTTCGGCGAGGAGGCGGGGCGCGACCTCGAGGGATTCCGCTTCGGGCTCTACATCTTCACCGCGGTCCACGAGGACGGGGACCGGGCACGGGAGATGGCGATATCGCGCCTCAGCCGCCAGTACGCGCAGGACTTCTCCGGCCTCGTCGGGAAGTACGCCCTGGCGGGGACCCCGGACGAGGTGAAGGCGCGGCTGCGCGAATACGTCGACGCCGGAGCCAGCATGGTCATGCTGTCCTCCGCCTGCCCGGACGACTGGATCGACGAGAACATCCGCCTCGTCGCCGAGGAGGTGATCCCCGCCTTCCGGTAGGGAGCTTCCGCCCGCCGGCGGGGCGAACCGAACCGCATCCGCGCTCCGGGGGGTTGCGTCGAAGGAAGGGCGGTGGTTTCGAACGCGGGCTGGCGCCGGGCGCTACTAGCGAAGGCGGAAGTCGTTGCGCCCGGACCGGTCGCCGCCCCGCATCAGGAACAGGGTGCGATGGGTGTGGTCCATGATCCCCTTTTCCCGGTGGAGCCGGCCGGCGATGTCACGGTCGAACACGGACGTGGTCGGCATGTAGCGAAGGGTCATGCCGCGCCGGGGCTGCGGGGATCGGTTCGCTTCGGAGCCGTGGGCGAGGTACACGTCGTGGAGCGAGATCTGGCCCGCTTCCAGCACGAGGTCAACCGCTTCGGACTCGTCGTACTCCGCGTCGGCGAGCTCCTGGTTGAGGGTCAGATCGGGGCTCGAGTTCGTGCGGTGCGAGAGCAGGCGCTTGGACTTGTGCGAGCCGCGAATGAAGCGAAGGCACCCGTTCTCGCGGGTCGCGTCGTCCACCGCGATCCACACCGTGCAGGTTGCGAGCGGGCGGATCGGCCAGTACTCGCCGTCCTGGTGCCAGGGCGTGGCCTGGCCGTTCAGGGCCGGCTTGGCGAAGAAGCTCGAGTTCCACAGGGCGAAGTCCGGCCCCAGGATCTGCTCGACCATGTCCAGCACTTCCGGAATGCGGGCGTGGTTGAGGAAGGCGAGGTCGAACGCGAGAACGTTCGGACAGTAGTTGAGAAACTCTGGATGCCGCGCGAGCAGCCGGTCGTGGGCGTCGCGGATCTCCTCGATGTTCTCGTCGGGGAGGCGGTACTCGGGCACGATGTACCCGTCTCGCCGGTACTGCTCGAGCTGGTCGTCGGTGAGCATCGTCTTGGAGCTCCCTTGGTCGGTTCAAGCGGACCCCGGGCGGACTGCCCTCTCGGCTCCGGGCGCCGCGCCATTATCCGGGAATGCGGCGCCCGGTCACGTCCAGGGGGGCGGGTTGCCCCAGTCGTTCCACGAGGTGGTGCGCGAGGTCGGGAAGCGGACGGTCGGGCCGAACCGGCCGCGCGGAAAGCCGAGCGGGATACAGCAGTGGAACGCCATCTCCTGCGGGACGCCGAACATCGCGTGCACCCGTTCCATGACCTGGGGGTGCAGGGTGGTGAGCACCGTGCCGATCCCGAGGGCCCGGGCCGCGAGCAGGATGTTCTGCACGGCCGGGAACGTCGACGCCGCGGCCACTCCGGAAGGCAGCGAGAACGCCAGGATGACCGCCGGCGCATTCACCATCTCGTCCGCCAGCAGGGCCGGCATCCGGTAGGGCGACCCCTCCGGGATGTCCGCCTTGTCGGACCAGCCGTACTCGTCCCGGCGCTTGGCCCACCACGCTTCGTGGTACAGCGCGCCGAACTCGCGGATCCTCTCCCGGTCGCGAATGACCAGGAACCGGGCGGGCTGCATGTTGGCGCCGCTCGGCGCCTTGGAGCCGGCGTCCAGGATCGTTCGCAACTGCCCGTCCGTGATCGGCCGATCGGGATCGAGGCGGCGGATGGCGCGCTGGGTGAACATCGCCTCGCCGATGGCCATGTCCAGGGAGCCGGGGGGCTCCAGCCGGATCATCTCGTTGTCGTTCATTGGATTGCGTTTCCTCCCGTGGTGAGGGGCCGCGCGTCGTCGCCGCGCCGCCTGCGCCCGATCATGCGCCGCCGCGCCGGATCATGCAAAGACCGGGATCCGTGATCTCAGCAGGAACAGGCTCGCGATGAGGAGGTTGACCACGTTGAACACGATCGCGGCGGAGAACGCCGTCGCGTACGTGCCGGTAAGGTCGAACAGAAGCCCGGCGAGCCACCCGCCGAACGCCATCCCGAGCATCGTGAACAGCATGATCCAGCCGAGCCGCCAGCCGGCCTCTCCGGCCAGGAAGTAGCGGCGCACGATGAGCGCGTACGAGGGGACGATCCCTCCCTGGCTGAGGCCGAACAGGGCGCACACGACGTAGAGCTCGATGAGCCCCTCGACGGGAATGAAGAGCGCGATGGTGATCGCCTGGCCCAGCGAGCCGAGCACGAGGGTGCGCAACCCCCCGATCCGATCCGAGATCCAGCCGTAGACGACACGGCTCACGAGTCCGCCGAGGAACACGAGCGAGAGCATCTCCGCGCCACGCGCCGCGGGATGTCCGAGGTCGGTGGCGTGCGCGACGATATGGGCCTGAGGCGTCGCCATCGCGATGCAGCAGCCGAGCCCTGCCGTGCACAGCAGGCACTGCATGGAGGTGGGGGTGAAGCCGAGCGCCCGCCGGCGGCGCCTCCCGTCGAGCCCGCCCGTCGAGGGCAGGACCATCCGCTGGCGCAGCAACAGCGACAACGGCACCATGACGAGGAAGCAGCCGATTCCGACCCGGGTCCAGGTTTCGCGCCAGCCGATCTCTTCGATCCCGATCTGGAGCAACGGGGGCCACATCGTCCCCGCGAGGTAGGAACCGCTGATGACGATGGACGTGGCGATGCCCCGCCTGCGATCGAACCAGTGGGTGATGTTGGCGACCAGCGGGACCATGATCGCGGACATGCCGAGGAAGCCCACCAGCAGGCCGAACGCAAGCACGATGTGCCAGAGCGAGGTGGCCTGAGCGGCGAGGAGGAGCCCGGCCGCGATCGCGACGCTCCCGGCGAGAACCGGCCACATCGTGCCGATGCGGTCCGACCACCAGCCCATGACGATTCCGCCGAAGCCGAAACCGGTGAAGAGCACCGCGTAGGCGAGCGAGACACCGCCCCGGGTGGTGCCGAGATCGGCGGCGACCGGCTTCAGGGCGACGACGATGGAGTAGAGCCCGGCGAACCCCACCCCCATGATGGCGAGCGATGCAAAGACCCGCGCCCAGGCGTAGGCGGAATCGATGCGCGTATCCTGGGGACCCGGGGCGGCGCTCACCGGCGTAGTCTACCGTGCCGGCAAATTCGCAAGTCGGCCCGCCGCGGTGCGGGGCCGCAGGGGGGCGGGGCCTACTGGCGCCCGCTCACGATATGCGACAGCCCTTCGAGAGCGATCGACTGCATCTCCCTGTCGATCGGTTCGGCGGGATAGACCACGAATGCCGGCATCGGGAAGAAGGGCGCGTCTCGCACCTCGTGGAGGCGCCCCTCCTCGATCCAGGGGTCCGCCAGGGAGCGGGTGAGGTAGGCGGCGCCTCCCTGGAGCAGAATGTGGTTCAGGGCCACCCCCGGCAGGGGCGTCCGGATCGACGGCATCGCCTGCTCCGGGAAGGCGTCCGAGTAGGCGGCGCGGAAGGATTCGCCCCAGTCCACGAAGACGTAGTCTTCACTCCAGCCCTCGTCGAACGGGCGTTCGTCGCTGGCCACCAGAACGAGCTTGTCGGTGTAGAGGGTCTCGATCTTGAATCCGGGCTTGGTGCGGGGCCGGAATGCCACCGCGATGTCGATGAGCGCGTTGTCGAGTCGGTGCATGAGCGAAGCCGAGCTTCCCGCTTCCACCCGGAGCGCGATCTCGGGATGACGTTCGTTCACCCATCCGATCCATTCCGTCGCGAGCCACTCGGCGAGGACGGATTGAATTCCGAGCGCGCATTCGATGCGCTGCGGCTCGACGAGGGAGAGGTATTGCCGCCCCCGCTCCCAGGCACGCACCGCGGTGTCCGCGTAGGGAGCCATGCGCCGTCCCGGTCCGGTCAGCACCGCCCCGTTCTTGAGTCGCTGGAACAGGATCTGGCCGGTCTGCTCTTCCAGGGTGCGGATACGCGCACTCACGGTCGACTGGCTTACATGGAGCCTTGCGGCAGAACGGTGGAAGCTGCCGGTGCGCGCGACGTCGAGGAAGGTCTTCAGGTGCTCGATGTTCAAGGGGTGTGAATTTCCGAGGACACAGATCGAAAAGGTTTTCATGATCGTATAGTCATCCTATGAAAATTACAAGATATAATCATAAAATAAAACGGATTTTATAATCGTTCAATACTGCCATCGGAAATATATTGCTCGAAACAGAAAGGCGGATCGAGCTCGGAGTCGGGGTCCGCGCGAGTTCTGCCAGAATTGCCCGCTCCCGTACCGGAGGCCGCCCCCGGTCCCGGACGGATTCCACGGAAGCGGCGAAGAGGAGAATGTGCCATGGCGATGGCCCCCGAACCGTTCCGGGTCGAGGTCCCGGACGCTGTTCTCTCCGATCTTGGCGAGCGTCTCGCCCGCACCCGGTGGCCCGACCAGATCGAGGCGTACGGGTGGCGGCAGGGAGCGGAGCTCGGCGCCGTCAAGCGGTATGCCGCGTACTGGGCCGACGGCTACGACTGGCGGTCGGCGGAGGCGGGCCTCAACCGGTTGTCCCACTTCACGGCTCCGGCGGGGGGCCTTCGAATCCACTTCGTTCACGAACGCTCGCCCCACGAAGGCGCCACCCCGATCCTCATTCAGCATGGCTGGCCGGGCTCGTTCTTCGAGTTCCACAAGATCGTCGAGATGCTGACTCGCCCGGAGCGCCACGGCGGTGAGCCCCGAGATGCGTTCCACGTCGTCGCCCCCTCGCTTCCCGGCTACGCGTTTTCGGAGGCGCCGCGCGAGCCGGGGATGCACCCGGGAGCGATTGGCGAGCTCATGCACGGTCTGATGCACGATGTCCTCGGCTACCGGCGCTACGCGGTGCAGGGGGGAGACTGGGGTGCGCTGGTCGCTTCGTCCATTGCGCTGCGACATCCGGAGTCGGTCGTCGGCCTGCACCTCAACATGCAGGGATACCGGGCGAAGACGGGGGGCACCGCCCGCCCCCTCGACGAAGAGGAGAAGGCCTGGCTCGCCAAGGCGCGGGAGGTGTTCGCGGAAGACATGGCGTACTTCGCCATCCAGGGAACCCGACCGACCTCGCTCGGGTACGGCCTCACCGACTCCCCGGCGGGCCTGCTCGGATGGTTCCTGGAGAAGTTCACCGCCTGGACCGACTGCGACGGGGTGCTCGAGAACGCGGTCTCCCGCGACGAGTTCCTGACCAACCTGATGCTCTACTGGGTGACGGGCAGCATCGCCTCCGCCGCGCGGGTCTACTACGAGCACATCCACACCGGGAACAGGGGGACGCTCGCGGCCGGTGAACGGATCGGGGTGCCGACAGCGATGGCCGTCTTCCCCCGGGAGATCCTCGTCGGCCCGCGGCAGTGGGTGGAGCGGGCGTACAACGTCGTGCGCTGGACGGAAATGCCCCGGGGAGGACACTTCGCGGCCCTCGAGCAGCCCGAGCTGCTCGCGGCCGACGTCCGCGCCTTCTTCCGGGGCCGCTAGCCAGGCCTGACCGGCCGGGCGGCCGGCGAGTCCCGCCCGCCCGGGAGGGGTCAGCCGTGCAGGATGACCCCGCGGGCGTTCACGCCCCGCTCCAGGTCCTCGAACGCCTGCGGCGCTTCGTCGAGTGCGTACGTGCGGGTCACCATGCCGTCGAGGTCGAGCAGCCCGCGCCGATACAGGTCGAGGTACATCGGGAAGTCCACCTTGAAGTTGACGCTTCCGTACATGCACCCGCGGATGGTCTTGGAGGTGAGCGGAAGGATGAGCGAGTTCACCGAGAACCGTTCTTCCGCCCGTCCCACCCCGACCAGGACCGCGGTTCCGCCCCGGCGCGCGACCTTGACGCAGGTCTCGATGGTCGCGGGGAGCCCGATCACCTCGAACGCGTAGTCCACCCCGACTCCGCCGGTCATCGCCATGATCTCGCGGAGCGCGTGCCCGCCGGGGGTGGTCGTGTCGGTCGCGCCGAACGTCCTTGCCATCTCCATCTTCTCGGCCGAGAGGTCGACCGCGATGATCTGCTTCGCGCCGGCGATGCGGCAGCCCTGGATGACGGAAAGGCCGACTCCCCCGCAACCGACCACCGCCACCGTGGAGCCCGGGCGCACCGCTGCCGTCTTGATGGCCGCACCGACCCCGGTGGTGACCCCGCATCCGACGAGGGCGGCCGCCTGGAAGGGAATGTCCCTGTCGATGGGGACGACGCAGATGCCGGGCACGACCGCCTGCTCGGCCATGTTGCCGAGGAACGACATCACCCGGACGTCCTCGCCGTCGCGGTGAACCCGGGTCGTGCCGTCGAGCTGGTTGCCTTCGTTGGGGGCCACCGAGCACAGATAGGGCTCGTCGTGGACACAGTGGAAGCACTCGCCGCACTGGGGGATGAAGGAGAGCACCACGTGGTCCCCGGGCCGGACGTGGCTCACGCCTTCGCCCACCTCCTCGACGACCCCCGCTCCTTCGTGTCCGAGCACGACCGGGAACGCGCTCGGGATGGTCCCGTTGAGGATGGAAAGGTCGGAGTGACAGACCCCGGTCGCCATCATCCGGACGCGGACCTCGCCGGTCCGCGGCGGGTCGAGATCCACGTCGACGACCGCCAGATTGTCGCGCTCGGTTGCCACCACCGCCTTCATGCGTCTCGTCCTCCGAGTCTTGGGCTCGCGTCCGGTTGCTCGCCCGGGCGAAGGGATCCTAACGCGCCCCGCGGCGGACGCGGAACTCGGATCCGGGGGCCGGTCGGCCCCGCCGTGCCGCCGGCGACCGCCGGCGGACGGACAACTCGGTGCGGGTCCGGCCAGGCGAGGCGCGGAGTCATTCGGACGGGGAGGGGGTGATCCAGCCGACGATGGCGCCCGTCCTGTCCTCGACGATCGAAATGCGTCCCACGCTCGGCACGTCGAACGGCTCGCGACGGATGATGCCGCCGGCGGTCCCGACCTCCTTCAGGCGTGCATCGACGTCGTCCACGGCGATGTAGGCGAACCAGTGGTCCGGCAGGCCGTCCATTCCCAGCTCCTCGCACATCTCGAAGATGCCGGCGACGGGCTCGCCGTCCGACATGCAGACCGTGTACTCGCCGTCGTCGGCCATCGGGAACCGCTCGTAGGTCCAGCCGAGGGTTTTCGCGTAGAACTCCTTTGCCTCTTCCATCTTCCAGGTGTTCAGCTCGTTCCAGTGAAAGTGTCCGTGCCTGCTCTCCGGCATCTGCGTGTCTCCGTGCGGTTCGGTTCGTCCGGTCGGGCTCGGGTGTCGAACCCGTCGAAATCGCGGCGCGATTCTAGCCGCAACCTCTCACCGATTCTCTTCGCGAGGGGGCCGGGATACTGCGGTAGTGGAGCGCAGCGCGCGTGCGTGCGCGTTCGCGAGGAGGGTGTAGCGGGTGCGGATGCGGGCGGCGAGGAGGGCCGGCCACTCGTTCGCGTCGAGCAGATCCAGGAAGTCGTCGAGGACCATCGCGAAGTGAGCCTCGTGCGGGGTGTGGAGCGCATCCGGAACGACGATCTCCCGCCCCAGGGGGGACGGCCGGTGCAAAAGTCCGGGAAGCTCCCGCTTCCACTCGGAAATCGCTTCGTCCAGTCCTGTGTCGAAGCGCCGTCCCGCAACGCGCGGGGCGACGTGCAGCTCGGGCCGGAACCCGGTCTCCGGTCCGCGGCGGGTGACGATGGTCGCGCGCGCTCCCCGCACGGTGGCTCCGTGGGCGTCGCCGCCGCCCTCCGGTTCCCGCTGCCCCCACTCGGCGCGCTGGCGAACGCGGACGCCCCCCAGGCGGTACCGGACCTCGCCGTTGCAGGCGAGATCGAGCACGTCGTCCGTGACGCGGTCCGCGAGCGTGTCCGGAAAGTCGTCGAGTCCGGTGCTCGCTCGAAAGAGGTCGAGGGGCACGGGAGTGCACCAGAGCCGCGCGCCGTCGAGCTCGAGATCCCTGCCGGGGTCGAAGCCCCGACCCTCCCCGACGAGCCACTGGGCCTGGTCGGTCATGTGAGACTGGATGTCCACCAATCCGTTTCCCTGGATGCGGGTGTCGTAGTACCAGGCCGGGCGGGTGAGCGGCGCCCCATTGACCATCTTGAGGAGATGGTGTGTCGATCGAAGGTCGATGGCCGGCTCCTCGGAGCTCTCCGCGAACCCTCCGAACAGCTCCCCCGAAGCCGCCATCCGGCGGGTGAGCCGGGCGACCGTATCGTGGCGGAACGTCATGATGTCCATCGCGATCGGCCAGGCCGCGGTGGCCCGCTCGAGCTCCGGAAGGGCTGCGCCGTCGGTCAGCCAGGGCTTGTCCGCGAGCACGTGGAACCCCGCCGCGTGCAGCCTCGCGATCGCGCCGAGCTTGGGCTGGTTGCGCCCGGCGAGGACGACGGCGGCTCCGCGCCGCTCGTCGACGAGAGCCCGCTCGGGGTCGTCGGAATCGTGGACCACCAGATTCCACTCCGTCGGATCCTCCGCACGCGAGTTGAACGAGCCCACGAGGGCGACGAACGCGTCGCGTTCCGGCCCGGGGGTCGCATAGAGGTGAATGGCGGGCTCCACGCGGGGGTTTCGCACCCGCAGGGTGAGGGCGGCGTGGAAGTGACCGGGTTCGAGGAAGAGCAGGGTGTGCATCGGTTGCGGGTCCGGGTGCGGGTGCGGCCGGCGGCGGCCGGGATTCGAACGGGACGGTCTCCGGCTTCGGGCCGGCGCCCCGACGGTCCGTCCCGTCGCGGCCGGCGGACGCAGCCGGGGCCGGGCGCGGGTGTCGAAGCGGTGCCGCCGTATCGTGGATTCCGCGACATGCTACCGCGCAATGCGGCTGCGCTCGCCGCCGGGAGCGCGGGGCGCCGCTCGCGAGGGACATGGCGGGTGCGACGTGCCAAACTGCGCTCCCGCCGTCCCGGTTGGCGGTCGATGCATCTCGAGAGCGCGATGGACGACGGTTGGTACGAGGATTTCGCGGTCGGCAAGGTCTTCCGCACGCCCGGCAAGACGCTGAGCGAGGCCGAGATCCTCCAGTGGGCGTTCGCCCATGACCCCCAGCCCTTCCACATGGACCGGGTCGTGGCCGAGCGCTCGGTCTACGGAGGGCTCATCGCGAGCGGCTGGCAGCTCGGCACCCTCGCGTTCCGGCTCTTCACCGCCCTTCGTCCCTTCGCCCCGGAGGCGAGCCTCGGCTCTCCGGGGGTGGACGAGATACGATGGCTCGCCCCGGTCCGACCCGGGGATACGGTTCGGGTCGTGGTGACGGTGGTGAACCGGCGAGTCTCGAGATCGGACCCCGAGCGCGGGATCGTCCAGATGGAGTGGGAGATGCACAATCAGCACGAGGAGGTGGTCCTCACCATGCGGGGCCCGATCTTCGTTCGGCCGCGGCCTGCGGGGGGAGGGTGGAACGCGGGCATCGGCCGCCCGGGCTGAGAGCCTCGAGTCCGACCCCTCCCGACGCTCGGCGGCGAGACCGTTCCCGCGACCACAGACGCCAGAAAGGAGAGAGAAATGGCAGCGAAGACGGTGCAACTCACGATGTCCCAGGCCCTCGTTCGCTACCTGTGCAACCAGTGGGTGAAGACCGGGTCGGGACGCGAACGACTCTTTCCCGGCGTGTTCGGAATCTTCGGTCACGGCAACGTGACCTGTCTTGCGGAGGCCCTGGAAGCGGTGCAGGACGAGCTTCCGACCTGGCGCGGACAGAACGAGCAGTCGATGGCCCTTGCCGCCCTCGGCTTTACCCGGGCGCGGCGGCGCCGCCAGATCATGGTCGCGACGTCTTCGATCGGTCCGGGCGCGACCAACATGGTGACCGCCGCCGCCACCGGTCACTCGAACCGGCTGCCGATCCTCATCCTGTCCGGCGACGTGTTCGCGAACCGACGGCCCGATCCGGTGCTGCAGCAGATCGAGCACTTCGCCGCCCCGAGCACCTCGGTCAACGACGCGTTCCGCGCGGTCTCCCGCTACTGGGACCGCATCACCCACCCGGAGCAGATCGTCTCCTCGCTGCCGCAGGCGACCGCGGTGATGCTCGACCCGGCCGACTGCGGCCCCGCCTTCATCGGCCTGTGTCAGGATACCCAGGAGATCGCGTTCGACTACCCCGAGGCGTTCTTCGAGCCGGTGGTCCACGTCATCCCGCGCCCGCGTCCGGACCGGGACCAGGTGGCGGCGGCGGCCGCCCTCCTCGCGGCCGCCCGACGCCCTCTCATCATCGCGGGCGGTGGGGTGCGCTACTCGCTCGCGGAGGCGGAGCTCGCCGCCTTCGCCGCTGCGCGCGGCATCCCGGTCGCGGAGACGGTGGCGGGCCGCGGGATGCTGGTGCACGACGACCCGATGAACGTCGGCCCGGTCGGGGTCATCGGTTCGTCCTCGGCCAACGCCCTCGCCGCGGACGCGGACGTGGTCCTCGCGATCGGCACCCGGCTCCAGGACTTCACCACCGGCTCGTGGAGCGCGTTCTCGCCGGAGGCCCGTTTCGTCGCCGTCAATGCCGCCCGCTTCGATGCCGTCAAGCACCGGGCGGCGCCCGTCGTGGGAGACGCCCGCGAGGGAATCGCCGAGCTCGATGCGGCCCTCGGCGACTGGTCGGCCGAGGCGGACTGGACCGCACGTGCGAGCCGCGAGTACGAGGAGTGGAATCGCGCCGTCGAGGCCGCCACCCGTCCGAGCAACGCCCCGGTTCCGAGCTACGCCCAGGTCATCGGAGCGGTGAACCGGGCGGCCGCGGAGCGCGACCTCGTGCTCACCGCAGCCGGGGGGCTCCCCGGCGAGCTCATGAAGAACTGGAAGGTGAAGTCGCCGGCGACATTCGATCTCGAGTTCGGATACTCCTGCATGGGGTACGAGATCGCCGGGGCCTGGGGGGCGGCGATGGCCGACCCGACCCGCGAGGTCTACGCCCTCGTCGGGGACGGCTCCTACCTCATGATGAACTCGGACATCTACTCGTCCGTCCTGACCGGGCACAAGATCATCGTCGTGGTCTGCGACAACGGAGGCTTCGCGGTCATCAACCGCCTCCAGAACTTCAAGGGCGGGGCGTCGTTCAACAACTTCATCCGCGACAGCCGCATCGCGGGCGAGCCGTTCGCGGTCGACTTCGCGGCCCACGCCCGCGCGATGGGCGCGGAGGCGCGCCGGGTGGAGAGCATCGCGGATTTGGAGGACGCTCTCGAATGGGCGCGGGGCACGGACCGAACCACCGTCATCGCCCTGGAGACGGCCGACAACGTGTGGACCCCGGGCGACGCCTGGTGGGACCTCGGGGTGCCGGAGGTGAGCGCCCGCGAAGAGGTCCGGGACGCGCGGGCGGAGCATGCGGAAGGACGGACCCGCCAGCGCATCGGAGTGTAGGAAGATGAAACAGGTACGCTTGGGCATTGCCCCCATCGCGTGGTCGAACGACGACCTTCCGGAGCTCGGCGGAGAAACTTCGCTCGATACCTGTCTGTCGGAGATGGTGCGGGCGGGCTACACCGGAACCGAGACCGGCGGCAAGTTTCCGGGGACGGCGGAGGAGCTCGGCCCGATCCTCGAGCGGCACGGTCTCGTGCTCGTTTCCGGGTGGTACTCGGGCGAGCTCTTCCACAACTCGGTCGAGGAGGAGAAGCGAAGGGCGCGGGGTCAGGTCGATCTCTTCCGCGAGCTCGGCGCGTTCGCGTTCGTGTACGGCGAGACCGCGGACTCCATCCAGGGCCGGCGCGAGGTGCCGCTCTCCCGCCGCCCGTCCCTGACCGATGCCGAGATGTCGGACTACGGCCGGCGCGTCGACGAGTTCGCGGCGTGGGTCAACGAGACGTGCGGCGCTCCGTTCGCCTACCACCACCACATGGGCGCCGTCGTCCAGTTCGAGGACGAGGTCGAACGCTTCCTCGCGTCCACCGGCGACGAGACGGGCCTCCTCTTCGACACCGGGCACCTGAAGTTCGCGGGCGGAGACCCGATCGCGGCGATCGCCCGCTGGGGCTCACGGATCCGGCACGTCCACTGCAAGGACGTGCGGGCCGACGTGCTTGCGGGCATCGACTGGGAGCGGGACTCGTTCCTCGACGCGGTCCTCGCCGGCGTCTTCACCGTCCCTGGCGACGGGATGATCGACTTCGGCGCGGTCGCCCGTGAGCTGATGGTGGTCGGCTACGAGGGCTGGTTCCTCGTCGAGGCCGAGCAGGACCCGGCGAAGGCGAACCCTCTCGAGTACTCCGCGAAGGGTCGGGCCGCCCTCGCCGAGGCGGCCTCCGCCGCCGGGTACGAGGTCGTCCCCTGATCGAAGCGGGCGGCAACCGGCAACCTCGAGCGGTTGCCTCGCTACGCTCGCGCCGGCCGGCGTACCGGGAGGACGTTCGGAACCGGATGTGAGCCAGCCGGGCGCGGAGGCCTGCTCGGAGGGAGTTCGCATGCCCTGGGGCATCCGCGGCCCCCGATTCCGACGCTACGACGAAACGTCGGTTCGGACCATTTCGCTCCGGGCGCTGTCTTCCGTCGCGCCGATCGTGCGAATCCCGGTCATGAAATTCGCAGTCCGTCCGCATCGAAGCGGTGAAGCTTGGCAACCTCCGGGGCGAGGAGAACCGGATCCCCGTACTGCAACGGATTGTCTCCATCGGCCCGGACCGTCAGCGTCCCCCCGAGCTCTTCGCACCGGACATGGAAGAACGTATCGGCCCCGAGATGCTCGGATACGCCGACCGTGCCGTTCCACACGCCGTCGTTCGTGGATATCCGGATGTGTTCGGGCCGGATCCCGATGGTGTGCGCACCGTGCTTCCCCGCTTCTTCGCCGCTGAGGAAGTTCATCTTCGGAGACCCGATGAAGCTCGCGACGAAGAGATTGCGAGGGTTGTGATAGAGCTCCAGCGGCGAGCCGACCTGCTCGATCACCCCGGCCTCGAGCACGACGATCTTGTCGGCCATCGTCATGGCTTCGACCTGATCGTGCGTTACATAAACCATCGTCGTCTTGAGAGACTGGTGGAGCTCCGAGATCTCCAGCCGCATGTTGACCCGCAGCGCCGCATCAAGATTCGACAGGGGCTCGTCAAACAGGAATGCTTCCGGCTCCCGCACGATGGCGCGCCCTATCGCAACGCGTTGACGCTGTCCTCCCGAGAGCTGGCCCGGGCGCCGGTCGAGGTATTCGGTGAGATTGAGCACGCGCGCCGCGGATTCCACGCGCCGATTCTGCTCGGCCTTGTCCATCTTTGCCATCCGCAATGGAAAGGCGATGTTCTTGCGGACGGACATGTGCGGATACAGCGCGTAGGACTGAAAGACCATCGCGAGGCGGCGCCTGGCCGGCGGGACATCGGTGACGTCGACGCCATCGATCTCCACCCGCCCGCTCGTGACGTCTTCCAGTCCGGCAATCAGGCGAAGAAGGGTGGACTTGCCGCAGCCGGAGGGGCCGACGAACACGACGAATTCGCCGTCGCGGATCTCCAGGTCGAGCGGCGGGATGACCTCGGTCTCACCGAAGCTCTTGCTGACATCGTTCAAAGTGATCAGGCCCATCGTCTGCCCTTCATTTCACGGCCCCGAAGGTGAGGCCACGAACCAACTGCTTCTGGCTGAACCAGCCGACGATCAGGATCGGGGCAATGGCCATCGTCGAGGCGGCGCTGAGCTTGGCGTAGAAGAGGCCTTCCGGACTGGAGAAGCTCGCAATGAAGGCGGTCAGCGGAGCGGCCTTCGCAGCGGTGAGATTGAGCGTCCAGAATGCCTCGTTCCAGGCGAGGATCACGTTGAGCAGAAGCGTCGACGCGATGCCGGGCACGGCCATCGGGACCAGCACGAAGAGGATTTCCGCCCTCAACTCCGCGCCATCCATGCGAGCGGCCTCCAGGATGTCGACCGGTATCTCCCGAAAGTAGGTGAAGAGCATCCAGATGATGATGGGGAGGTTGATCAGCGTGAGCACGATGACCAGCCCGAAACGCGTGTCCAGCAGTCCCGTGTCGCGGAAGATCAGGTAAATCGGAATGAGCACGCCGACGGGGGGAAGCATCTTCGTGCTCAGCATCCACATCAGCACATCTTTCGTGTGTTTGGCCGGCACGAACGCCATCGCCCACGCCGCCGGAACGGCAATCAGAAGACCGAGACCGGTGGACCCGAACGAAATCACCACCGAATTCCAGAAATGCTTGAGATAGTCCGTGCGTTGATTGACCGCGTCGTAGGCGGAAAGAGTCCAGTCGAACAGCAGGAACGAAGGGGGTGAGGCAATCGCTTCCGCCTCCGTCTTGAATCCGGTCAGAAACGTCCAGAGGATCGGAAAGAAGATTGCGAGACCGATCGTCCACCCAAGGATGGTCGTCAGCATCTTCCGGCGGGCGGGGACGGCGCGGGCCATGCTTCAGGCGTCCAGGTTCCTGCCGATCATCCGCATCAGGAAGATGGCAACGATGTTTGCGAGAACGATGGCGACCACGCCTCCGGCGGAGCCTCCGCCAACGTCGAACTGCAGGAGCGATTGCGCGTAGACCAGGAACGTCAGGTTGGTCGTCGCCGTTCCCGGGCCGCCGTTGGTCGTGACGAGGATTTCCGCGAAGATCGACAACAGGAAGATGGTCTGAATGAGTATCACCACGGTGATCGCACGGGCGAGATGCGGAAGCACGACGAAGATGAAACGGTTGACCGAACCGGCGCCGTCCATTTCCGCCGCCTCGAGCTGCTCCCGGTCAAGCGACTGGAGCGCCGTTAGAAGAATCAGGGTGGCAAACGGAAGCCATTGCCAGGAAACGATGGCTATTATCGAGGAAAGCGGTGCGTGCGCAAAGAAATCGAATGGATCAAGACCCAGCAGCCCGAAAAGCTGGGCAAAGAGCCCATTCACCGGATTCATGAACATGTTCTTCCAGACCAGCGCCGAAACCGTGGGCATCACGAAGAATGGCGCGATGACGAGAAGGCGCACGATGTTTCGCCCCCAGATCTCCTGATCGAGCAGGAGCGCGAGCAGTACGCCGCCGATGATGGTGATGACGAGGACGCCGACAACCAGGGTCAGCGTGTTCCGGATCGCGTCCCAGAAGCTGGGATCGGTCAGGAAGAAGTAGTAGTTCGTCCACCCGGTCCACTGCTCCATGCCGGGCATCAGGAGGTTGTAGCGCAGAAAGGAGAAATAGAGCGTGAGGCCGAGGGGAACGAGCATCCAGCCGAGAAGCAGCACGACCGCCGGCGATATCATCAGCCGGCCTGCCGCCCTTGCATGCCGTGCCGCCATCAGACCGCCATTGACCCGGGGACCCCCGCGAGAAGCGGGGCCCCACCCGAAAGCGGCGGTGCCCCGTCCGGGGGTAGTCGTTAAATGATGTATACGGCCGTGGTGATTTAGCGAAACGCCAAACCCAGCG
>JAJDXW010000264.1 GCA_022823045.1 Gammaproteobacteria bacterium
CGAGATCGAACGACTGTTTCGTCGTTTGAAGGGATTCCGCAGAATCTTCTCTCGCTTCGAGAAACTCGACGCGGTGTTCCTCGGATTCATCCTCTTCGCGCTCATCGTCGATGGGTTGCGGTAGTGTGAACACGCCCTAGCGTTCCAACCATTCAGCCGGCCGGGCCTTGAATGAATCCTGCGTATCGACAGGGACTGAAATGCTGTCTTGTCCGCAAGGATTGCAATGAACTCGACGCCGCGCCGCAGGCTTGCCGCCACCGGCGAGGCGGGACCGGCTCCAGGCGCGCGTCCGGCGCGCAGCCGGGCGATCGCCGCTGGAGCCGGCCCGGGCTCCATGCCGGGCCAAGGAGGGAACTATATACTTTTCCCCCAACCTTGACACACAAATTTTATTGAATTATCAATATAATAATAAGCCATGGCTTCGGCTGCGGGCGCTCCCGAAGAAGGCCGTCGGCCCGAAGGCAAGGATGCCGGGGTAGCCTCGCAGACCGTCGACCGTCATCGCCAGCGCGCGGGGAAAGAGGGCGCGGATGAGGGCGTCGGTCGAGCAGGTATCTAGCCCGCGGGGTAGCCGATCGACTGAAGGGCGTCGGTGATCTCGTCGAGGATCACGGGGTCGTCGATGGTGGCGGGCATCCGCCACTCCTCGCCGTTCGCGATCTTCTGCATGGTGCCGCGGAGGATCTTGCCGGAACGGGTCTTGGGGAGGCGCTCGACCACGACCGCGGTCTTGAACGAGGCGACCGGGCCAATGCGCTCGCGGACGAGGGCGACGGACTCGGACACGACTTCCGACGAGGACTTCTCGCATCCCGCGTTGAGGACGAGGAAGCCGAGAGGGGCCTGCCCCTTGAGGGCGTCGTTCACCCCCGCGACGGCGCACTCCGCGACGTCCGGGTGAGCGGCGAGCACCTCCTCCATCGCCCCGGTGGACAGGCGGTGCCCGGCGACGTTGATGATGTCGTCGGTCCGGGACATGACGTAGACGTAGTCGTCCTCGTCCATGTACCCGGCATCGGCCGTCTTGTAGTAGCCGGGGAACTCCTCGAGATAGCTCTCGACGTAGCGTTCCTCGGCCTTCCACAGGGTGGGGAAGGTTCCGGGAGGGAGGGGGAGCTTGACGACGAGGGCGCCGATCGTGCCCCGTTCGACCTCTTCCGCGTTCTCGTCGACGACCCGCACGTCCATGCCGGGCACGCCGCGGGTGGGCGAACCCTCCTTGACCGGAAGCGGCTCGATGCCGATGCAGTTCGCGCAGATGGACCAGCCGGTCTCGGTCTGCCACCAGTGGTCGATGACCGGCACCCGGAGCTTCTCCCGCGCCCAGTGGAGGGTGTCGGGGTCGGTCCGTTCACCGGCGAGGAACAGGGTCCGGAAGGCGGAGAGATCGTGGCGGGCGATGTGCTCGCCGGCCGGGTCCTCGCGCTTGATCGCCCGGAACGCGGTCGGGGCGGTGAACATCACCCGCACGTCGTGCTCGGAGATGACCCGCCAGAACGTGCCGGGATCGGGGGTGCCGACCGGCTTCCCCTCGAAGACGATCGTCGTGTTGCCGGCGAACAGGGGCGCGTAGACGATGTAGGAGTGCCCCACGACCCAGCCGATGTCCGAGGCGGCCCAGAAAACCTCGCCGGGGTCCACCCCGTAGATGTTCTTCATCGACCACTTGAGGGCCACGATGTGCCCGCCGTTGTCGCGCACCACCCCCTTCGGCTGGCCGGTAGTGCCGGAGGTATAGAGGATGTAGAGGGGGTCAGTGGCGGCGACCGGCACGCACTCGTGCGGCTCGGCCTGGCTAAGGAAGTCGCCCCAGTCGAGGTCGCGAGCCGGGTCGAGGGGGCACGGGTGCTCGGGGCGCTGGAGGATGACGCACCGGTCCGGGCGGTGGCGGGCGAGCTCGATCGCCCCGTCGAGGAGGGGCTTGTATTCGACGATGCGCCCCGGCTCGATGCCGCACGAGGCGCTGATGATCACCTTGGGCTCGCAGTCGTCGATGCGCCCCGCGAGCTCCTTCGACGCGAACCCGCCGAACACCACGCTGTGCACCGCCCCGAGACGCGCGCAGGCGAGCATCGCGACGATCGCCTCGGGCACCATCGGCATGTAGATGACCACCCGGTCGCCGCGCCCGACCCCGAGCCGGGCGAAGGCGCCGGCGCAGCGTGCGGTCTCGCCCTGGAGCTCGGCGTAGGTGAGGCTAGCCTTGCGGCCGGTGATCGGGCTGTCGTAAATGATGGCCGGCTGCTCGCCGCGGCCCGCCTCGACGTGCACGTCGACCGCGTTGTAGCAGGTGTTGACCTCGGCTCCCGGGAACCAGCGGTAGAACGGCGCCCGGCCGTCGTCGAGCACCCGATCCCAGCGGCGGTGCCAGGAGACGGCCTCGGCCGCCTCTCCCCAGAACCCCTCGGGATCCCGGAGGGAACGCTCGAACACAGCATCGAATCGGCTGCTCATCGGTGGGTCCCTCGCTCCATTGCGCGTTCCGCGAAAGATAACCCTTTCACCGCCGCCGGAGAACGCCTCGCCGGAGAGCGACCCGCGGGGCGTCGGCCGGCCGGTACCGTCCCCAGCTTTTCCACCGCCCATCGACGGGTTCACACAAGATCGATTCAGCGTTCGACAACAACTCTTTCCACAACATGTTGGGTAAACCTGATCCGCATCCACAACATGTTGTTGACATATGCGGGTCGTCTGCTATCGTCAGTGTCCCCCTTCGTGCCTTCGTCGGAGTCTGCCGTGGACGCAGCCGAGCACAACGTCCTGTCGCTTCGCCTGCCGCTCCGACCGACCCGGCTCGCGGACATCGAGCTCCAGCCCGCGTCCCTCGACATCTGGGACTCCAAGTACCGGCTCAAGACGAAGACCGGCGAGCCTCTCGACCGGGACATCGACGACACCTACCGCCGGGTCGCCCGCACCCTGGCGGACGTCGAGACCACTCCGGAAGCCCGCGAGCACTGGCATGAGCGCTTCTGCGAGGCACTCCGCCGGGGCGCGGTCCCGGCCGGACGCATCATCTCGAACGCCGGGGCGCAGGACCACAAGCCGGCCACGTCCACGATCAACTGCACGGTGTCGGCCGTCGTCCGGGATTCGATGGACGACATCCTCAAGAAGGTCCACGAGGCGGGCCTCACCCTCAAGGCGGGCTGCGGCATCGGCTACGAGTTCTCCACCCTCCGGCCGCGCGGCGCGTGGGTGAGCGGGGCGGGGGCGCACACTTCCGGGCCGCTCTCGTTCATGGACATCTACGACGCGATGTGCTTCACGGTCTCGTCGGCCGGCGGGCGGCGCGGCGCGCAGATGGCGACGTTCGACGTCGGCCACCCCGACGCGATGGAGTTCATCCGGGCAAAGCGCGAGGACGGGCGGCTTCGCCAGTTCAACCTCTCGCTCCTCATCACCCGGGAGTTCGTGGACGCGGTGCGGAACGACCTCCCCTGGAAACTCGCGTTCCCGATGTCCGCGAGCGAGCGGGAGCAGCTCGATCTCGACGACCCCGAGCAGGTCGTCTGGCGCCGCTGGCCGGCGCACTTCGACACCTACACGTATGACGACGAAGGCCGGGTTGCCTGCCGCGTCTACCGCACGCTCCCCGCCCGCCGGATGTGGGACGCGATCATGTCCTCGACCTACGACTTCGCGGAGCCGGGGTTCGTTCTCATCGACGAAATCAACGAGATGAACAACAACTGGTTCTGCGAGGAGATCCGCGCGACCAATCCATGCGTGACCGCGGATACCTGGGTGCAGACGGCGAGCGGGCCGCGGCAGGTGGCGGATCTCGTCGGGCGACGGTTCGAGGCGGTGGTCGACGGGGCGGCCCATCCCACCGACTCCCCCGGGTTCTTCCCGACCGGCCGGAAGCGCGTCGTGGACCTCGAGACCGAGGAGGGATACCGGCTGACCCTCACCCCCGACCACCGGGTGCGCCGGATGGCGGGCGCCACCCGCCACACGATGGAGACCGAGTGGACGGAAGCGGGGAGCCTTCGCCCCGGGGACGAGATCGTGCTCAACGACCACCGCGAGGCGCCGGAGTGGGACGGCCCCGGCACGGAGCCGGAGGGGTATCTGGTCGGCCTCCTCGTCGGCGACGGGACGTTCAAGGAGGATGCCGCGGTGCTTTCCGCCTGGCCGGGGGCCCTTGCCGTCAACGGCGGCTACGAGCGCCCGGGGGTCGCGGCGGTCATGGACGCGGCGTGGGCGGCGGCGCGCGATCTCCCGCACCGCGCCGACTTCCGGGGCTGGCACGCGGTCCCCGGCCGCGGCGAGTACCGGATGAAGCTCGGCGCGCTCAAGCGCCTCGCGAGCGGACTCGGCCTTCGCCCGGGGGGGAAGACCGTCACCCCCGCGATGCACCGATGCTCCGCAGGGTTCCAGCGGGGCTTCCTCCGCGGTCTCTTCGACGTGGACGGCAGCGTGCAGGGCGACCGGCGAAAGGACGTGAGCGTCCGCCTCGCGCAAAGCGACGAGAGGTTGCTCGTCGAGGTGCAGCGGATGCTCCTTCGCGCCGGGGTCGTCTCGCGGCTCTACCGCAATCGCCGGGACGCCGGCACGCGAAGCCTGCCCGACGGCCGGGGCGGCTCGCGCGAATACGGGGTCCGCGCCCAGCACGAGCTCGTCATCGCCCGCGAGAACCTTCCGCGATTCGACCGGGCGGTCGGGTTCCACGACACGGACAAGGCGGGCCGGCTCGGGGCCGCGCTCGCCGGCTACCGCCGCACCTTCAACCGCGAGCGCTTCACGGCCACCGTGCGGGCGGTCGAGCCCGCGGGAGAGGCCGAGGTCTTCGACGTATCGGTTCCCGGGGTCAACGCCTTCGACGCGAACGGGCTCTACGTCCACAACTGCGGGGAGCAGCCGCTGCCCCCCTACGGCTCGTGCCTCCTCGGGTCGGTGAACCTCACCGGCTTCGTGCACGAGCCGTTCACCGAGAACGCCCGGTTCGACTGGGAGGGCTTCCGCGAGACGGTGGCCGTCTTCACCCGGATGCTCGACAACGTGGTGGAGATCAACGGGCTGCCGCTCGAGGAGCAGCGCCGCGAGATCACCGCCAAGCGGCGCCACGGCATGGGGTTCCTCGGCCTCGGCTCCGCGTGCGCCCTCCTCGGGCTCCGCTACGGGAGCCCGGAGTCGCTCGAGTTCACCGCCGACGTGAGCCGCGAGCTCGCCCTCGCCGGGTGGAGGGCCGCGCTCGAGCTCGCCGAGGAGAAGGGGCCGGCTCCGATCCTCGACGAGGAGTTCGAGGTGACGCCGGCCATGCTCGCCGCCCGCCCGGAGATGGCGCGCGACGGCATCGCGGCCGGCGACCGGGTGAAGGGCAAGGTCCTGCACGCCCGGTACAGCCGCTACATGCAGCAGGTCGCGGAGGTCGAGCCGGAGCTCGTCGACCGGCTCGCGGAGGTCGGGGCCCGCTTCACCCACCACTCCTCGATCGCCCCCACCGGCACCATCTCGCTCTCGCTCGCGAACAACGCGAGCAACGGGATCGAGCCGAGCTTCGCGCACCACTACTCACGCAACGTCATCCGGACCGGGCGCAAGACCAAGGAGAAGGTGGATGTGTGGTCGTTCGAGCTCCTCGCCTACCGCGAGCTCGTGGACCCCGAGGCGGAGGGGCTCGACGACCTCCCCGACTACTTCGTGAGCAGCAGCGACGTCACCCCGCGCGAGCACGTCGACGTGCAGGCGGCGGCGCAGCGTTGGGTGGACTCCTCGATCTCCAAGACCGCCAACGTGCCGACGGACTTCCCCTACGAGGACTTCAAGGACATCTACCTCTACGCGATGGAGAAGGGGCTCAAGGGCTGCACCACGTTCCGGTTCAACCCGGAGGCCTTCCAGGGGGTGCTGGTCAAGGACGAGGACCTCGAGAACACGACCTATCGCTTCACCCTGGACGACGGCCGGGTGATCGAGGTGCGGGGCAACGAGGAGATCGAGTACGACGGCGAGACGCACACGGCGGCGAATCTCTACGACGCGCTGAAGGAAGGTTACTACGGGAAGTTCTGATACCACGGAACGGAGGGGGAACCCGGTGGGGAAGAAGCGACGCGCGAGCCCCCATCTCGGGACCCCAACTCGGGATCTGGGAACGAGAGAAGAAAAACGGAACGAAAGTCATGGCAATCAAGGTGGACGGACGGATCGTGAAGTTCGGCGTGGCGGACGAGGCGGCCGAGACGAAGGCCGAGGCCCGGGCGGAGGCCCGGCCGAAGGCGCCGGACGCCCCGCAAGGGGCCGCGGGGCACGCCCAGGAGGCCCGGCCGACCGCGGACGTCATCCAGATGCACGAGCAGCTCGAGCGGCCCGAGCAGCTCGCCGGCTCGACGTACAAGATCAAGACCCCGCTCTCCGATCACGCCCTGTACGTGACCATCAACGACATCGTCCTCAACCCGGGGACCGAGCACGAGCTGAGGCGCCCCTTCGAGATCTTCATCAACTCGAAGAACATGGAGCACTTCCAGTGGATCGTGGCCCTCACGCGGATCATCTCCGCGGTGTTCCGGAAGGGGGGCGACGTCGCGTTCCTGGTCGAGGAGCTCCACTCGGTGTTCGACCCGGGGGGCGGCTACCTCAAGCGCGGGGGCCGGCACGTCCCGTCGCTGGTGGCCGAGATCGGCACCGTGATCGAGGACCACCTCGTCAAGATCGGGCTCATGACGCGCGAGAGGCCCGACGAGGGCCAGCAGCGCCACATCGACGAGATCCGCCGCGAGCTCGGGTGCGAGGACGGAGAGTTCCCGGCCAGCGCGGTGATCTGCGCGCAGTGCAGCACCAAGGCGGCGGTCATGCGGGACGGGTGCCTGACCTGCCTCAACTGCGGCGACTCCAAGTGCGGCTGATCACGGAAAGCCGCGCGAGGGAAACCTTCGCCGGCCAAGGCTCGACGCCTCGGCCGGCCAGGGTGCCCCGCCAAATCGAACAACGGGCGCCGGAAGGGACTCCGGCTTTGGGCCCGCCGTCTCCCGGCGCACGGTGGTGCAGCCGGGAGACGGCGGGCCTCTTTTCGCCCGCCCCCTGAGGGCTCCGAGTCCGAAGCAGACTCCACATCCGAGCAGCCGGCCTCGGTAACCGAACCGCCGCCCGACAAGAAATCTCCTGGATTCAGCTCCCGAGGCCTCCGAACAAGTGGTCACGCGGAACCGGAACGTGCTGTTCCTGATGTCGGACGAGCACAGCCGGGAGATCGCCGGCTGCTACGGCAATTCGATCGTCCGGACGCCGAACCTTGATGCGCTGGCGGCACGCGGCGCCCTCTTCGAGAACGCCTACTGCAACTCCCCGATCTGCGTCCCTTCGCGCGCGAGCCTCGCGACCGGCGACTACGTCCACCGCATCGGTCACTGGGACAGCGCCGCCGCCTATGACGGCCGGATCCGGTCCTGGCACCACCGGGTGCGCGAGGCCGGCCACGACATGGTGTCGATCGGCAAGCTCCACTACCGGAGCCCGGATGACGACTGCGGCTTCACCGAGGTGCACCTCCCCATGTACGTCGTAGACGGCATCGGCGACACCCACGGGCTGCTCCGGAGGGAGCGGCGGGTACGCGACGTGGCGCGCGAGCTGGCCGAGGAGGCGGGCCGCGGGACGTCCGTCTACACCCGCTACGACACGAAGGTGGCCAACGCCACCGTCCACTGGATCCGCGAACGTGCGAAGCGGCGGGGCGACGGCAGGCCGTGGGTGCTGTTCTCGTCGATGGTGTCGCCCCACTACCCGCTCATCGCCCCGGACGAGTTCTACGACCTCTACGCCGACGTCGACCTTCCGCGGCCGCGGCTCCACGACCCGGCCGTTCGGCCGGATCACCCGGCAATCGACCACTACCGCGCGACCTGGAGCTACGACGAACACTTCGACGAGGAACGCCTCCGGGTCGGGATTCAGGCCTACTACGGACTCTGCTCCTTCCTCGACTTCCAGATCGGTCGGATCCTCGCTGCCCTCGAAGAAGGTGGTTTCGCCGACGACACGCTCGTCATCTACACCTCCGACCATGGCGAGAACCTCGGCAACCGCGGCCTGTGGGGGAAGTGCGTCATGTACGAGGAGTCGAGCGGCGTCCCGCTGCTGCTCGCGGGGCCGGGGGTAGCCGGGGGAACGCGGTGCGCCGTCCCGGTCTCCCTCGTGGACATCTACCCCACGGTGGTCGAGTTCGCGTGCGGGGGGCTCGACGCGCGCGAACGGGCGCTCCCCGGCGAGAGCCTCGTCGCCCTCGCCCGCAAGCCGCCGAATGACCGTGTCGTCTTCAGCGAGATGCACGACGACGGCTCGATGACCGGCACCTACATGGTGCGCCGGGGCGACTGGAAGCTCGTCCACTACGTGGGTTATCCGCCCGAGCTCTTCAATCTCGCGGCCGACCCGCGCGAGGAGCGCAACCTCGCCGGCCAGCCGGAGACGGCCGAGACCCAAGGCCGCCTGTACGACGAGCTGCACCGGATCGTGGACCCCGGCGCGGCGAACCGGCGCGCCTTCGCCGATCAGCAGGCCCGGATCGAGCGCCTCGGCGGGGTCGAGGCGATCCTCGCCCGCCCCGACTTCAACTTCACTCCCCTCCCCTCCGCCTGACCGCCCCGCCATCGGCGGCCCCACCAACCTCTCCTCGGAGAAGAGCCGTCATCTCCACCCCGAACCCAAGGAGCGCCGGCGACGGTGAGGCCGCGAGGCCTCAGCGGGTGCGGATGCGGCCGTCCACCGCGGGCGCCACCTCGCCTGTCGCCTCGACGTAGTCCATGACCATCGTGGCCATGAGGGTCGCTCCGGCGGCGTCGATCAACTGCCGGCCGTTTCCGAGCGCGGCGTAGCCGTCGCCGCCCCCCGCCATGTAGTCGTTGGTGGCGACGGTGTAGACCTTCGCCGCATCGAGAGGCGCTCCGTCCACCTCGACCTCCACCACCCGGCTCCCGGCGGGCGCCCCCGGGTCGTATACCAGGCGAAGACCCGCAATCTGCGGGAAGCGGCCCGCCCAGTCCTCGACCCGCGACACCCCGTTCTCGAGCGCGGCGAGGAGGTCGGCTCCGGAAAGCTCCATCAGGACCACCGTGTTGCCGAACGGCAGCTCACCCAGGACGTCCTTGCGGGTGAGCTCGGCGCCCACCGCGTAAGTGCGATCGCCCCGGATGCCGCCCCCGTTGGTGAGGCCGATCTCCGCCCCGACACCCCGCCGCATCGCCTCCGCGACGAGGTTGCCGAACCTGGTCTCCCGGCTCCGGACACGCGAGCGGCGGGTGTCGAGCTCTACCGCCGTCGTGCCGATGACGACGTTCAACTCCTCGTCGAGCGTGGCGTTCCGTCGATCGACGAGAGGCTGGACGTCGGGGTCCGGCGCCACTCCGGCGGTGGTGACGAGGCGCCACTCGGGGAGCACCGAGAGCCGCTTCTTGCCGCGCCGCTCCGCCCATTGCAGGCGCAGGTCCACGATCCCGAGGTAGTGCGCGTTATGGCCCGCCTGCAGGATCGCCGTGCCGCCTCTTTTGAAGGCGATGGGAAGATGGTCGTGGCCGCCGAGGATGAGATGGATCCCCCGGACGTTGTCGGCGAGCTCCCACTCGTCGATGAGGTCGAGATGGGTCAGGGCGACGATGACGTCCGCGCCCTCGGCCTCCAGAGACGCGACCGCGTTCCGGGCCGTCGCCAGGATCGGCGCGAATGCGATGTCCTCACCGGGCGAGGAGAGGATGTCCGTCTCCGGCGTGACCAGTCCGAAGAAGCCAATCCGGAACCCGCCCCGCTCGATGATGCGGCTTGCGACGAGGCCGTCCGCGACCCTGCCGTCCCGGTCGAGCACGTTGGTGCCGAGCCAGGGGAACGCGGAGGCGGCGAAGTTCCGGGCCGCCGCCTCGGGGCCGAAGTCGTATTCGTGGTTGCCCGCCACCGCGATGTCGACGCCGATGGCGTTCATCATCTCGACCATGTGCGCTCCCTTGGTGAGGGCCGACATGAGCGATGGCGAGAAGAGGTCCCCGCCGAAGGTGGTGATCGTGTTCCCGGAGGCCGCCCGCTCACGCCGAAGGAGGGTCATCAACGGAGCGACCCCTCCAATCCCGCGCTTCGACTCGTACTCCGACACGTCGTTGACGTGAAGGAAGGTGATCGTCGCCGGCTCGGCCCACGCCGCGACCGAAGTTGCCACGAGCACGCCGGCGAGAACGCGCAGAAGCACGATGCGCAGGGTAGTCATGGCGAGACCCCGAGCCGGTGCCGGGCTCTCCTTTGGCCGCGGGCGCCGTTCTATCCGCACTCGATGAAGAACAGGGCCCACGGCCACTGGTCCGCCTCCTCGTCGGTGGCGGGCCGCTCGCCGGGCGGG
>JAJDXW010000401.1 GCA_022823045.1 Gammaproteobacteria bacterium
ACTCACACAGGAGAACGACATGGACCCGCAGGCCGTCGAGAGAGCCATCAAACGCTGCATCGACATCAGCACCCGCCTTGATGCCCTCGAGGACGAAGTCCCCCCGCGGCCGGCCGCGTCATCGTCCAGTGCGTGGAGGAAATCGACGAAATGCAGTGATGGCTCGAAGGCCGCGAGTGAACACGCCAGCGGCTGGCCCGGAGGCCGCTTCGGCCCGTCCCAGGAATCCCTCGCGAGGCAAGACGGGATTTCGGCAACCACCCTCGATCATCGCTCACGGTCGTCCTGCCGCGCACTCGTCGCTGCTGGGGCCCGCCACACGCTAGCAGCTCCAATGCCCGGCACCATGCGCTAGCCTTTCAATCACCGATTCGCCGGACCCGACTCACCATCGTCTTCCTCGTCGTCCTGCCCGGAACCTAGCGTTAGCCTTTCAATCACCGATTCCGCATCCTTGCTAAGTTGTGAACCTTCTTCGGTGGTCAGCAGTTGCCCCGGAAACCAGCGCTCGTACCAGGCGCGCTTGACCTCCCATTCCTTCGCGTACTTCGTGAGGTCCAGAAGCCCGAGGTGTTCCCAGTAGAAGGTCTGACCGCGCCATGTCACGGTGAAGTCCGGCAGCCTGAGCGTGCCGTCCCCTGCAAACAGCGGTTCCTCGTACCGAAACGGAATCTGCCTTTCGTGGAGCAGATTGGCAACGATCACCTCGGACTTGGAACGCAGCATGTCGCCGTTCAGCGCCTCGTGTATCTTGCCCGCTTCGTACCAGCTACTCCGGTCCCTCAACGCTACCTTGGCTACGTGTAGTTCGAAAAGCGAAGAGTTGATCTGGGGAGTCTGCGCGTTCTCCCGCCGACGCGCGTTCAGCAGGCTGGTAATGTCGTTCTCCAGGAGCAGCGTGCAGTGCCGGTTGGCCCTGGTCAGCGCGGTGTATACCAGTTCGACAGACACCGGACGTTTCCTGCTGGCCGGGATGATCACGAACGTATGTTCGAACTCGCTGCCCTGAGCCTTGTGGACCGACACCGCGTACGCCAGCTCCAGGTTGTCCTCGACGCTCTCGTTGCGGCCGAATCTTCCTCCGTGCGGGACGTCCCTTCCATAGCCAACGGTGACGCCCGCCTTACGAGTGAACTCGACCGCGAAACGCTTCAGGCGTGGACCATATCCGGTCTTCAACGTCTTCCAGATCCCCTTGTCGAACCCGAAGACCTGCACGACGCCGATCTCGCCGTTGAAGACCTCGACCTCGAGGTGTTCCCGCGTCGCCGATCGGTAGGCCCAGATCGGATTCGACTTCGGGCGGTTGCGGATCTGGATTACCTTATCGAACAGGGTGACGCCGTCCACGCAGCCCACCCTCGACATGACGAAGTCGGCCCTCCGTTTCTGGCATGCCTCGTTGAGCGCCTCGACCCCGTGCATCTCGCCACGATGGGGCGTCAGGATCTGGAACGCGCTCGGATTGTCATTCAGCGCGTCCCGCCAGATCTCGTACGGCTTCCTGTCCTCACCCTCGCCGTTCATTCTGGCTTCGACCGCCTCGATCAAGGTCGTCGCAAGGTGCTCGGGCTCCTGCCAGAAGATCACGTCCAGATCCACATCGACCGGTCCGCCCGCGTGGATCTTCTCGATCAGCTGTTCCTGGTCGGCGCTAGTCGCTGCGTCCGTGCCCCCCGCCGATTTGTCCTCGTCGTCGACGACGAAGAGTTCGGCGAGCGTCATGATGGCGCTTCCTCCGCCTTCGATCCTGTTTAGCAGCAGGCGGAGGTTCGATTGCAGCCGTCCGAGGTTGGCGGGGTATTCGGACGCCAGCCACTTGATGACGTCGGCGAACAGGCGACCGCGCCCGATTGGTGGCAGCTGGCCCGCGTCGCCCACGAGGATCAGGCGGCGTACCTGCTGCCAGTCGACCGCGCGAAAGAGGGCCGCGCCCAGCTCCAAATCGAGCATGGACGCCTCGTCGAGGATGAGAGTCCCGACCGTTGCGCGCTTACCGCCATGCCTCCGGAACGTGAGGTTGTCGTTCAACCAGCCGTGCGACGCGAGGAAGGAGTGTATGGTCCCCGTCGGGACCCCAGCGAGTGACGCTTCTTCGAACACCTCCCTCGCCCGGTCCGCAGCCTTTCCGGTCGGCGCCAGCACGAGGATGCTCGCTCCTTCCCCCTCGGATCTCCGAACGGCCCGCACGAGTGCCTCGATTACCGCCGTCTTGCCGGTGCCGGCCGGGCCGGTGATGACGGATAGCGGACCCCTGAACAGCCGTTCGCAGACTTCGATCTGCTCGTTCGTCGCCTTCACGTAGTCGTCGCCGCCTTTCTCGGCGAGAGGGGTTCGCGATTTGAATATCCAGGCCGACCGGTCCGACGACGTGACCGGACGGCGCAGGCCGATCTCCGGTCGGGCCGCTAGTTCCCGCAAGGTCGCCTCCACCATGCGCTCGTCCTCGAAGACGGTCCTCTCGTAGACGACCAGCCTTGGCTCGGCAGACTTGAGCGTAAGCGACTCGGATAGGAACTCCGCGTCCACTTCGAAGTAGCGTTCGCTGAACTGCGCCTGCTTCCAGGTCGGCAGCCGTTCCATCCGCAATTGGATCTCCGCGACAAGATTCTTCCCGAAGCGAAACGTATGGTTGGGTTCCCGCCGGAGGTGCTCCACGCAGAGGGCGCGGAAGCGGCGCTCGTCGTTGTACTCCACGTCCGCGAGCGGCGGTCCGCCCAGTTCGGGCGACGGGAGCGTCCCGCGGTCCACCGCGCTCCAGGGGATCCGGTCGGTCGGATTGTCGCCGCAGTACATCTCCGACAGAAGGTAGGGATTGTCCGCGATCTCCTTCGCTGACACGCTCAGCCCACTTTCGCTACGCCGCTCGGATGCGACCGCCTTCATCACCTCGGTGCGCAGATCCAGTCTCGGCAGGACATCGCGCAGCAGCATCCGCGCTCCGTCGTCAAGCAGCTTCCAGTTGCGGGACATCCGCCTCCGCTCGGTTGGCTTCATGCCGTCCGTGAGCATGTTGTCACGGTCGCCGTCGAGTACCTCGAACGCCGCCTCGTGCGCCTTGCCGTGCCCCTCGCTGACGCAGAGCGCCTTCGCCCCATCAATGAGGGGTGTCGCGCCCGCCACGTCGAGCACCTTCAGCAGACCGGGATACAGACCCCGGTGGGTCCAGAGCTCCGCAATTGCCTTGAGCAGCCAGTCTTCCCGGACCGCCCAGTTCTCGGTCTCGTCTCCGATCTCCCTGAGCAGGCGCACCTTCGACAGAAACTGCTCCAGAACGCCGATTGCCTCGTCGTCGGAGACGTGCTTCGACCCGTATTGGCACAGCGCCGGGTGCTCTGGGAAGACCGCGAGCTCGGCGAGTCGTTCCGGATCGTCCAAATACCGGTGATAGGGGAGCCGAACACCCTCCTGTGGGTACGAAGACGTGATTCCGCGCGCCCAGACTATTCCTCCGGCGTACTTTTCCGCTATTCGGGACTCGACGTTGTCGTAGAAGAGTTCCTCCCCCACTCCTGTGATGCGGGACACACCGATCATCACGTAGCGTGGGACCTCTTCCTCCGACAGCGGATTGGAGTAGTTTGCGTAGTAGAAGATTAGGTTGCTGCCGCAGTCCCGTATGACGGGCTCGAAGAACTCGAGCGTCAATTTTCTCCGGCGGTCGTTGTCCAGATAGCCGGACGCCTTCACTTCTTCGGCATACATGGCCTCGTAGGGCCAGATGCACACCGACGCGGGCGGGAGCGTCCATTCCTTGCGGTGGGCGCCGCCGAAAAAGAAGTCGGGGGGATCAGAGGCCGCCTGCACGCTCTCCGTTCCGAAAGCGTTGTAGCTGTAGCTGCACGGCGGGATGTATCCCTTCAGGTCCTTTCCCGCACATCCTGCGTGGCACTTCTCGACCGAGAGGTCGCGCTCGCGTGCGATCACGTCCCCAGGATACGACTTCCATCCGACGCAGTAGGTATTTTCCTCGGGCACCCTGCAGACGGTTCCGTTCCAACCGTCGTTGTGCCACGCAAGGCGAGCGGTCACATGGGTAGGCACTAGGATCTTCGCTACTGGCGGCTGTTTGCGGGGGCTCCCGCCAGCCGATCTGCACATTATAGCGGCCACCCTCCCATCGTAGCGCTCGTTTGACTCCACCCCTCCCCGGCGTGGCCAGCTGGCCCATCAGCAATCGAACGATCGCAGCACAGACCCGCCGGGTCGCCCAAAGTCGCGCGAAGTACCGCGCTGAAGCAAGTACCCAAAGCCGTACCCGCACCGGACAACCTCCAGACAAATGGATTAGAATCATATAGTTAGTTTCATCGTCTCTCCGACGAGATGGACGCGTTCCATCGCGCCGGAGGCGCGTATCACGTGATCGTCGCCGCACTCTCGGTCGGTCTTGCGGCCGAACACGGTCTCGTGCGCGGCCTGCTTTGCCGTGTCGTCGACCTTGTTCCTGACCGCATGCGCAGGCGTCGCCTCCATGACCGCATGCGGGGTGTGGGTCCGCTCGGCCGCATAGTCGCGGAAGCTCGACCGGAACCCGTGTGTGACCGCTTCGAACCCCAGCTCCTTGAGCGGCTTCGCGTGCATGTTCTCGCTCAGTGGCCTGCCGGGCTGCGTGCCGGGGAAGATCAGCCCGCCGCCGTCCCACAACTTCGCCGTTTCTTCGACTACCGCCTCGGCGCGGGACGACAGCGGCACCCTATGCCTGCGGTTCGCTTTGATGCGTTCGGCCCACAGCGTCCACACGGCTCCGCCGACGTCACTCTCATTCCAAGTGACCGATTACGGAGTGGACGTATGTGTCGAGGCTCGACCTTCATACCCGCCGCGGTTTCGGACCTGCCTTGAGAGCTCGGCATGTCCTTGCGACTCCTTGCGACCCGATTCGGCACAAGTGGCTGTGACCCGGTACCGCAGGGTCTCAGCAAGCTCCTCGAATCACCTCAAATTTAGTGATAACTTGAATGATACTCAGTCGACAGAAAGAACATATTCCATTGATTTATCGCGGAAAATATTGGATATATGGCGGAGAGAGAGGGATTCGAACCCTCGATGGGGGATAAGCCCATACTCCCTTAGCAGGGGAGCGCCTTCAGCCGCTCGGCCATCTCTCCGTGCCGGACATCGTAGCACCCGGTCGAGGCCAAGTCATCGCCGAGTCCCGCCCCCGGCCATCGCCGGGAGCGGCAGCGGGGCGCCGCGCAAAGAACAATGGGGACGGGTCAGCCCTGGTGCAGCTCGAAGGCCTCGTGCAGGGCCCGCACCCCGAGCTCGAGGTAGCGCTCGTCGACCACCACCGAGATTTTGATCTCGGAGGTCGAGATCATCTGGATGTTGACGTTCTCGCGCGCGAGGGCGGCGAACATCCGGCTCGCGATGCCGGCGTGCGAACGCATCCCCACCCCCACCAGCGAGAGCTTGACGATATGGGGGTCACCGGTGACCCGCTCCGCCCCGAGCTCTGCCGCCACCGGATTCACGAGCTCGCGGGCGCGTTCGTAGTCGGCGCGGTTCACGGTGAACGTGAAGTCGGTCTCGACGTGCTCCGGCGCGACGTTCTGGACGATCATGTCCACCTCGATGTTCGAGGCCGCGATGTCCTCGAGGAGGCGGAAGGCGACCCCCGGTCGGTCCGGAACCCGGT
Organism: Gammaproteobacteria bacterium; assembly: GCA_022823045.1. Lineage (GTDB taxonomy): Bacteria > Pseudomonadota > Gammaproteobacteria > HK1 > HK1 > JAJDXW01. The sequence goes on from JAJDXW010000401.1 coordinate 5,645, forward strand.
GGATGGTGATCTTCGCCTCGTCGCGCGTGAACGCGACGCCCGAGATGAGGGGCTGTTCCATACCGTTCTCCTCCTCCGGCACGATCATCGTTCCCGGGCCGTCCTCGAACGAGGACAGCACCCGGAGCGGCACCCGGTACTTGCTCGCGAACTCCATCGCCCGGATCTGGAGCACCTTCGCCCCGAGGCTCGCAAGCTCGAGCATCTCCTCGAACGTCAGGCGGTCGAGGCGCCGCGCGTTGGGCTCGACCCTCGGATCGGCGGTGTACACGCCGTCGACGTCGGTGTAGATCTGGCACTCGTCCGCCCCGAGGGCGACCGCGAGCGCGACCCCCGTCGTGTCCGAGCCGCCCCGCCCGAGGGTGGTGATGCTGCCCGTCTCGTCCACCCCCTGGAACCCCGCGACGACCACCACCCGCCCCGCGTCGAGCTCCGCCCGGAGCCGGGCCGCGTCGATCTCCAGGATCCGGGCCCGGTTGTAGGACGAATCGGTCCGGATCGGGACCTGGGCGCCGGTGTACGAGCAGGCCGGGCACCCGCGGGCCTCGAGGGCCATCGCGAGGAGCCCGATGGAAGCCTGCTCACCGCTCGCGAGGAGGGTGTCGAGCTCCCGCCCGCGCGGAGGATGGCGAATGGCGGACGCGAGCCCCAGCAGCCGGTCGGTCTCCCCGGACATGGCCGAGACCACCACCGCGACCCGGTGCCCGGCCGCCCGCGAGCGCGCGACGCGGTCCGCGACCGCGCCGATCCGCTCGACCGAGGCGACCGAGGTCCCCCCGTACTTCTGCACCAGCAATGCCATGGAACGACGAAGCTCCGCCCGAAACCCGATTGCCCGCCCGCTGCCCGCGTGCCCGGCCCGCCCGATCAGCGGGGGGCGCCGAGCCGATCCCGAACCCAGTCCTCGACCGACGCGAGCGCGGGATCGAGGTTCGAGGGCTCGTTCCCTCCCGCCTGCGCCATGTCCGGCCGCCCGCCCCCCTTTCCGCCGACCTGGCCGGCGACGAAGTTGACGAGGGGACCCGCCTGCACGCGGTCCGTCAGGTCCTTGGAGACCCCGGCCACCAGGCTCACCTTCTCGCCGTCCACCGATCCGAGCACCACGAGCCCGTGCTCGATGCGGGACCGGACCCGGTCCAGCATCTCCCGGAGCGCCTTCGGGCCCGCCGCCTCGCACCGGGCCGCGAGCACCCGGAGGCCCTCGACGTCCACGGCCCGGCCGAGCAGGGTCTCGCCTTCCTGCACGGCGAGCTTGCCCCGCGCCTTCTCGAGCTCGCGTTCGAGCTCGCGCGCCCGCATCACCACCTGCCCCACCCGTTCCTCGAGGTTCTCGGGGTCCGACTTCATGAGGGCCATGATGCGCGCCTCCCGCTCCTCGAGGGCGCTCACCCACGCAAGCGCGCCGGCGCCGGTCACCGCCTCGATGCGCCGCACCCCGGCCGCGATGCCGGTCTCGGACACGATCTTGAAAAGGCCGACGTCGCCGGAGCGAACGACGTGGGTTCCGCCGCAGAGCTCGAGCGACACGTCGCCGATCGCGAGCACCCGCACGTTCGAATCGTACTTCTCGCCGAAGAAGGCGATCGCGCCGCGCTCGAGCGCGTCGTCGAGCGGCATGGTCTCGGTGCGGACGTCCACGTTGTCGAGGATCCAGGCGTTGACGAGGCGCTCGATCTCCTGCCGCGCGACCGGACCGACGGGCTCGAAGTGCGAGAAGTCGAATCGCAGCCGCTCCGGAGCGACGAGCGAGCCTCGCTGCTGAACGTGGCTGCCGAGCACCTCGCGGAGCGCCGCGTGCAACAGGTGGGTCGCCGAGTGGTTGCGCGCCGTGTCCCGGCGCGCGCCCTCTTCCACGGCCGCGTCGATCTCGTCCCCGACCCGGATCCTCCCTTCCGTGGCAACCCCGTAGTGAACGATCGCGCTCGCGCTCGAACGGGTGTCGGACACCTCGAAGCGCCAGCCCGCACCGCGCAGGTGCCCCCGGTCCCCCACCTGTCCCCCGCCCTCCGGATAGAAGGGCGTGCGCTCCAGGACCACCGCGCCGTGGTCCTCGGGAGCGAGCGCCTCGACGGGCTGGTCGTCCACGTACAGGCCGACCACCCGCGCCCGGTCGCGGAGCCGGTCATATCCGGTGAACTCGCTCGCGCCTTCGACCTCTTGCC
>JAJDXW010000375.1 GCA_022823045.1 Gammaproteobacteria bacterium
ATGTAGGGGGAGTCGCCAGGCAAATCCGGTGGCTCGCATTCCCTGAGGTGCCATGGCAAGACCGAAAGGTCGCAAAGCGGGTCACGCCACGCTGCCAAGAAAAGCCTCTAAGGAGTCGTTCGGGTACCCGTACCGCAAACCGACACAGGTAGGTAAGGAGAACATCCTAAGGCGCGAGTGAGAACCCTCGTTTAGGAACTCGGCAAACTCGCCCCGTAACTTCGGAAGAAGGGGTGCTCCAGCCCGTGATCCGGCTCGCCCGGTGAGCGGGAAGGAGTTGCAATAAAGAGGCCCAGGCGACTGTTTACTAAAAACACAGGACTCTGCGAAGTCGAATACGACGTATAGGGTCTGACGCCTGCCCGGTGCCGGAAGGTTAAGGGGAGAGGTTAGTTCGAAAGAACGAAGCTTTGAACCGAAGCCCCGGTGAACGGCGGCCGTAACTATAACGGTCCTAAGGTAGCGAAATTCCTTGTCGGGTAAGTTCCGACCTGCACGAATGGCGCAACGATCTGGGCGCTGTCTCAACGAGGGACACTGCGAATTTGTGGTACCGGTGAAGACGCCGGTTGCCCGTGGCAAGACGGAAAGACCCCGTGCACCTTTACTACAACTTAGTAGTGGATGCTGGCGTGTTATGCGCAGGATAGGTGGGAGACTCTGAACCGGGCCTCTTGGGGTCCGGGGAGTCATTGGTGAGATACCACCCTTAGCACTTCGGTGTTCTAACCTCGGCCTGTCATCCAGGTCAGGGACATTGCTAGGCGGGTAGTTTGACTGGGGCGGTCGCCTCCCAAAATGTAACGGAGGCGCGCGAAGGTTCGCTCAGGCTGTTTGGAAATCAGCCGGAGAGTGCAAAGGCAGAAGCGAGCTTGACTGCGAGACACACACGTCGAGCAGGTGGGAAACCAGGCCTTAGTGATCCGGTGGTTCCGCATGGAAGGGCCATCGCTCAACGGATAAAAGGTACGCCGGGGATAACAGGCTTATCTTGGCCAAGAGTTCATATCGACGCCAAGGTTTGGCACCTCGATGTCGGCTCATCGCATCCTGGAGCTGTAGCAGGTTCCAAGGGTTCGGCTGTTCGCCGATTAAAGCGGTACGTGAGCTGGGTTTAGAACGTCGCGAGACAGTTCGGTCCCTATCTGCCACGGGCGCAGGAGATTTGAGGGGGGCTGTCCCTAGTACGAGAGGACCGGGATGGACGGACCTCTGGTGTACCAGTTGTCGCGCCAGCGGCAGCGCTGGGTAGCTACGTTCGGAAGGGAGAAATGCTGAAAGCATCTAAGCGTGAAACCCTCCCCAAGATGAGATCTCCCCGAGCTTCGGCTCCTGAAGGCTCCTGGAAGATGACCAGGTGATAGGCCAGGTGTGTAAGGCCCGCGAGGGCTTGAGCTGACTGGTACTAATCAGCCGTGAGGCTTGACCTTTTCCTCATTCCGCACTGCGTGGGGGCGGGAGAGACTGCCGTTTGCAGGATATTCAGTTGTAGCTGGGCGCCCGGCGCATGTCCGGGGTCCAGCGTTCGGCGGCTCTTTGACAGACGGGCCCGGGTCGATGGGCCCCCTGCGTTTCCCGGTGGCGATAGGAGAGGGGTCACACCCGTTCCCATGCCGAACACGGCCGTTAAGCCCTCTACCGCCGATGGTACTGCACGGGAAACCGTGTGGGAGAGTAGGTCACTGCCGGGATTTTTCTCTGACGCCCGGAACCGCATGCGGTTCCGGGCGTTGGCATGTACGGACGGGGGCGTCCCGCATCGGGGGGAGTGGCGGGGGACGGCGGGGGAATGGCGGCCCCAGGGCAGGACGGGAGCGGTTGCAGGAGCGGCGCGGAAGCGACGGGGCGGACGTGAGGAGAGAAGCGACGCGGGCGGCGGACGAGGGCGGGATTCCGGTCGAGCTGGCCGGGGAGCGGAAGATCCGGCTGCGCAACAAGGGCTACTATCGGTTCAACCACTGGCCGATCTGGGTCTTCGTTTTTTTCATCCTGCCGGGTCCGCTGACGCTGGACCTGTTCGACCGGGGATTCGACGGCCGGATGGCGTTGTGGCTCGCGGCGGTGGTGGTGGGGACGGGCGTCGCGGGTGCCCGGGGTCGGCTGCCGGGGTGTGAGCCGCGGCCGTACATCATCCGATTCACGGAAGATCGGCCGAATCCGCTGTACAGGCGGGTCTGCTACACGTGCGCATGGAGCGCGGTCCTGTCGTTCGGGGTCCTCAACCTGGCGGGGCTGGTGGCGGCAGTGGCGACCGGGGTGTGGAGCGTGCGCGCGATGTACGAGGCGGCGTACTTCCCGCTGGCCGGCGCGGTATGGGCGCTCGGAGCGCTCGGGCGCCTGCCGCGGGTCAAGCCGTCCACGAAGGGAGAAGGGCACGAGCGGCGGTACTTCTACGGGTCGGTCTGGGCGATGTGCATCGCGCAGCCGGTGCTGTGGGGCCTGTGGCGGGGGCTGCCGGCGGGGCGGACGGGCGATGTCGTGAAGCTGGCCGCGTTCGTGGGCATTCTCGGGTTCGTGGGATGGCTGTCGTACCGGGGCAAGCTGCCGCGAACGCGCCCGATCGTCCCGGGAGAGCTTGCGGTGTCGGACTGAGGGTCGGCGAGGGACGGGCGTCGGCTCGGCGTCGCGTCGAGGACAGTGGTCGTTCATCGGATTGCCGACTGCGCGGGCGGGCGCGCCGTTTCCGCGCTTGCGGGCTCGGCACATGGCAGGGGTGATTGGGGGCAGCGATCCAAGCGCCGGGCAGACGGCGGAGAGCGGGACGGGCGCGGTTCCGGGGGGGGGCGCGGCCTTCGGGTGGTCAGGAGCGGGACTTCAGGAGGTGCCAGGCGTAGCGCAGGGTGACGACGGTGATGGGGACGCCGACGAGGACCCAGGCCCACTTGTAGTGCTCGGATCGGGCGTACCCGTAGGCGATGAGGGCGAGCAGCAGGAGGTTGAGGCAGACGCCGATCGCGGTGTGCTTGTTGGCGACGGGGTCGGCGTCGGGCGGAGGCGGAGCAGGCGGAGTGGTCATGCGCGGATCCCCGCGTGGGGCGGGAGCAGGTCCGGTGATTTCCCGGTCCGAGGGCGGTGCCGGGTCTCGCGGGCCGCGGTCGGGGCGGCGGCGGTGCGGACGCGGTCAACTGACGCGGTCAATTCTAGCAGCCCGGCGGGCGGAGACCGGCGGGCTGCCGCCGCCGACGGGTCCGGTCGCATGTTCTTGCCGACGATGGAGAGGGGCAGGCTCTCGGGCGGGAGCCGGGCGGCCCCAACGGGGCGCGGATTCCGCTAGAATTGGCGCATGATGCGGGTGCGTAACTGTCTCCTCCTCGTGGTGGTCGTCGCGGTCCGCGGCGACGCGTTGACCGGACAGCAATCGGGGTTCGACGCCTGGTTCCTGGACAAGACCATGCGGGTGGACTACGTCCACTCCGGCGGGCTGGGACAGGAGATCTTCGCCCTCGACCAGGTGGTCTCCGACGGACCGTGGGCGGGGAGCCGGACGCGGCTCCTCGACGACCTCAACCTGGGGAAGTACCGGTTCGAGGTGATCGACCGGCGGACCAACGGGGTCCTGTACTCCCGTGGCTTCGCGTCCATCTACGGCGAGTGGGAGACCACGCCCGAGTACCGCGAGGTGCACCGCAGCTTCCACGAATCGCTGCGGTTTCCGTGGCCGAAGGCCCCCGTCCAGGTCGTGCTCAAGGGCCGGAACGCGGACAACAGCTTCCGCGAGCTCTGGTCCACCGTCGTCGATCCCGCCTCCCGGTTCGTCAACCCCGTGGATCGGGAGCCCGCCGGCGAGGTGTGGCCGCTCTTCGAGAGCGGCCCGCCTTCCGAGAAGGTCGACCTGCTGGTGATCGGCGAGGGGTACACGGCGGCCGAGATTCCCAAGTTCCACGCCGACGCGACCCGCCTCGTGAACGCCCTGTTCGAGGAGGAGCCGTTCCGCAGCCGCAGGAACGACTTCAACGTGTGGGGCCTCGACCTGCCGTCGGCGGAGTCCGGGGTGACCCGACCGCGGGCGGGCGAGTTCCGGCGCACGCCGTTGTCGGTCCGGTACAACATCTTCGATTCCGAGCGCTACGTCCTCACCTACGACAACCGGGCCCTCCGGGACGCCGCCTCGGCCGCGCCCTACGAGTTCATCGAGATTCTCGTCAACGACGAGCAGTACGGGGGCGGCGGCATCTTCAACTTCCAGGCCACGGCGGCGGCCGACACCGGGTTCGCCGAGTACGTGTTCATCCACGAGTTCGGGCACCACTTCGCGGGGCTCGCCGACGAGTACTACACCTCGGACGTCGCCTACGAGACCGGCGCCGCTTTCCTTCCCGAGCCGTGGGAGCCGAACGTCACCGC
>JAJDXW010000314.1 GCA_022823045.1 Gammaproteobacteria bacterium
CCGAATACGAGAGGGTACTGGGCGACCAGGCGGCTCATCGGAGCGGACGTCCGACCCCGGACGCCCGCGGTCGGCAAGGTTCCGGGCCGCTCATCGCAGTGGAACGGCGACACCGGATGGCCGCGGTTTGCAAAGGCCCAGGACGCTCATCGCAGTTGGTAGGCGAGCGCGGACGCTCCTTCGTCATCCTCGCCGGCCGCGCTCTCCGCCGGTACGAGCGTGCGTCCGAGCGCGATGAGCTCGGTGAGGGCGGGCCGGCCGCCCTTCGCCCGCAGCACGATGCGTACCCGCGACGCCTCGACCCGCTCCACCTGCACCGTCTCCACGATGTCGATGGAGGCGAGGTAGCCCATGAGCCGCCCGTAGTCCTCGAGCCGCTCGACCCCCGCGACCTCGAGCGGCACCCCCGCGGAGGCTGCCGCCGCTCCATGCCGTGCGAAGCGCGCCGCGAACCGGTCGACGACCTCGTGCATCCCCTCGGCGACCGCGGCTTCCAGGCTCTCCCCGCTCGTCCGGAACTCCCTCGTCAGCTCCCCGAACAGCGTCCAGCGCGCCTTCCACAGACCCGTATCTCCCCGCCACGCCCGGCCGGCGAGGACCGCATCCGCGGCGTAGCGGCGCGACGCGCGTTCGATAGGTTCCGGGAATCCGCCCCAGAGAGTGGATACGGGCAGGGTCATGCGGTCCTCGATGTCGTAGAGGGGCAGGACGAACGGCATCCCCCGCTCGTGCGCCGGTTCGTCGATCGCCACCGCCGCGCGCGAAGCGGAATCCACGTACGTCTTCCGCCCGCGCTCGTCCTCGACGGCGAGCCACACGATCACGCGGGGCCGCACACGGCTCCACCGGCCGAGCCCGAGCTCCTCGACGAGTCGGTCGATCGCGTCCGGGTCGAACTTCACGGTGAGGTCGTGGTCGGCGCCGGACTCGAAGAGATACTGCTGGACGTACCGCTCCGGATTCGCGAAGGCGTCCCTCACCCCCGGCGATGCCTCGGGACGCCGGAGGCCGGTCACCCGCACCAGCATCGCGCGCATCGCCCGCACGAGCGCGAGGTCGACGTTCCCCCGGTCCTCCGCCATCACCCGGGCCGTGTAGAGATCCGGATACCGGTCCCTGGCTCCGTCCGGGCCGGCCGCCCACGCCGGCGCTCCCCACGCGAAGCCCGCGATCGCGAGCACCGCGGCCGCGAGGCGCCGGCGGCCGCGCGACGCGGACCGGCGAAATCGGTGCGGCCGGACCCGCTCGTTCATCGCGCGGGACGCCCGCATCGTGACGGAGGGGTCCGGCCGTGGGCTCGATGGCTCATCGCGCCAATTTACAATACGCGCGGGCCGGGCTGAACCGGATGCAGATCGACATGGACGATACGGGCACGACCTCGCTCCGCTACCGGGACGCCGGGGTCGACATCGACCGCGGAAACCGGCTCGTCGACCGGATCCGGGCCATCGCGAGCCGTACGTACCGCCCCGGGGTCCTCGGCGGGGTGGGTGGATTCGCGTCGCTGTTCAAGCTTCCCATGGACCGGTACCGGAACCCGGTGCTCGTCACCGCGACGGACGGCGTCGGCACCAAGCTGCGGCTGGCCGTCGAGACGTCGCGTTACGAGACGGTCGGGATCGACCTCGTGGCGATGTGCGCGAACGACGTGCTCGTCCAGGGCGCGGAACCGGTCCTGTTCCTCGACTATCTCGCCATGGGCGAGCTCGAGCTCTCGAAGGCGCAGATGGTGATCGAAGGCGTCGCCCGCGGCTGCGAGCTCGCCGGCGCATCGCTCGTCGGCGGCGAGTGCGCCGAGATGCCGGGGGTCTACTCGGGCGAGGACTTCGACCTCGCCGGGTTCTGCCTCGGCCTCGTCGAGGAGGACCGGATCGTGAACGGCACGGGGATCCATCCCGGAGACCGCATCATCGGACTTCCCTCGAGCGGCCTGCACTCGAACGGCTTCTCGCTCGTGCGGAAGATCCTGGAGGTCTCCGGCGCTTCCCTCGGCGAACCGTTCGACGGCGCCGAATCCCTCGGCGAGCACCTGATGACCCCCACCCGGATCTACGTCGGCTCGGTACGCCGGGCGATGGAGGAGATCCCGGTCAAGGGCCTCGCGCACATCACCGGCGGCGGGCTCACCCTCAACGTCGGGAGGATCCTCCCCGCGGGGCTCTGCGCGCGGCTCGACCGCGGGCACTGGACGATGCCGCCGATCGTCCGCTGGGTGCGTGAGGCGGGAGGCATCGAGGATCGCGAGATGTTCCGCACCTTCAACTGCGGGATCGGGATGACGCTCGTCGTCTCCGCCCATCACGTGGACGACGCGCTGCGAACCCTCGGCGAGTCGGGCGAGGCGCCGGCCGTCATCGGAGAGGTGCTCCTCGCCGATCCCCGCCACCGCGAGCAGGTGATCATCGATTGAACCCGGCCGATGACGGGAAGGGATCGCCGCCGGAACCCCCGCGAGCGCCCGCGACCGGCTGGAATTGGCCGGCCGGGCCGCGGATCGTCGTTCTGGTCTCGGGAGGCGGCACCAACCTCCAGGCGCTCATCGACACGGGCTGTCCGATCGCGGAGGTCGTGAGCAACGTCCCCCGGGCGCCCGCCCTCGACCGGGCCCGGACGGCGGGCATTCCCGCCCGCGCCCTCGACCACCGCTCCTTTCGCTCGCGCGCCGGGTTCGACGACGCCCTCGCCACACGGGTGGACGGACCCGGGCGGGCGGACCTCGTCGTGCTCGCCGGATTCATGCGCATCCTCGGGCCCGCCTTCACGGGGCGGTTCGCGGGACGGCTCATCAACATCCACCCCTCCCTGCTGCCCGCGTTCCCGGGGCTCCGGACCCACGAGAGAGCTCTCGAAGCGGGGGTGTGCGAACACGGCTGCACCGTCCACTTCGTGAACGAGGCGCTCGACGCGGGGCCGCTCATCGAGCGGGCCCGGGTTGCGGTGCGGCCGGACGACACCCCCGAGTCCCTGGCCGCGCGCGTGCTCGCCGAAGAACACCGGATCCTGCCCCGGGCCGTCCACCGGTTCGCGACCGGGCGTCTTCGCCTCCGCGGCGGGGAAGTCTGGCTCGACGGACACCCGGTCCGGCCCGGCTGACGGTCACGTATTCGACCGCGGCGGCTCCCGCGCACCGGCCGCCTCCTGCGCGGCGGTGAGGATGCCACGCAGGATGTTGAGCTCCGCCCGATCGATGTCCGCCCGAACGAGGAGCCGCCGCAATCGACGCATGAGGAGCCGGGGGCGCTCCGGATCGAGGTAGCCGATGTCGGCGAGCGCCGTCTCGAAGTGGGCGAAGAGCCGCTCGAGGTCGGCCGCGGTCACCGCGTCGAGCCGGTTCTCGTGCGCCCCGGCGCCTTTCTCCCCCGCCTCGCCGCCGGGGCCGGTCCCGGACCGGGGGGGGCGCGGCGCGCCCGCCTCGGCCGCCCCCGCCAGCTCGGCGGCGGCCCTCGCGACCTCGTAGGCCGCGATCTGGACCGCGGCGGCAATGTTGAGGGAGCGGAAGTCGGGAGCGGTGGGAATGCGAAGCACCGCCTGGCAGCGGTCGATCTCGTCGTTCGTGAGCCCCGCGCTCTCGCGGCCGAACACCGCCGCCACCGGCCCCGACGCGGCCCGTCTCACGAGCTCGCGCCCCGCTTCGCGCGGATCGAGCTGCACCCACTCGAGGCGCCGCGGCCGGGCCGTCGCGGCCACCGCCCACCCGCAGTCGGCGAGCGCTTCGGACAGATCGTCGTCGACCCGCGCCCGGTCCAGAACCTCGAACGCTCCGGCGGCGCGCTCGGTCGCCACCGCGCTCGGGAACCGGCGGGGCCGCACCAGCCGCAGGTCTCCGAGGCCCATGGTCCGCATGGCGCGGGCCGCCGCCCCGATGTTGCCCGGGTGGGTCGGGGCGACGAGCACGATCCGCACGTTCGCGAGCAGGTCCGATCCGGTCCTCATGTCGTCACCCGCGCTTCGCCCGGAAATCTCAACAGCTTCTTGGTTAGCGGACGCGGATCTGCTCGCTGTGACAAGGCGTACTCCCTCAAGCCGCTTCACCGCCGGCGCCGCGGGCGTGCGCGAACGCCCGGGCGATGCGGGAGGCCGGCGGGCGATAGAATGGGCCCCCGTTCCACGTGGCATTCATCTCGTGCACCCCATCGTCAACGTCGCGGTCCGCGCCGCCCGCCGGGCCGGGGACATCATTTTGCGCTATCACAACCGGGTGGCCGACCTGGAAGTATCCCGCAAGGGCCGGGGCGATTTCGCCACCGAGGTGGACCGGGCCGCGGAGCGTGCGATCGTCTCCACCGTACGCGAGTTCTATCCCGACCACGGGTTCCTGGGAGAGGAAGGCGGCGCGCGGCCGGGCAAGGACAAGGACGAGATGACCTGGATCGTCGATCCGCTCGACGGCACCGCGAACTACCTGCGCGAGATCCCGCACTACGCGGTCTCCATCGGGGTGCGCCGGAACCGGCGCCTGGAGCACGCGGTGATCTACGACCCGCGCCGCAACGAGCTCTTCACGGCCACCCGGGGCTGGGGCGCCCAGCTCGACAGCCGGCGGATCCGGGTCAGCCGGCACGATACCCTCGCCGAGGCGGTGGTCGCCCTGTCGGTGCCACAGCGGCTCGACGGCGGAGCCGGGGCGCCGTTCTCCCGTCGCGGCGTGATCCGACGGCGGACCGGCTCCGCGGCGCTCGACCTCGCCTACGTAGCGGCGGGGCGGTTCGACGGCTTCTGGGGGGTCGGTCTGAACGCATGGGACCTCGCGGCCGGGGTGCTCCTGGTGCGCGAAGCGGGCGGCCTGCTTTCCGCCCCGGATGGGGGCGAGGACTTCATGGAACGGGGCGAGATCGTGGCCACCAACCGCCGGCTCTTCCGGGACACGCTTCGCTGCATCCAGGTGTGACGCCACGGCGGCGGCGGGCGTCCCGCCGCGGATCGCGCCGCGCCGGTCCGACCTGCCGGCCCCCGCCCGCGGGGCTGGCCGCAACATAGGGACTCGGCTCAGGGGAGGGTGGGCAGGTACTTCCCGGGAACGTCCCCACCGCCTGCGGTCCAGGTCATCCGTCCGGCGTCGCAGGTTCCGGCGAGGACGAGGAGGCCGCCCGACTCGATGTCGCCGCCAACGTCGGTCAGGGTCAGGGTGACGGTCCCCGCCGTCGGCCCCACCCCGGCCGCGGCGATCGCGGTCGTGTAGTCGCCGTGCCACGCCTCCGCGGGGTCGAGTCCCAGGTCGTCATGACCGGCACCGTCGAGCCGGGTGTCCCGGCACGCCCGGTCGAGCGCGGCCCGGTGGGGGGCCGCGGCGTCCGTCGCCTGCTGGATCTTCGCCCGCACCAGGTAGTCCCGCCAGGCCGGCATCGCCACCGCGGCGAGGATGCCGAGGATCGCGATCACGATCATCAGCTCGATGACGGTGAGGCCCTTCTGGTTCACGCACCGGTTCTCGCTTGGGCTACAATCTTCACGCTCTTTCCGTCTTCCCCGGCAAGGTCGCCATTCCGCATGAAGTGCATCGTCGCCATCATCAAACCGTTCCGGCTCGACGACGTCCGCGAGGCGTTGTCGGAGATCGGCGTCGCGGGCATGACCGTCTCCGAGGCCAAGGGGTTCGGGCGCCAGAAAGGGCATACCGAACTGTACCGGGGCGCCGAGTACGTCGTCGACTTTCTCCCCAAGCTCAAGCTCGAGATCGTGGTCAACGACGACCAGGTCGACCCTTGCATCGAGGCCATCACCGAGTCCGCCCGCACCGACAAGATCGGGGACGGGAAGATCTTCGTGTTTCCGGTGGAAACGGTGGTGCGCATCCGTACCGGGGAACGGGACGCGCAGGCGATCTAGCCCGCATATCCCACCGAGTTCCTGCGGCGGGCGTCGCTGCGGACGCCGCCGCGCGGGCGCGGCGCGGCGGCGGGCGATTCGAGGAGGTCACCACGAGGTACGGCTAGCCCGATCCGGGACGGTCCGGAAAGTTGACCTCGAGCACGCGACGCGCGTCGGCGGCCAGTCCGTCGAGGCCCATCTCCCCGTATGCCCGGACCATGATCTCGAGGGCGGGCACCACGGAGGGAGAGTTCGGGAACCGGCTCACCGCGTTCTCGGCCCGTTTCGCCGCGGCCACCCAGGCCTCCCGCCCCGCGTAGAACTTCGCCACCGTCAGCTCGTGCCGCGCGAGGGTGTCCCGGAGATCGATCATCCGCTTCCTCGAATCGGGCGCGTAGCGCGAGTCGGGGAACTTCTCGACCAGGGTTCCGAAAGCGTCGAAGGAGGCCGCGAGCTCGCTCGTGTCGCGCTCCGCCCGGTCGGTTCGAAGCCACCGATCGAGCCACCCGTATCGGCGGTTGTGGTTCACCAGCCCCTTGATGTAGTGGGCGTAGGCGACTTCGGGGTGCCTCGGATTGAACTCGATGAAGCGCTCCGCCTCCTCGAGCGCGGACTCCGGCTCCTTGAACCGGTAGTACGCGAACACGAGATCGAGCTGACCCTGCTCCGCGTAGTCCCCGAAGGGGAAGCGCGCGCCGAGCTTCCCGTAGTAGTCGATGGCCGTCTCGAAGTCCCCCTCGTCGAGGGCCTCCTTCGCCTGGCGGTACAATTCCGCCTCCGACCAATTGCGCGTGGGATCGCCCGAGTCGCCGCGGCCCGCGCAGGCGGCGAGCAGGATCGCGAAAACGACGGACAAGGCCGCATGTCTCTTCATGGCCGATAGGGTAACCGAACCGCCCACCCGGTTCACGGTTCCCGAGGAGCTGGCGGGCAAGCGATTCGACGTCGTGCTCGCCGCGCTCGCACCCGAGTACTCGCGGGCCCGCCTCCAGCGGTGGATCCGGGACGGCCTCGCCACCGTGCACCATGGCCGCCGGCGCCCCCGCGACCCGGTCGAAGCGGGCGCCCTCATCGAGCTCGCCGCGCCGGTGGAGAACTCCACTCCCGCTCCCCACCCCGCCCAGCCAATGGATCTCGCCGTCCTCCACGAGGACGAGAGCCTCATCGTCATCGACAAGCCGGCCGGACTGGTCGTCCACCCGGGGGCCGGCCGTCCCGACGGGACCCTGGTCAATGCCCTCCTTCATCACGACCCCCGGCTCGCCGCGGTCCCCCGGGCGGGCGTGGTGCACCGCCTCGACAAGGACACCACCGGCCTGCTGGTCGTCGCCCGCACCCTCTCCGCCCACAAGGCGCTGGTGGAACAGATCTCCGCGCGCACCGTCCGCCGCGAGTACCTCGCGGTCGTCCGGGGCCGGGTCATCGCGGGCGGAGTCATCGATGCTCCAATCGGCCGCCATCCCGTCCACCGGACCCGGATGGCGGTCGTGCGACGGGGCGGCCGGCCGGCGATCACCCACTACCGTGTCGAGAGCCGATACCGCGGCCACACCGCGCTCTCGGTCCGGCTCGAGACCGGGCGCACCCACCAGATCCGGGTGCATCTCGCCCATCTCGGCTCCCCGGTGGTCGGCGACCCGGACTACGACGGGCGGACCGGACCGCCCGCCGGAGCCGCTCCCGGCCTCCGGGAGGCCCTTCGCCGATTCGATCGGCAGGCGCTGCACGCCCGCCGGCTCGCCCTCGCCCATCCCGCCACCGGGCAGGAGTGCGAATGGACCGCGCCGCCGCCGGATGACCTGCGGGCGCTCATTGCCGCGCTCGCGACGGAGGGCGACGAGGCTCGCGTGGAGGAGACATGAGCCGGGCCGGCGGGATGCACCCGATCATCCCCGACTGGCCGGCCCCCGGCCGGGTGCGCGCCGCGTCGTCGACGCGAACCGGCGGCACGAGCGCCGGTCCCTGGGGAACCCTCAACCTCGCCGACCACGTGGCGGACGAGCGCGAGGCAGTGGTCCGGAATCGGGCGCGGCTGCGCGATGAGCTCGGGCTGCCGCGGGAGCCGGGGTGGCTCTCCCAGCGACACGGCGCGCGGGTGGTGGAAGCAGGTGCGCAAACGAACGGGGCTCCGGCCGACGGGAGCGTTGCGCGCGAGCCCGGAGTCGTCTGCGCCGTGCTGGCCGCGGACTGCATGCCGGTGCTGCTCTGCAACCGCGGCGCGACCGTGGTCGCGGCGCTGCACGCCGGCTGGCGGGGAATCGCCGCCGGCATCGTCGAAGCGGGGGTGCGCGCGACCGGGTCGCCTCCCGCGGAGCTTCTCGCCTGGCTCGGCCCCGCCATCGGGCCCGAACGCTACGAGGTCGGTCCCGAGGTCCGCGATGCGGTCCTCGCCGGCGACCCCGATGCGGATGGCGCGTTCCGCCGGGCGGATCGGGCGGACCGATGGCGGGCGAACCTCGAAGGGATCGTCCGGGGGCGGCTCGCGCGGTGCGGCGTCGGCTCCGTGCACGGAGGCCGATGGTGCACGGCGAGCGACCCGGAGCGCTTCTTCTCCCACCGGCGCGACGGGGTGACCGGCCGGATGGCGACGCTCATCTGGCTTGACTGAGGTGTTCGTGCTCCTCGCCGCCGCGGCCGGTCTCGCGGCGGGAAGCGTCCTCGGGGTCGTGGTCCATCGGCTCCCCCTCATGCTGGAGGAGCGATGGCGGCGGGAGTCGGGGGGCGACGGCCCGGACCCTCGCCCCGCGAACCGCATGAATCTCGCGACCCCCCGTTCGCACTGCCCGCGGTGCCGTCAGCCCATCCCCTGGTACGGGCTCGTTCCCCTCGCCGGGTTCGCGCTGCTGGGCGGACGGTGCGCGCGGTGCCGCGCGCCGATTCCCGTCCGCTACCCGATAGTGGAGCTGCTGTGCGCGGTGGCGACCGCCGTCTGCGCCTGGCGCTTCGGCCCCGGCTGGCCGGCCGCGGGGGCCATCGCCCTCACCTGGGCGCTCCTCGCCCTCGCCGTCATCGACCTCGAGCGCCGTCTCCTGCCGGACGCGATCACCCTCCCGATGCTCTGGGCGGGCATCGGGTTCAACCTCGCCGGAGGGTACCTCACGACCCTGGAGGATTCGGTGCTCGGCGCGATGACCGGCTACGGGGCCCTCTGGCTCGTTCAGCGGGCCTACCGTCGCCTGCGGGGCCGGGAAGGCCTCGGCACGGGTGACCTCAAGCTCACCGCGATGCTGGGCGCCTGGCTCGGCTGGGAAACCCTGCCCGGGATCGTCTTCCTCGCCTCGCTCGGAGGCATCGGCGCGGGACTCGCGAAGCCGGGGCCCTTCGCCTTCGGCCCCTGGCTCGCCCTCGCGGGCTGGCTCACCCTGGTCGCCGGGAACCTCGGCCGATTCCTGCTCCCGTGAGTCAGGGTCGGCGACCGGCCGGGAGCGGGCCCGCGGCCCGCCCGGAGCGGATCAGGCGGCTTCCTGTCCCGCGTCCGGGCGCTCGCGCGCGTCCTCCCCGAGCCACTCGTCGAGCACCGCCTCGGTGTCGGCGCCGAGGAGCGGCGCGGCCGTCACCGGGACGCGCGAGTCGGACATCCGGACCGGCCATCCGGGAATGGTGACCTCCCCCCTGGTGGGGTGGTCCACCGTCGCGAAGAGCCCCCGCGCGCGCATGTTCTCGTCCTCCCAGAGCTCCTTGGTGCCGTAGACCGCGCCCGCCGGCACTCCGGCCGCGCCGAGGGTCCGCATGACCTCGTCCTTGGGGCGGGTCCTCGTCCAGTCGGCGACGAGCGCATCGACCTCCTCGCGGTGCTGCCCGCGAAGGGCGGGGCTCGCGAACTTCGGATCGTCCCGCAAGTCCTCGCGTCCGATTGCGCCGAGGAGCCGCTCCCAGTGGCCGTTGTGGGCGCGCGTGGCATAGACGTAGCAGTAGTCGTCCGGGCCGCCGCCCTTGCACGGGTACACGTCCATCGGGGCGGTGAGGCCGAGGCCGACCCGATTGCCGGTGCGAGGCGGTGCAGTGCCCTTCGACAGCACGTGGGCATACGAGATCCGGCAGTAGTTGGTCACCGCGTCCTGCATCGCCACCTCCACCCGCTGTCCGCGACCGGTCCGCTGGCGCTGAACGAGGGCGCCGAGGACCCCGATCGCGCAGTGAAGCCCCGTTCCCGTGTCGCCGATCGTCGGCCCCGGGCGGAGCGGACGGCCGCCCTCCTCCCCGGTGATCGCGAGGGCGCCGCCGGACGCCTGGCCGATCATGTCGAAGCTCAGGAAGTCCGCGTAGGGGCTCTCGGGAGAGAACCCCTTCACGCTCGCGTAGACGATGCGGGGATTGAGAGATCGCACCCGTTCCCAGCCGAACCCGAGCCGCTCGATGACGCCCGGTCCGAAGTTCTCGACGAAGACGTCCGCCTTCGGGATGAGGGCCTCGAGACGCGCCCGCCCCTCCTCGGACTTGAGATCGCAGACGAGGCTTCGCTTGTTCGCGTTGAGCAGCAGGAAGTAGTGGGAATCGAGCCCGGGCGTGTCGGTCGACGCGCGCCGGCCCTGGTCGCCGCCGGCCGGGTTCTCGACCTTCACCACGTCCGCGCCGAGCCAGGCGAGCGCCTCGGTGCAGGAGGGTCCTGCCTCGAACTGCGTGAGATCCAGCACGCGCACGCCGCTCAGCGCATTCGATTCGGTTCGTTCCATTCGGGTGTCATCCTTCCTCGTGGGGCGGGGGGAAAACGCGAGTCGGGGGCCATGTCCCGCCTGGTTCGGAGCCCGACCTCCTGTCACATTTTCCATAGGTTTTACAGCAAGATACCGGCCATGTCAAACGGGTCCGGGGCTAGCAGCCAAGGCCCTGGGACATCTGGGCATAGCTGGTGAGGGGGACCGCGCACATCCGATTCCAGTCCTCCTTGTCGATAACCGGCCGGTTCATCAGCTCGATCATCTCGTCGAACTTGCGGAGCGCGTCGCAACCCGTCACCTCGGGATCTGCCGCCTTGCGGTGTCGCGGCCAGACGCGGTCACGAGCGTGGCGCCAGAATGCGCTTTCATAGCGGGACCCGCACGAATAGTGCCAACCGACGAAAAGGCCGTAGCGAAGAACGTTGTTGACGAGAAATCGATTGACGACCGGTGCGTCGCGATCGACGTTCTCTGCCGGACGGTTGAGGCGCATGTTGAGAACCATCCCGATCTGCAACTGGGCGGACACGATCGCGGTTGCTTCGAGGGGCTCCATGAAGGCGGCCGCGTTGCCGATGCGGGCCACCGCGCCATCGTACACCTGACGGTGGACGAAATTGGGAAACGGAATGACGGCTCGTTGTTCGAACTCCGACACGCCATCGGTTTCGAGGAACGCGTCGAAGTCCGATTCCACTTCGGCCAGGCTGGATACGTCGCGGTTGAAGACGTACCCGAAGGACGTGTGTATCGTAAGCGGGATGACGAAAATCCAACCATGCGGACGCGCGACCGCACGCGTGTACGTGTGCTGCAGAACGGGCCCACCCGGCTCCTCGGTGACAATTGCCGGGCAGCGGCGGATGACGGCGGTATTGGTGGGGATGAAGGAAATGTCGATGTGCCGGTCGGGATGGAGCTCCCCTGGAAACCCGCGGGCATCGAAGACCAGGTCGTAGCGTTCCGGCGGCCGGCCGTCGAATTCCACCTGCGCACCTCCCTCCACCCTGGCGATGTCCAGCACCTTCGCGTCGATGTGGTGCGCGCGCGTGCCTTCGTGCAGCAGGTCCGCCATCAGGTCGGCGGACAGGTGGTAGGCGTAGGACACCTGCTGGGGCGTGAAGTAGTGAGTGAAGTCGCGATTGCGCCGACCCCAACCCTCGAATGCGACACCGTACTTGCGAGTTCCTTTCAAGCGTTGCTGGACGGTCTCGT
Organism: Gammaproteobacteria bacterium; assembly: GCA_022823045.1. Classification (GTDB taxonomy): domain Bacteria; phylum Pseudomonadota; class Gammaproteobacteria; order HK1; family HK1; genus JAJDXW01. Next base: position 11,685 of record JAJDXW010000314.1, read on the forward strand.
GGGGCAGATTCGTCAGTTGCCGCAGCTCCTGAACCAGGCTCGGCCAACTGCCTTCACCCACGCCGATGGCCGGGATGCGGGAGTCGTACACATGGTGCAGCTCGTGGTCGCGGTCGGGGAGGAGACGCGTTACGCTGGCCGCCGCCAGGGACCCCGCGGTTCCTCGCCCGACAACCGCGATCCGTCGCAATGAACTTCTGCCCGGCTGTATCACCTGGCGTGACTTCCCCACGTGTCGGTCGATTCTTCCGTTTCCAGCCCGGGAATCTCGCCAACTTCCCGGCTCACGGACGCGGATCTGCTCGCGGTGACAAGGCGTACCCCCTCAAGTGCGCTTCGACAGCGCGCAAGCAGATTGGCATCCGCTAGCCAGGACATCGGTGAATTTTCCGGGCTTGCACCGTCCCCCATGGTCGACTCAGTCCATCTGCCTCCTGACCAGTTCCCGGAACACCCCGTCAACCTCCGTGAGTTCCCTGAAGGAGCCGCTTTGCACGACCTTTCCCGCCTCCATCACGTAGATGCGGTCAGCCTGTTCCAGGGTGGACAGGCGGTGGGCGATGACGAGCCGGGTCGAGGTCAGGAGGGCGAGGCGGTGCATGACCTCGGCCTGGCTTTCGTTGTCGAGCCAGTTGGTCGCCTCGTCAAGCAGCATGATTCGCGGGCTGCCGATGAGTGAACGGGCGATGGTGACGCGCTGACTCTCGCCGCCCGAAAGGACGGACCCGCCGGCCCCTACCATCGTCATCATGCCCATGGGCATGGCCTTGATTTCACGTTCGATTCCCGCGGCTCGGGCCGCTTGCCACACGTCCCCGGCGGCCGTTCCCTCGTGGTGCGCGACGATGTTGTCCCAGAGATCGTGGGGATGGAGTCGCTCGGTCTGCGGCACCGCGCCCATTTTCCGGCGCACCTGCTTCAGGTTCAGGTGCTGCAGATCGCGTCCGTCGTAATACACCGCGCCGGCGGATGGCCGGTCGATTCCAAGCGCGAGCCGGAACAGGGTGCTCTTGCCGGCGCCGGACGCTCCGGCGATCGCGACGAATTCACCAGGTCGGGCGCGAATCGTGACATCGTCGAGAATCAGCGGGCCGTCGGGCTCGTATCGGAAGGAAACGTGATCGAACAGGATCTCCCCGTCCAGACGTTCGACCGGCTCCCCTTCGGCCTCGGTTTCCGGAACCGCGGCGAGTATCGGGCGCATCTGATCGAACGCGGGCAGCATGGCGGCAATGGTGCCGAAGGACTCGCCGAGTCGGGCGATGGCGGACTGGAAAGCGATGAAGACGGTGTAGACGACGAGAAAATCGCCGACCGGGACGTTTCGGTCGCCCACCGTTGCCACCGCGAAGAGCAGCACCCCACCGGCAAGAAACGGGAGCGCGGCGCCAAATGCCCGCGAATGTCCCTCGAGCGCGCCCAGTTCGAGCTCCGCGCGTTTCTGATCGCGATAGCTCCGTGCCCAGATGGCGAAAGCCGAGCCCTCCGCGCTTTCCACCCGGAGCTTGACGATGCCCCCCACGATCTGGAACAGCCGGCCGGCTACGCGACGTGCCGCGCCGATCATCCGCCCATGAGGCGCGATCTGGCGCAATCCAAGGGCCGCGGTGAACAGCAGCGAAGCCAGGCTGAAGACGAGAGCGATGCCCCCCAAGGTCGCATCGTAGAAAAAGATGACGGCAAAGACCGGAAGCAGAAAGATGACGGACAGCAGGCTGTCGGCGGCGACCCCCTGCAAGCCGTCGCGAAGATTCTGGAATGTCATGCCCGACATGGCCAGATCTCCGGCCGGATGGCGGTGCAGAATGCTCGGCGGAAGACGCATCAGGCGGTCCCAGAAGGCGGCTTCGACCCGCGACGCCGAGCGCCCCTCGAACCGCATCATCGCCGTGCTTTGGAACAGGTGCAGCAGTGCGCCGAGCAGGCCGAACCCCGCCAGGGCCACGGCCACGGCATAGAGCGCTCCGGCGCTTCCGCCCGTCACCGCGTGATTCGCAACGTATCCGAGCGCGAGTGCCGGCAGCAGCTTGATGAGACCGCCCGGAAGCCCGGCGATCACCAGCCGCGCCAGCTCCCCGGCCGAGCCATGCAGGGCGATTCCCAGCAGGTCCGCCGGCTTCACGTTCCCCGAAGGCAACGGACGATAGAACATCCAGGCTTCGGGCCGCAGCGCTCCGGCGCGCTCCGCGGTTATCCGGACCCTGCGCTTGCCGACCGGATCGACCTCGCGGTAGTGACCGACCATTCCCGGCAGCAGCGCAACCGGCCGGCCGTCCTCGGCGCGAAATGCCAGCAGTGCGTTGCTGTCGCCGCGCCACCATTCTTCCTCGTCCCTGAGTCGAACGCGCCGGGCGCGTACGCCTGACGCATCGAGAATGTCAACGAGGCCGACGGGAGCATCGGAAGGTCCCGAGCGCGCGGGGATCGTGAAGTCGATTCCCTGATGACGGCCGATGACCTGCAGGGCATCCGCCAGAGCCGTGTCCTCGACACTGGCATCCCGGTCGAGCGGCAGGTCATAGATATTGAACAGTCGTTGTCGGGCCGCCCTTTCGGCCGTCCGGTGGCTGGTTGTCCGCTCGCGCTCGATATTCGCATCATCGACCACGGCCAGCCGGCGGTTGAGGCGCTCCAGAGCGAACGCGGTCGCGTGAAACGAGGCGAGCGCCGGCAACAGCCTCCCTTCCCGGGCCAGTGTTTCGGTTGACTTGCCCGAGACGGTCGCCTCGTCGAACAACGTGAGCCAGCTCGTCCTCGTAAGCGGCATCACGGCTTCGTCGCGGGCGCTGGTCTCGGCCGGTTCCGCGCGGTCGACCATGTCCATGAACAGGCTCGCGCCGCGAGGCGGTCCGGATACCCATACCACACCGCGCCGTACGGAGAGCGTGCAAGGGCCCAGGGTCCGGCTCCGACCGGGTTCGGCCAGCGCGGTCGGACGCGGAACGCGGCTCACGAAACGCGAAAGCGTGTTGCTGATGTCGGTCAGCCAGGTATCGGTCTGCTCTGCCAGCTCGGCTGGATGAACCTCGGACAGCATCGACGCCGGCAGGCGTTTCAACAGAGTGCCCGGCAGTCCCCTGGCAACCAGGCTGAGGGTCGTTCCTTCGTCGTTGTCGCCTTGTTCGTCCGGCGCGACACCCGGCAGCAACCGGCCCGATTCGCGGCGCAACAGGTGCTGCGGCGCTGCCTGCTCCACCCCGTCCCTGGACTCGATCAGAAACAGATCGACGGTGCCCCGATCGATGAACCAGACACTTTCCGGGTCGTCGAGCTTCGCCGGCCGGTTGCCGGCGCACGGGACGGATACACCCGAGCGGGCGGCGAGCTCGGCGATTGACGTGTGCCGCGACCTCGGGTCCTGCATCAGCCCGACCTGACCAGCTTGAAATAGGTGCCGTCGCGATCCGCAATCAACGCGTCGTGCGTGCCGCGTTGCACCTCGACGCCATTGTCGAGCACGATGATTTCGTCACAATCCCGCACGGTGCTCAGCCGGTGCGCAACGATGAGACAGGTGACACCGCGACGGCGCAAGGCATCATCGACAAGCTCCTCCGTCGCGGCGTCGAGAGCGCTGGTCGCCTCGTCCAGAATGACCACGGTCGGATTGCTCACCAGCGCACGGGCGATCTCCAGCCGTTGCCGCTGGCCGCCGCTGAAGTTCGCCCCGCCTTCCTCGACCGGGGTCGAGTATCCGAGCGGCCTTTGCAGAATGTCGTCATGGATGGAGGCATCTCGCGCCGCCGCGATGATGACCTCGTCCGGAACGGCCGGGTTCCACAGGGTGATGTTTTCGCGCACGGTTGCGGAAAAGAGCACGACCTCCTGGTCCACCATGGAAATGGATCGCCGCAGCACTTCCTCGGGAATCTCGTCCCGCGGATGGCCGTCAAACAGGATCTCGCCCGCCCAGGGCCGATAGATGCCTGAAACCAGGTGCGCCAGGGTCGATTTGCCGGAACCGCTGGGACCGACCACCGCAACCCGCTGCCCCGGCTTGATCACGAGGTTGAAGTTCTTGATCAGCGGTGGTCGGCTCCGGTTGTACCCGAAGGTGACATCCCGCAATTCGAGCTGGCCGGCAAGCCGGAGCCGGCCGTTGAACGTGGGGATCGAACCCGATTCCGGACTTCGGCGGCGAAAGACGGGGTCTTCGGCGGTCCTGGAGATGTCTTCCAGTCGTTGCAAATCGGTTTCGAGCGCCTGGCGTCTGTCGGCGAACTCCAGAAAGCGCCCGACCGGCGCCAGGAACATCTCCGACAGGATATAGAACGCGACCAGCGTCCCGAGGGTCATTTCCCCGGCAATGACCATGCCCGCCCCCAGGCCCAGGATCGCCGCGCCGCGAAGGGCGGTGACGAGGCCCGGAAGCGCGCCGTTGACGTGGCTCAACTCGGAATGGAGCTGGCGCGCATGCAGCTCGCGCGCCTGTTGACCGCTCCAGCGCGAGAAGAATCGATCGTCCGAACCCGTCATGCGAAGGTTGTCCGCATGACTCAACATCTGCATGCCGATACCAATCAACAATCCCTGTTCGCGCCTCATCGCCTGGCTTCGAACGACCCGGAGCGAGTTGAGGAAGTGGACGAGAACTCCGTGCAGGAGGGCCAGTAACAGCACAATCAAGGTGAGCACGACATCGTAGGCCAACATCGCGACGAGCAGCACCGCGCTCATCATCATGTCGATAATGAGCACAAGATACCGGTCCGTCAGATTCTTCGCGATTCTGTCGATGGAAGAGACTCGATCCGTCAGATCGCCGACCAGCCGGTGGGCGAAGAACTCCACCGGCAACCGAAGCAGCCGCGACAACCCCTGATCGTAGCCAATCACCGATATCCGCACCGCGAGCCGCTGCAGGAATCGATGCTTGAGCAAGGACAGGATGTATACCAGGACACCGGCGCCGAGCAACGCGGCGACCAGTCCGCCCCAGGGTCCATGGTCCTCCAGGGCATTGTCGACGAAAATGCCGAGAGATGCGGGAACGACAAGTGTCAGCAACGTCAGCATGAGTGCGCAGACAATCGCCCCGGAAAGCACATTCCATGATCCGGCGATCAAGGCGCTCGATTGTTCGAACAAACCGGGCCGCTCGCCACCGGGCTCGAAATCGGCGCCGCGCCTGAATCGCAACGCGATTCCACTGTAGCCCTTGTTGAACTCTTCAGCGGAAAGCCTGCGCCGCCCCGTGGCCGGATCGTTGAGAAAGAAGAAACGGCCGTCGAACCCTTCGAGCACGACGAAATGGCTGAATTGCCAGAAAACGATCAGGGGTAATTCCAGCTTTTCCAGGTGAACGGCTCGTACGTTGAGCCCGCTGCATTCGAGGCCATAGTGTCTGGAGGCGCGCACGATGCTCGCGGCGCTGCTGCCGTCCCGGCTCACCTCGCACCGTTCGCGCAATTCGGTAAGCGGCACCCAGCGCCCGAACCAGGCCAGAATGCTTCCGAGGCACGCGGCACCACACTCCGACGCGTGCATCTGCAACACAATCGGCGTGATTACCCTCCGTTTCGAGGCGTCCGATGCGGCCTTCTCGCCGGCTCCTCCGGAGACGCGCGGCGGCACCCTATGGTCGCCTCATGCGCAACAGGGCCACCGGAGGTTGCCTGCCGAGCTCGATGAGAATCCGGCATTTCCTCCCCGCAAGGGAAGCAAATTCAAGGTGTTCGTCGAGCGCGACAGCGACCCGGTGCACGGACATCGGCCCCGCCGACGCAAGCGGCGCCGGCTTCCCGGGCCAGGGCACGGCGGAGATGTTCGAAACCTCTCCGTCGAGCTTGCGCGCTTCTCCGTCCCCCGCGGCCACGTTTATCACCACCGGCATCCCGGTCATGATCTGCGGCGCGACGCCGCTCCCGATCCAGACGAGCGCCTGCACGGTCCGCTCGTCCTCGAGCAGGCTTTCGCCAGGCTCGACCAGCACGCCGTCCACCGCAATGCTGCGGGCTACGTTGCCAAGGAAGAGCCATGCCGCGAAGATGACCACCGACGCGACGATGACGGCGAGGAGCTGACGCTCCCGCGGTGTGGTAATTGTCAGCAGCCGATCGAGTTGTTCACGTTCTTCCTTGGCCTGAGCAACGGTATTGTGAAACGAGTCGAACGGATTATTGAACACGACCGTGCGTAGCCCCTTCTGACTTGAGAGACAATATTGCAATCACGACCAGGAAACGTCAAGTCCCCAACGTACTGAACAATTTGAAAGTACTGGAAAATTTGGTTGTTCGGGTAGCGGCCGGGGGCGTGTGGCTCTCGAATTCGCCGCAAGTCACCGACCGGAGCGGTTTCTCGCACCCCCGTTCGGTCCTGCCACACCGCGTCGTCAACGAACCCTCGCGGCGTCCTGCGCCGACCGGAACGGTGACCGTTTCGGCTGCCTTCTCCGGGCGGTGCGCCGTGCGCGGAGTACGCCAGCCCGGAGCGTCGCGGCGGTTCGGCTCCGCCTCTTCTTCGGCAATGGAGCGCGCTGACGGTCCGTTGAAGCGACTGAGAGAGCACGGACGGACCGCTACCGAGAGCGGATCGGCGGCCGCAGCAGGAGATCCGCAAGACATGCGGGCCAAGGTCGACAGGGGACCCCGGATCCGCTCGGAAGGGGCCTGGCGCGGAGGGCGCGTCGACGCCGGCACGCTTTTCGTGATGGCGTGCGTCCGCGGCGGATGCCTGCGGTCAACCGCGTGGGGTCGCGATCCCCTGGCCGGGAACGCCCCCTCCTGAAACTCTCGGCAAGCCCGGATCTTCACGCGTTCCGGGGAATGACGGTACAATGCAACACGCCCGCCGAGAGACCCGCCCGAATGTTCCCTGACCACGAGATCGGCAAGAATTGGGGTATGGCTCAGGGTTGTTCACAGGGTCTCGCGTGCCGTCGGGGCAATTCGTTCGGTGTTCTCATTCTGGCGTTCGTGTGCTTCTTCTTTCCGAATGCACATTCCCTTGCCCAGGAAGAGACGCCGGCGGAAAAGGGCCTGAGAATTGCACGTGAAACAAGCGCCCGAAACGAAGGCTTCGGGGATTTCACGGCCGGGATGAAGATGGTGCTCCGTGATCGGCAAGGCAGGGAGAGCGTGCGCGAGATGCGGTTCAAGGTGCTGGAGGTGCCGGGGGACGGGGACAAGAGCCTGTTCGTGTTCGATCGACCGCGGGACGTGCAGGGAACCGCCCTCTTGACCCATGCTCACGTCAACACCCCGGACGACCAGTGGCTGTATCTGCCGGCCCTGAAGAGGGTGAAACGCATCAACGCCGCGAAGCGGTCGGGGTCATTCATGGGAAGCGAGTTTTCCTACGAAGACATGAGCCCCCCGGAGGTGGAGGAGTACTCCTACAGGTATCTTCGCGACGAGCCCTGCGGCGAGCTCACCTGCACGGTGACCGAGCAAGTTCCTCTGGATGAGAAATCCGGATACAGCCGCAAGGTCGTCTGGCAGGACACGGGTGAGCTTCGGACCTGGAAGATGGCGCTTTACGACCGAAAGGACTCGCACCTGAAGACGCTCACCTTCGCGGGCTATCGTCGATACCTGGATCGGTACTGGCGGGCGGGAGAACAGACGATGGAGAATCATCTGACCGGCGCCAGCACCGTGCTCGAATGGGCCGATTTTCGATTCCGCAATGCTCTCGACGAGAGCGAGTTCTCCAAGACGGCACTTCGACGCGTACGCTGACGCGTTTCGGCGGCACGATTGCGGCCCTCGCGTGCGTGGCCACTGCCGCGGGCGCCTGATTCCGCGCGCGACCCCGGCCTGCAAGGGGCATGCCCAAAAGGTATTGATCATCCGATCATGGACGTGTAACGATCCTCTGACTCACCAACGTCGTTCGTCACGCAGAGCGAAGGAGGATCGCAATGAGGACCGGCGATGAAATGCTGCAGCACATCGTTGAGAAGTCCGCCCTGGACGACGAGTTCAGGCAGGCGCTTCTCGCGGACCCCAAGTCCACGATCAGCGAGGAGCTGGGCATCACGATCCCCGACTCGATGAACATCGAGGTCCACGAGAGCGACATGCAGACGGTTCACCTGGCGCTCCCGCCGGACCCGAACCTCACCGAAGAGCAGCTCGAGGCCATCTCGGCCGGGCTGTGCTGCTGCTGGTAAGCCCGACTTCCGTCGAGCAGGATTCAGGGGCCGTACCTGTCCTGAACCGCCCCCACGCCCCCGGCCGGGGCGTGGAGGGTGTGATGCGTACGTTGCGGCCGGGGCTAGAGGGAAACCGCCGATAGCACCATGAACACGTAGGCTTTGGCCTGTCGAAGCCGGTTTCCGGACACGACCAGCTTTATGTGGTGAATGCCGCGCAGCAGCACATAGCGCCCGGACTTCGCAAAGAGCACGGTCGGTTTCGAGACCCATTCCCCAAGCGCCGCAAGCTTTTCCGGAACGACGAGATCCTCGTGGCGCAGGGCTTCCAGAAACGGCTCCCAATCGGTCAGGCCGTCGAGCCAATAGCGTGAATCTCTCGTATATCTCTGCTTGACGATCAGGGTCAGCCCCAGGGTCGGACCGAGCCCCGTTTCGCGTACGTCGATATTCGCCCCGGACCTGACGATGTTGGCCCGTTCCCGGAAGCGTGAGATCACGGAATCGACGACCGGGATCGCACCCGGCCAACCCGCGTCCTCGAGCCAGGAACATATTTCCCGCCGGGTCCTGAAGCCCATGATCGCCAGCCGGATTGACCGGGAGCGGGCGGGGAACACGCCGAACGAATCGAGGCGGGTATCTTCGGGCTGCGCCAGGTAGGCTCGTAGCGCGTTCTTCCGCTCGGCGTCATTCCGCTCCCAGCCGACGCAGGAGACCAGTGCGTCGACCACCAGGCCGACATCATCCGCCTGGCCGCGCGCGCCGAGAATCGGGCGTTCGCCGGGACGAAGGAACATTCCCGGAAGGGAGGATTCGCCGTCCCGGGCCGAGCCGATGTCATATTCGAGCATCACCTTGCGGCCGACGATCCCACGCAGACGCGAGCCGTCGGAATCCATCTGTCCGAGCAGCCGCCCGAGCGCTCTCGCGGTCTCGTCCGTCTTGTCGTTCCTTGCTCGTTCAAGGAAAAACGCGGCTGGCCGGCTTCCGCTGGTCAACGAGACGCCGAGATCCGCCGTGGGTCTTCGTTCATGCAGCGGCAGCTCGAAGCCGAAGGGAAGCGCGCCCATCGTGATCGGGTGTCTGCCGGCGCACTCGAGCACCCGTTCCCACTGCGGGTCTCCGACGAGAATCGGTGAAACCCGGTTGCGAAAGTGCCCGAGCAGGTCCCCCATCGTGCCGCCCTCCTCGGCGAGACGCTCCTGGGTAAGGGCAACTGCCTCGTCAGTATCCAGGATGTTCATGTCGTCTCTTCACGCGATTACCGGTGCGGGATTCAGGTCGGACTCGGCGAGAGGTTGCTCGCGGCAGCCCATGCGCACCGGCACGTCGTACAGGCGCCCGGGCGCGAATCTCGCCCAGAAGTGGCGCATGCCGGGCACCACGACCCGCGCGACCGGCATGCCGATGTCGGGCCGGGTCTGATCCAGCACCAGGAACTCCATGCCCCGGGCCTCGACGAGCGCGCGGCACTTCTCCACATCTTCGCGCGTGTCCGCCGATTCAATCATCGAAACAGGTGATGCCCCGATGGGGGGCTCGTCCGCCGCCGGCGCCAGCCAGGAACAGTCGGCGAGTCGAGCGGTCCTCCACCACCGAAGCGCCAGCGGATCATCGATCATGGGACGACCGTCGCCCCTCCCGGGACCCGGCAGCCAGGTAAGGCACTGGTTCAATTCGCAAATCGCACGCAGGGCGGCCAACCGCGGGTCGGCGTGGGCGCCGGCGCCGTAGATGATGTCCTCGGACCCGGCGTCAGGTCTCCGCGAGAGCGCAACGAACGTGGGAATGCCCAGATCGGAGGTGACGTCGAGCATCCACAGGTCCCGCTCGTAGCGGGCGTAATGGTCCGATGCCGATGCGAGGTACTCGTCGTCGAAGCGGGAAAGATCGACGGCCGGCACCCGCAGCCGGTTGTACCACCAGATGGCGAACGCATCGCGCTCGGCCAGCTCGTAGAAGCCTTGCAGGATGGCTTCTTCCAGGGTGTTGCCCGCCGCGCAGCCGTTGGAATCGGCGACGAGGTCGGCGGGGCCGCGCCGTTCGGCCGGCATGCTGTAGAGCATCGACGTCGGCAGGTAGCGATGCCGCTGCCGGGTAAGCGACCACACCGGAGTCCAGTCGATCTCGGCCTCGGGGTCGAAACGCGGCGGGACGATGTTGTACGGGTGGCCCTTCGCGTTGATGCTCCCGGCGTTGTCGAGCTGAACGTCGCTGAAGAGCTGCACCTCGTTGGGATGGATCGCCTCTTCGTCCCTCGCGAGCTCGACGAATCGCCCGGGGATCCGGATCTCGTCTCCCAGGCAGGCGCCCGAATGGCGCTCGACCGCCTCGCAGAGGGCGCTGACCTCGGACTGCTCTCGGGTGCTGCCCTTGCCGGCGCTCTTGCTGCGCAGGCTCCGCCTGAGCGAGCTCAAGCTCCGGCTCCTCAAGCCCAAGTTGCTTCCCGCCCAATGGACATGCAGCCAGGAATCGGTCTCGTCGGTGGTGCGCTCGAGCCAGGTCACGACACCGCTCACCGGGCTCACCAGGTGGCCGTACTTCGCCAGGGTGACCTCCGGCGCCACCTTGCGCGCGCCGCCACTGTTCCGATGGGTCTTGGGACTCGCCTTCAGAGACAGCGGAGCCGGCGGTCGATTCGGGCGATGCAACGCCTCGTCGCCGCAGGCGCGGCACTGCGGCCGCCGCACTACCCGATGGTGCGAGCTCGCGAACGTGCCGACATGCATGGCGATCGCCCGTTCGTGAATCGGGGCCGCCTCGTCCAGCACCAGCCACTTGACGATCTCCGCCGCGCTCAGCGCGTACAACGCCTCCAGCACCAGGGGCTCCGCCGCGAACGGTCTGAAGGCAGCCTCCTCGCCGGCAACGCTGCGAAGAAAGCCGTGGACTTCCCGATGGCCGCGCAGGCGGGAAGCCAGGCAGTCCCAGCAGGGCCCTTGCCCATCCGCGCGAAAGACGGGGCCGAACAGCGCCTCCATGCCGCGCGGCCGTACCAGCGTCCACGGGGCTCCCGCCTCGAGCCGGCGCCGATTGACTTCCCCGAGGTGCGGGTCGAGGTAATCGTCGCAGACGATGACGGTGAGGCCGGGGTCGCCGGCCCCCACTCTGCCGCCGCCCTCTTCGAGCTTCCGGATCAACCGGCCGTCGTCGCCTTCGACCGCGATGCGCGACTGCGCCAGCCGTCGTTCGACCCAGCGCGGCGATGCGCCGAGCGACGACCAGTAGGCGGCCCGGAATCGGTCCATGCCGTGCTCGGCGGAGACGACATAGCCCCTGGCGGAGAGCGAGACGATGGCCGCAAGCACATCGGCGCCGGCATGGTCGCCCTCGAGGGTCGCGACGATCTCCTCGTGCGGGTGCCGGCCGTCGAGCAGCGGCAGCAGATCGCAATACAGCTTGCCGTGCAGCAGCGTGTTGAACGACTCGGAAACCAGCAGTGTCCGCCCTTCGCCGATGTCGTGGAACTCGAGGTGCGGGACAAGCGCGGGGATCCTGACGAGACCCCGGTCCGCAGGGGTCGTCCGGGCCAGTATCCCTTGCCGGCGATTCGCGCCCGTGGGTGCCGGCCTCCGGGAATTCCGTGCCGAATCAGCCGGCACCCTCACCCTCATGGGCGCGAAGGAAGCGTGTCGATCCGGGCGGCGGCGCGGGATGCGGTTTCGGTGACCGCCGTCTGCAGCGCATCGAAGTCCTCGTGCCCGCAAGCGTTTGCAACGAGAGACCTGACCTTCGGCCCGGCCGCGGCCGCGTCGAATCCTTCCTCGCCGACGAGCCGCGTGATGCCCTTGAGGTCCCGCCACATGGCCGCGGCTTGCACCAACGGCTCGTCACCCGCGGCACCGAACACCGACGCGGCGGTCGGAGCCGGATCGTCGTGGCCGGTCCCCGCACGCCCAAGCTGCAGGAATCGCGCCGCCCGCTCGACATCATCCAGCCCGCCCCGCATCCGGTCGTACGTGGACACGCCCGTTTCGGCGGGCTCTTCCTGCGGCGCGCGCAACCGGGCGATCAGCGACTCGTTCGCGCCGCACCCGGCGAGAACCTCGCGCCGTGCTTCGCCGAAGCGACGGACGATTTCGGAATCGCCGCACTCGAACACGCAACGGGCCCTGGCGAGGACGGGGATCTCGCCGGAGGCGGGGGTCCCGCAATGTTCGTCCAACCCGGAGAGCGGCACCGCACGAAGGGACTTCGCGCCGGGCGGCAGCGGGGAGAACAACAGGCTGTCCTCCGCCAGGTCGGTGAGAGTCTCCCGGAAGCGGCGGCACAGGCGTTCACTCTCGCCGGACGACCAGCCATCGTGGACAAACAGCATGTCGACCGCAACGCCGGGGAAAACTTCCCGGCTTGCGAGATCGCCCAGGAATATCGCGCCAATCCCGCCTCCATGCAGTGATCCCACCCGGTCGACCCGATCCGCGACCACTGCGGCAAGCACGGTCGAAATCGACGCTTCGGCGAGATTGGAGAGCGCGGTCTTCGCCTCGTCCGGAGACAGGTTTCCGCGCACGACGTGCACACCGACCTGAAATGCCTTGTCGTTCGTCCAGTTTCGCACGATCTCGGCGGTTTCCCTTGCATCGGCGGCGGGCAACTCGGCGATCCGGTCCTTCATTTCCTGAACGCCCATTTCGTGCGTCCAGTAGACTCGCGCAAGCCCGCGCCGCGCAATCGTTTCGTATTCCTCGTCCGGTCCGAATCCTCCCGGCAGATCGAGATCGGTGAACTCCCGGTCCTGCAGGCTGTCGAGAAGCTCCGGGTTGCGCTCGATCCGTCCGGCGAGCCGCGGGGCGGCGCCGAAGATCTCGACTATCGCCTCGAAGGCGTCGGGCCGCGCGGCGGAAATCGGGCTGTCGTAGGCGCTCCAGTCATCGATCTCCGGATGGAAATGCTTGCGCCATTGGTCCACCAATGGATCCATCTTCTCGAACCAGCGCTTCGGCCGCAGCACGATATTCATCATGTCGGCGTAGGTTCCCGGCAATTCCGGCGATTCATCGGGGCCACGGACCTGGAGCAGTGGATAGTGGCGCGATGCCATCGCATGATGGTCCGCGTGACGCTGCATGTTGAAGAACATCCAGTTGCTGAACTTCCAGTCCGCGCTCCAGGAATGGTGTGGCATCACCCTTTCCCAACGGCCGTTCGGCAGACGGACCCGGCGCAGACCGTAGTGTTGAAGGTAGTTGCTGATCTTCATCGAAAATACACAGCAAAGACCAAGGAAGACAAAGACCGGAACCGCCCGGATCCCGCCCATCCAGAACACCAGCCCATACCAGAACGCCAGCGCCAGGACATAGCGCCAGAACGGATTGCTGTAATGCCACAGGGGCAGACGGCGCCGCGCCAGGCGTTCTGCCGCCATTTTCCAGGAATTGGTCAGGTTGCTTGCGACCTCCCTTGGAAAGTACCGCCAGAAACTCTCGCCCTTCGGAGCGGACCCCACATCATGCGGGGTGCCGACCTTGGCATGGTGGATATAGACATGCTCCGTCGCATATTGCGGATAAGAGGCGGAGGAAAGCAGGAACTCGCCGAGCCGTCTTTCCCAAGTGGAACGCCGGTGAATCAGTTCGTGACCGACCACGAATACCGCCTGTGCTTCCATGGTCAGGATGATCGCCAGGAGCACGTCTTCCCAGATTGCGAACCGACCCGCGACAAGGATCTGCCACATTCCAAAAATGAGCGTCGGCGGCCACAGAAACGCCCAGGACCAGACCGGCAGATTGTGCCAGAGCAGGCGGCGCTCCGGTGTACTCGACGGGTTCATGCTGCGTCCGTCGGGACCCAGCGCCCGATCAAGCGGGCCGGCGACACCCATGAACACAAGCGCCGGCAACAGCCACCAGCCGCCATGAATTGCACCGACAAGAATCAACGGGAAAATGCACAATGGAAGATAATGCGGAAGGGCGCTGCGAATCGACGGTTCGATGTACTGCGAGATCACCGCCTCGTTCGGGCCCGGGTCACGACCTGCGCTTGTATCTTGCGGCATGGCAGTTTCCCTGATGGACTATTTTCCGCCTGCATCGGGGTTCATGTTATCATCGGACAATCCGACCCGCAAATCCTTCGCGTTTTCAGGATTTCAACCAGACGCACCAGCGCTTCGATACAAAACGCTGAAGTAACGGATTCGGAGCCATGCCCAATCCGGCCTGCCGCGCCCCATTTCAATGATTGATCACCAAAGGCGAGAAGCTCCGGCCAGCTACCGTCCTCACGTTGCGAATTCATGAGTTTTTCCACCTGGCGTTTCGCGTCGATTCTTTCAAGGTTTCCGATATTGTAGAGTGCCGACATTGCCTGAGCGGTCTGAAGGACGTTGCCGAATTCGCCTTCATCGTCGCGCAAGCCGAGGATACGATCCGCAAGTATCGGACGCAGTCGCTCGAGGGCGGGCCGCGCGCGAACCATGGCGCGTGTAACCGCGTAGTGGATGGCGATCGTGTCGGGATACCACTTGGACGAACCATCAAGGTTGCCTTCGGCAATCAAGGCTTCCAGCCATCGTTGGGCATTCCGGGTTTCGGGGTGGTCGCCAAGGTAGGCAATGGCATTCGCATTGACCACGGGGTCGGCTTCGATACGAAACGGCGACAGCACGCCGGGTTCATCTTCCGCCAGCACCCAGGTCATGAAACGCCCTTCCTCGTCGCGATTCCCCAGTAATCGCGGAACGTTCCTTCCGAGCAGGATCCAGGGGTGTGTCCCGATAACCAGCGAGCAGAGCGTGGTGCTGTCGAGATCCTGGGGCAGGTGCCGGTAGTAGCGCCACAGTCCGGGATACTCGATGGTGTCGGCGAGATACGCCCTGGTTGCGGCGCAAATGGCCCTCGCCCGCGCTTCAGTGCAACTTTCCAGGGCGAGTGTGCACAGAGCCGAAACGAAAGGAGGCCTTTCGAAATGCCGAGGAATGTCCGGGTCTGCAACATTGAACCGGATGCAGTGCCAGGCGCCGGTCTCGTCGATCGTGGATTGCAGGAAACCGAGACCGCGGCGGATGCTGTCCGTTCCCGCGTCGGCAAGCGCCTCGCGCGTAACCGTGCTCGCCGGGGCAGTCGCCGGTTTCGTCGCGAGGCGACGAATCGGGGGCGCGGGATCGTGCATGGTCTTCCTCAGAAACTCGAGTGATGCCGCGCCGGTTCGCGCCTCGTTCCGTTCGGCCTCACTGAACTTGCTGCGCGGCGGAAGCACCACGTGCGTCGCGGCATACGTTTCCTCGTGCACGTGAATCTCGTGATCTTCGGCCAGGGTCACGCCGAATTCCTCTTCGATTGCTTTCCTGGGTGTTGCGAGAAGACGTTCGCGAAAGTCACTGTCCTCGCCGGCTCTCGAGGCGAGGTAGTCCGCCGCGTCAATGGGATTCTTCATATGACGGGATTCTTCATTCGATTCACCGGCCCGGTCCCGGGGAACGTCGCGGCTCCGGCCCGCGTTCCCATCGACCCGGACGCCGCCCGGGCCCGCCGGGTTCGGGCAGACCGTTAGCCCGCACGCGCAGGACGCTCCGCGAAACGGCGATCCACCGCCGTCAACAGCGCCGGCAGGAGCGACAGGTCCGCAATGAGCGCGAACGCGATGATCATTGCGGTCAGGACCCCTACCTGGGCGGTGGGAACGAACGGAGAAAACGCGAAAATCAGGAAACCGGCCACCAGCACGACCGTCGTCGTGAACAGGGCATGACCAGCCGTGTCGAAGGCGTAACGCACCGCCTCTTCCGGACCCCGGCCGTGCTCGCGTCGCGCACGGAGATACTTGCTGAGAAAGTGCACCGTGTCGTCCACGACGATGCCCACGGTCATCGCCACGACGACGGACAGCGAGAGCCCCACCTGTCCGACCGTCAACCCCCAGACACCGAAGCCCAGCACGGCGGGAACCAGGTTGGGAACGATGCTGACGAGCCCCAGCCGCAGCGACCGCAAGGCGAAGAAGAGAATGGCGGAAATGGCGAGTAGCACCACCATCGTCCCGAGCAGCATGGCGCGGATGTTGCGCTGCCCGATCCAGGCGAAGAGGACCGCCGGACCGGTGCTGTTGACGCCGGCCACGTGCGGCGCGTTTTCCTGAAGCCAGGCCTCGGCGCGCGCGTTCAGCTCGAGCAGTTCCTGCGAGTAGAGCGTCTCCGCCGATATCGTCACTCGCGTGGCCGACCTGGATCGGTCGATCTGATTGTTCAGGTTCAGACCCTGCGGAAGCGAGAGCTCGTAGAGCAGCAGGTATTGCGCCGCCAGCTCCTGGCTTTCCGGGATCCGCCAGGCGGCCGGGTCGTCGCCGTGCAGGCTCTTGTTGAGCTGCCGGAAGGTATCGGTGATGACCGCCACATGGCGCACCGGGGGCTGCTCACGGTACCAGTCGGCAAAGCTCGAAACCTCGGCGAGGAACCGGGGATCGGTGACTCCGCCTTCGTCAGGTGCCTCCAGCGAGTACTCGAGGAGGGTATTGCCGCTCAGGCGCTCGTCCATGAAGTCCGTATCCTGCCGAAACTCGACGCTCTCGTCGAAGAAGTGAACCAGGACGTCATTGAGCTCGTTACGGGGAATGGCGAGGATCATCACCGGCACGATCACGAGCCATCCCCAGAACATCGCCTTCCTGTGGCGCAGCACGGAATCCGCCAGCAGGTGCATGGTGGGCCCGCGGAGCCGGCGTTCCTTTGCGGCCCGAACCGGGAGAAGCGAAAGCAGGGCGGGCAGGAAGGTGACGGAGAGAATGAAGGAGGCAACGATGCCGAAGGCCACGAAGGTGCCGAGGTGACGGTAGGGGGGCACTTCGGAGAAGTTCATGCTCAAGAATCCGAGCGCCGTCGTCAGGCTCGCCAGGAACACCGGATGCAGGTTGAGCCGGATGGATTCGACGATCGCATTGTGCCGGGAATCCCCGGCACGCATGCGCTGCTGCAAGGCCACCAGCAGGTGCACGCAGTTCGCCACGACAATCATCAGCACGATGGTCGGTGCCGGCGCGATGGGCGGA